>CAZGYG010000166.1:0-1500 GCA_964530335.1 uncultured Rhodospirillaceae bacterium | reverse complement strand
TGCCGACCTGGACCGTGTCGCCGTCCTCGATCAGCTGGGCGACATAGCCGGCGATGGTCTTGAACTCGGCCTCCGGCTCACCCAGCCCGAGAAAGCGCGAAGCGGTTGCGGTGTCCAGTATCGGAATGAAGGCTTTGAACGGCGCCAGGATCCGTGGATCGGGCAGCGCCGACCAGATCTGCTGCCAGCCCGTACGGCGATCGTCCGGCAGGCCGGCGAGCAGGCCGTCGAACTCCTCTTTCGTAATCGTCGGCGCCGGCGGCCCCTCGATCACGTGCGTCAGCTTCGATACGTGAATGAGGTTGTCGCCGAAACAGTGCTGCATGTCCGGCTCGACCAGGGCGATGACGGTGCGGGCGCGGTTGGCGTACTGGCGCTGAAACCAGTGGTGCGGCCCGAACTGGCAATAACCGGCGCCGTTGGGCGGGCCGACATTAACGACGGCAACGTCCGGCGCCGGCGCCCTGCCCGAGTCGAAGCCACGGGCGCTGAGCGAGAACAGGTTGGGCAGATAGACGCCGCGCTTCTCGTCCGTGACGAAGCGCGCGTAGTCGCCGATAAAAAGCTCAAATTCGGGTGAGAAGCTCTTCTCAGCGCCGGGGCGAAACCAGCCCGGGTCCCAGGTCGGCGCCAGCGTCCTCACGGTGACGTTCTCGAGCTCTTCGCGCCGTTCCCAGAGGGCCTGCTGCACCGGCCGGGGCGCCGTCACTGAGAAGTAGACGACGTCGCCGGAGCGCACCGCCTTGACCGCTTCCTCCGGGCTTGTCAAACGTTCGTTGTAGGTCTGCTGCCAGTCCATGGGTCGCGCGGCCTAGTGGATCTGGGGCGCGTCGCGGTAGCGGCCGTCGCGCCAGGAGATGGCCTCGCGCATGCCGCCTTCGCGGATCTTGTCCGACCACATGTAGTTCTGCTCGGTCGAGCCGCCCATCGCGTCGGTGTCGGTGGCGGCGTGGATGCCGGGGTACATCAGGGGCTCGAAGAAGGCGTTGACGCTGCGCTTGTTCAGGGCCAGCAGGTCGGCCGAGTTTATCGATATCCGCTCGGCCCAGCGCTCCACCTCAGCGTCGAGCTGGCCGGCCGGCACGGCGCGGTTGACCATGCCCATCTCCTCGGCCGTGCGGCCGCTGACGGTGTCGCCGGTGTACAGCAGCTCCTTGGCGCGCCGCATGCCGATGATCAGGGGCCAGTTCGCGGCAGTGCGCGAGGTGCTGAAGCGCGCGCCGGGGTGGCCGATCTGGGCATCCTCGGCGGCGATCACCAAGTCCGCCATCATCGCCAGCTCGCAGCCGCCGGCCAGGCAGTAGCCGTGCAGTTGGGCGATGGTCACCTTGGCCATGTTCCAGAAGTAGAGGTACATGTCGGCGACACGGACCATGTTGGTGCGGGTGTTCATGATCAGACGCCGGCCGGGCATCGGCTCGTAGGTGTTGCGCTCGCCGCCGACCGGCCGTGGCTGGTCGGGCCGGCGCGTGCCGCCACCCATGAGGTCGTAGCCGGCGC
>CAZGYG010000165.1:0-1539 GCA_964530335.1 uncultured Rhodospirillaceae bacterium | reverse complement strand
CGATGCCGCTGCGCTGTGCCTTGATCTCGTGCTGCATCTTCATCGATTCCATGACCACGAGGATGCGTCCGGGACGCACCGTCTCCCCCTCCTTGACCTCGATGGAGATCACGGTGCCCTGCAGCGGCGTCTCGACCGGCACGGTGCCCTCGGGGCCGCCCACTCGCGCCGGGCCCGCGGCCGTCGCCGGGGCGACCACCCCCTGAGGCGCGGCGCCGGATGTCTTGCCGTAGGTCAGGACAGCGAGAGGGTCGTTGGGGTCGACCTTCGCGCCGGCAAGGCCCGCTCCAGGGGCGGGCTCAGCCGCTGCGGGGGCGGCCGGTGGCGCCGCGGGTGGTTGCGCGCCGTTGGCGGACGCCGATTCGACAAAGTGAGGCTTGTGGTCCGTGCTGGCCAGAAGTTCGGGCAGGTGGTCCTCGATGAAGCGCGTGGTCAGGTTCGAGTCGCGGAAGTCGGGGTGCGAGAGGATGCTTTGCAGGAAGCCGATGTTGGTCTTGACGCCCTGCACTTTGAACTCGGACAGTGCACGGTAACAGCGCTTGACGGCGTCCTCGAACGCGGGCTGGCTGCTGTGGGCAATGACCTTGGCCAGCAGCGAGTCATAGCGTGGGCTGGTCTTGTAGCCAACGTAGCCGAAGGTATCGACGCGAATACCGGGGCCGGTGGGCAGGTCGAAGGCGGTCAGGGTGCCGCCGGAGGGCATGGCCATGCCGTCCGGCCGCATTGTCTCCATGTTCACGCGCACCTGGATGGCGTAGCCGCGCGGGGCGGCGATGTTCGGCTGCTGCAGGCCGAGCGAGGCCAGCGAGGCCCCACCGGCCAGCTCGAGCTGGATGCGCACGAGGTCGAGGCCGGTCACGGCCTCGGTGACGGTGTGCTCAACCTGCAGCCTGGGGTTGGCCTCGATGAAGGCGAAGAAGGAGTCGTCGGCCAGGTGCGAGACATCAACGAGGAACTCCAACGTGCCGACGTTGTTGTAGCGCACGTCGCCTGACAACCGAACCGCCGCGGCGTGAATGCGGTCGCGCAGGCCGGGCGGCAGTCCGGGCGAGGGCGCAATCTCGATGATCTTCTGATGCCGCCGCTGGATGGTGCAGTCACGTTCCCAGAGGTGGCTCACGGCGCCGGAGCCGTCGCCGGCGATCTGAACCTCGATATGCCTGGCCTGGCGCACCAGGCGCTCGACATAGACGTCGCCGTTGCCGAAGGCGGCCTTGGCCTCGGCGCTGCAGCGAGTCATGGCGTCGTCGAGGCCGTCGAGGCTCTCGATCACGCGCATGCCGCGGCCGCCGCCGCCACCGATGGCCTTGATGATCATGGCCTGGCCGGGGGGCAGCGCCTCGAAGAAGGCTCGCGCGTGCTCGACGGTCGTGGGGCCGGCCGTCCCCGGCAGGACGGGCACGCCGGATTGGCCGGCGGCGTCCCTCGCCCGGACTTTATCGCCGAACAGCTCGAGTATCTCGACCCGCGGACCGACGAAGACGATGCCCTCTTCCAGGCAGCGCCTGGCGAAGCCCGCGTTCTCGCTGAGGAAGCCGT
>CAZGYG010000164.1:0-1543 GCA_964530335.1 uncultured Rhodospirillaceae bacterium | reverse complement strand
TCCTCGACGGCGTCGTGCCCAGGACCCGCTTGCCCGAGGTGATGGCCCGCGTCGCCGAGGTGGGCACTCGCCACGGCTTCACCATCGCCAACGTCTTCCACGCCGGCGATGGCAACCTGCACCCCAACATCCTCTTCGACGAGCGCAGGGAGGGCGAAACCGCCCGCGTCCTCGACGCCGGCGAGGAGATCATGCGCATCTGCGTCGAAGCCGGCGGCTCCATAACCGGCGAGCACGGCGTCGGGCTCGAAAAGCGCGACTACATGAGCTGGATCTTCTCCGACGCCGACATCGCCGAGATGTCGAAGCTCAAGGCCGCCTTCGGCGCCGGTGAGTCCTTCAACCCCTGCAAAGCCTTCCCCACCAGCAAGGGTTGCGGCGAAGTGCGCTCGCAGGCCATCCAGAGCTTCGGCCCGGACGCCTACGTATGACCGCCGCCGCACCGCTGCGCGAGCTTGAATCGCGCCTTCGAGAAGTCACGCCCTCTGCTACCGTTATGTCGAGTGACCCTGGCCCAACCGTCGACGGTATGTCTCCCGGCCTGGCGGTAACGCCCGACTCCGCCCAAAGCGTGGCCGGCGCCCTGCGTGAGGCCACCGCCTGCGGAGCTGCCGTGATCCCCGTCGGCGGCGGCACTCGCCTCGCGCTGGGTATGCCACCGGCGCGCTATGACCTGGCCCTGCGCCTGGGCGGCCTGAACCGCGTCGTCGAGTACGAGCCCGCCGACCTCACCGTGACCGTCGAGGCCGGCATGCCGCTGGCAGAGCTGCAGCGCCTCCTGGGCGAGAACGGCCAGTGGCTGCCGCTCGACCCACCGGGCGCGCCGCAATCGACCATTGGCGGGACCCTGGCCGTCAACGCCAGCGGGCCGGCGCGCATCGCCTTCGGCACCGCCCGTGACCTCGTAATTGGCATGACCGTCGCGACCGTCGATGGCGCCCTGGTGAAGTCCGGCGGCCGAGTTGTGAAAAACGTCGCAGGCTACGACATGGCGAAGATGCATATCGGCGCGCTGGGCACGCTGGGCGTCATCGTCCAGGCCACGTTCAAGGTCGCGCCTCTGCCCAAGGCATCCCGGACCCTCAGCATCAAAGGCGACAGCGCCGAGGCGTTGCTCGCCACCGCCCTCAAGGTTCGCGACGCCGGCCTTCCGGCCACCGGCATCGCCATCTGGCAGCCGGCGGGAGCCGCGCCGCGCCTCCTGCTGCGCTTCGCCGGCAGCACAGCCGCCGTCGACCGCTCCTGCGACGATGCTGTGCGCCTCGCTCCAGGGGCCGAGCAAGCCCCCGACACCGTCTGGTTCGAGGCGGGCGCCCTCCGCGAACCGGCCGGCGGCGCCGTCCTGCGCGCCGCTCACGCGGTATCGGCCGCGGGCCACGCCATCTCAGGCCTCGCATCGCTAAACGCTGACATCCTCTCCTGCCCCACCGCCGGGGTTACCTACGGGCGCCTGCTGGCGGCGGGCGAGTCGTCATACGCCCCGATTCGAGGTCTGCGCGCCGCGCTCGAAGCCGGCGCGGGCGCCCTGGTGATCGAGTCCGGA
>CAZGYG010000163.1:0-1560 GCA_964530335.1 uncultured Rhodospirillaceae bacterium | reverse complement strand
GTGCCGCGGCCGACCTGTGCTAGAATCCGGCCACCTTCGCTGGAGGCGACATGCGAGGTCAGACCGCGATCATCGGCATCGGCGAGCTGCCAACCCGGCGCACGTACCCCGGGCGGTCGATGTACGGGCTCTGTGCCGAGGCGGCGCGCATCGCGATCGCGGACGCGGGGCTGACCAAGGCTGACATCGACGGCTTGGTCGTCGAGGGCGGCAACACCACGCCGGCCTCTATGGCGGACTATCTCCAGATAAGGCCCAACTACTCGGTCGGCGTGTCGATGCAGGGGGCCAGCGGCGCAACGTCGGTCACGACGGCCGCGGCGGCGATCAACGCCGGTCTCTGTACCTACGCACTGATCGTCATGGGCTCGGCCCGCGACGACCGGCCTTCGAGGCCGCCGGGCGCGCGGCCGGGCGGCGGGCCCGGCGGTGGCGCAGGGAGCATCGGCGCCGAGTTCGAGGCGCCGTTCGGGCCGGCGCAGGGCGCGGGCACCGGCTATGCGCTGATGTACCGGCGCCACATGTACGAGTACGGCACCACGCCGGAGCAGATGGCCAAGCTGGCCGTCGACCAGCGCTTCAACGCCCTGAACAACCCCAACTCCGCCTTCCAGGGCGTGCCGATCACCATCGATGACGTCCTGAACTCGCGCTACGTGAACGAGCCGCTGCACCTGCTGGAATGCGTAATGCCGTCGGCCGGCGCGGCGGCGGTGATCGTGGCCAGCGCCGAGCGGGCGCGCTCGGGCCCGCACCGGCCGGTGTACATCCTGGGCGCGGGGCTGGAGCAGGCCAACGCCCAGATCTGGGAGACCGAGAATATCACCACCACGCCGGCCCGGGTCTCAGCGCAGCGGGCCTACCGCATGTCCGGCTACGGGCCTCGTGACATCCAGTTCGCCGAGTTCTACGACTGCTACACCATCCTTATCGCGATGACGATCGAGGACGCCGGTCTGGCGCCGAAGGGCGAGGTCGGGCCCTTCTACCAGTCGACGGACACCACTTATAAGGGCACGTTCCCGATCAACACCGACGGCGGTCAGATTTCCAGCGGCCAGCCCGGCCTCGCGGGAGGCTTCCGCCACGTGGTCGAGGCCGCGCGCCAGATCATGGGCCGTGCCGGCGAAAGGCAGGTGGTCAAGAACGACCTCTGCCTTGTAAATGGCTGAGGCGGCATAGCGAGCGAAATGTGCTCGCTGGTTCTCGGGTCCGAGAACGCAAGATGAAGCAATCAGCCGGTCAGCACTTCAGCATGTCAGCGGGAGTCCGAGGCTCCGGGTCGGTTCGTAAGCGGCAGTGCAGGGGTGCAGCGCCTCTGCCGGGAGGCGTGGGGGTGTTTCCTGTCCTACCTTTGCCCGCGCGGAGCAGCGCGACAGCCATGCGCAGCGCTTCCCGGGAGACATAGCATGAGGAGCGAACACGAGAAGCTGTCACCTGAACCCAGGTCCGTAGGCGTGAGATCGCGGGACGCCCTTCCGCAAGCGGGAGTGCAGAGGGCGGCAGGCCCTTTGCCAGGGGGCGCGGGGGGCGTCCCCCCGGCCTCTCTCTTCCGGCGCG
>CAZGYG010000162.1:0-1643 GCA_964530335.1 uncultured Rhodospirillaceae bacterium | reverse complement strand
CCGCGTCGCGGTCCTGGGGGCGGCATCGTTCGCCGAGATCGCACACATCCCCGGCGTGAACGCGCACCCGCGCGCCAGGGTCGTGGCCCTCTACGGACGCGACCTCGAGCGCACGCGGGCCATGGCGGCCCGCTGCGGCGTCCCCGATGCCTCCAACGACCTGGAGGCGATCCTCGGGCGCGCCGATATCGACGCCGTGACGGTCGTTTCCTCCGACGACATGCACCACCCCTACACGATGGCGGCCCTGCGTGCCGGCAAGCACGTGTTCTGCGAGAAGCCGATGGCGCTGAACGAGGGCCAGGCCGCGGAGATGACCCGGCTGGCCAACGGTCGCGGCGTCGTGCACCAGATGGCCTTCACCTTTCGTCACAACTTCGCCCTCTCCGCCCTTCGCCAAAAGTTGCTTGATGGCGAGATCGGCCGGCCCTACTTCATCGAAATCCACGGTGAGTGGTTCAGGCAGATGCGGCCGGACGCGACCGGCACCTGGCGCGACGACCCGGACCGTCACGGCTTCGGCGAGCTGGGTGAGATGGGCTCGCACTATATCGATACCGCCAACTTCCTCCTCGGCCCCTTCGGCGGCTTCATCTCCGACATCACCGCCATCACCCACGAGGTGCCGCGGCCGAACGCGACGGTGGACCTCGCCTCAGCGCTCTTCCGCACCGCCGGGGGCATCAAGGGTCAGTTCTTGATCAGCCGCGTAACGCCGGCGCCGGCTTCCTACGGCGCCATCCACGGGGACGGTGCGCGCGGCCACCTCGGCTACGTCGTCGTGACCGGGGAGAGTGGTGCCCTTTCGGCCTCGTTCTCGCGCGGCGACATCGAGTCTTTGCGGCGCCTGCGAACGGGCTCGGATTGGGAGCCGATCGAACTGCCGGGCTCCCTCGTCGCTGGCGGCATGCCCCATTCGATACCGGAGATGTTCGCCCGGTTCATCGACGCGATCTTGAAGGGCAGCGACGCCTCCGAAATCGCGGCGACCTTCGACGACGGTTACCGCTGCCAGGCCGCCATCGACGCGGTCCTGCGGGCGGCCAGGAATGGCACCTGGGAGCAGGTGCCCCAGGAGCTGCCATGAGCGACTTCTTGCGTCTGGGCGTAGTCGGGGCGGGAAGCATCTCGATCCGCGGCATCCTGCCGCACATGAGCCAGCCCGACCTGCGGGATCGCGTGCGCCTGGCGGCGGTCTGCGATCCGGCGCCGGGCCGGGCGGAAGCCGCGGCCCAGACCTTCGGCATCCCCAGGCACTTCACCGAGTTCACGGACTTGCTCGAACACGGCGAGGTCGACGCGGTTTCGATCGCCTCGCCTATCGGCCTGCACTACGAGCAGGGTCTGCAGGCGCTGCGGGCCGGCAAGCACGTCCACTTCAACAAGACAATGACCACGACCGTGGCCGAGGCCAACGAGGTTATCGCGACGGCACGCGAGCGCGGCCTGCGCATCGTTTCGTCGCCGGGCGAGATGCTGCGGCCACACAATCAGCGCATCCGCGAGCTGATCCACGAAGGCGCGCTGGGCACGCTGACCTGGGCGGCCGGCGGGGCCGCCTTCGGGCGCTATCACGAGAACGAGCGCGTCCGCGGCGGTAGCGACCCCCTGACCAACGTCGATCCATCGTGGTACTTCCGCAC
>CAZGYG010000161.1:0-1676 GCA_964530335.1 uncultured Rhodospirillaceae bacterium | reverse complement strand
TGTAGTTCTTCACCGGCGGGATACCGGCGGGGATGAAGCGCACGTGGCGTCCCGCGAGGCCGCCGAGCGGGAACTGGGCGTCGCGCTCCACCGCCACGCCGAGGCCGAGGAGCGAGCCCCAGGGCCGGACCAGGGGCGATGCAGCCGTCAGACCCGCGAGAGTGCCCGTAGCCTCTGCGGCGATATCGACGCCGCGGCCGCCGGTGGCGTCGCGCACCCTGGCGGCGATGTCGTCCGTCTCTGAGTTCAGTGGGACGGCGCCGAGCCTGGCGGCCATCTCCAGCCTGTCGGCGTGGTGGTCGATGCCGAAGACCTGGGCCGCGCCCATAGTGCGCGCCAGGAGCTGCGCGCACAGCCCGGTGGGGCCGCAACCGACGATGGCCACGCTGTCTCCCGCCCGCAGTCCTGCCATGGTCAGCCCGGCGAAGGTGCCGGGCAGGACGTCGGACAGGAACGCGGCCTGGACGTCAGTCACCGAGGCCGGAAGCGACTCCAGCATGGCGTCGGCCATCGGGACGCGCACGTAAGCCGCCTGGGCGCCACCGAGACCGCCGAAGCCGAAGACCCGGCGTTGCTCGCAGGCCGAGAGCAGGCCCTTGCGGCAGTAAAAGCAGCCGGCGCAGAAGACCGAGAAGGGGCTCACCACCCTGTCTCCGGCTTTGAAGCGAGTGACGGCCGAGCCGGTCTCCTCGACAACGCCGCTGAACTCGTGGCCGATGCTGCCGCCGGGCGCGTTGGGGATGCGGCCCTGGAAGACGCGGACGTCCGTGCCGCAGATCGTCGACATGGTCACGCGCACGATGGCGTCAGTCGGAGCCTCTATCGTGGGTTCCGGGCAGTCCTCGACGCTGATCTGGCCGGTTCCACGGAATATGGCGGCTTTCACGAGAGCCAGAATAGCCGATGCGACGGCGTGGTTCACGATTCGGCCTCGTGGCCGGCGCGGCCCGGTGCGCGAGCGCTGGGCTACAGTCCAGGCTTCGCGGCGAAGGTCGCGAGCTGGCCCAGTGCCGGCAGGAGCTCGGCGAGACTACGAATCCTTGCGTGTGGCACCGCCGCGTCGTTCGGCGTGTAGCCGGTGCTTGGTGGCGCCTCACGATGCCCGATCTGGACGGCAAGCATGCCGGCCTGACGGGCGCCGTAGACGTCGTTGTGGGGCGAGTCGCCGACGAATGCCGCCGTCGAGGCGTCGACGCCGATCTGGTCCAGGGCGGCCTGGAACAGGCGCACGTTGGGCTTGGCCAGCTCATGGTCGTCGGAGAAAATGCAGGCGTCGAGATAGGGCGCGATGCCAAATTCGGCAAGCATGATGCGCAGCTGCGGCGCGGTGGTCAGCCCCGCGTTGGACACGAGGGCGGTTGCGAGACCCATCCCCCTGACCTCGCGCAGAAGTTCGAGCGCGCCCTCTGCCGGCTGTGGCCTGTGCAACGGGTGCATGGTGGTGATGGCGGCTTCGAGCGCGGCCCGGGTGGAGGCCGAGAGTTCGACGCTGACCGGCAGATGTCGCGCCCAGAAGTCGACCCTGCCCGGTGCAGAGACGTCGAGGCCGCCGTCGTGGAGGGTCGAGAGTGCCGCTCCCGCGGTTACAAGGGAGGTGTTAACGGCCTCGAGAGCAACGTCGCAGCCCGCGGCCGCGAGGATGGCGCGGACGTTCTGGGCGCGCCAGAGCTGACGCG
>CAZGYG010000160.1:0-1688 GCA_964530335.1 uncultured Rhodospirillaceae bacterium | reverse complement strand
GTCGGGTCGTCGCCGTCGAGCGTCCGGTAGCGGCCCTGGAAGTAGAGCAGCGGCCGCCCGTGCGGCCGGATCACGAGGTCGATCGCCTCGCCGACGAAGATGATGTGGTCGCCGCCCTCGTAACGGAATCGCACCGAGCAGTCGAACACGGCGAGAGCGCCCACGATCAACGGGCTGCCGGTGCGGCCGAACTTGATGCGCACGTCGGCGAACTTGTCGGCCAAGGGCGTCGCGAACGTGGCCGAAAGCTCGCGCTGGCTCTCGTCCAGGATGTTGACGGCGAACCGTCCGCACTCCTCGAACTTGCGCAGGCTGTAGGCGCGCCGGTCCAGGCTGAACAGGATCAGCGGCGGGTCGAGCGAGACCGAACTGAACGAATTCGCGGTGATGCCGATGAGCTCGCCGTCGAGCGCCCGGGCCGTGACGATGGTCACGCCGGTCGCGAAGCAACCGAGCGCGGCGCGCAGCTTCCTCGGGTCCAAGGCCATGCCCCGCCGCCTCCCGGGCCGGAAAGGACCGGGCCACTCTAGGGACACGGGCGGCCCGCAACAATCGGGCTTAACAGAAAATTCAGTGGAGTTGCCGCACGTTGCCGGTTACGTGCGCCCGCGTCCCGCGCACGCCGGCAGCGGGTTCCCATGGCCGAGGCAAAGACCAAGACCAACGAACGGCCGATCATCATCATCCGCAAGAAGAGCGGCGGCCATCAAGAATCTCACGGCAACACGGCGTGGAAGATCGCCTACGCCGACTTCGTGACCGCGATGATGGCGTTTTTCCTGCTCCTCTGGCTGCTCAACTCGGTGACCAAGGAGCAGATGATGGGCATTTCCAACTATTTTGCCCCGACCTCCATCAGCTACACCCCGAGCGGCTCGGGCGGCATCCTGGGCGGCACCGACATGAGCGAACAAGGCGCCATGCGGGATGTGCACGCCTCGGTCGGGCTGCAGGTGGGCGAAAACGCCAACACCTCGGATCCCAGCCACGACACCAGCCGCTCGGATGTCGAGGACATCTATGGCGAAGGCCCGGCCAGAGGCGCGGGCTACGCCCAGATGGACGTGGCATCCCCGGACTTGGACGGCGAGGCCAGCGTCGAGGCATCGGTCGCGAGCGCAGGCGATGCCGCCACCGCCGCGGCTTCCGCGGCCGACGACGCGGCCCGGCTCGAGGCGGCCAAGGAGACGCTGGAGGAGGCGCTGAAGTCGTCGCCCGAGATGCAGGACTTGGCCCAGCACGTCGTCGTCGACATGACGGACGAGGGCCTGCGCATCCAGATCGTCGATCTCGACAACCGCTCGCTGTTCACCGCGGGCAGCGCCCAGCTTTCCGCCGCGGCGGCCAAGCTCCTGCGCCAGGTCGCCGAAGCCGTGGCCAGCCTGCCCAACCCGATCAAGATCAGCGGCCACACCGACGCCACGCCGTACCCGTCGTCCAGCACCTACAGCAACTGGGAGCTCTCGGCGGATCGCGCCAACGCCAGCCGGCGGGCGCTGGTCGCCGCCGGCGTGCCCGACTTCCGCGTCCGCGAGGTGGTCGGCCAGGCCGATACCGAGCCGTTCGAACCGGCCGATCCGTTCGCCGCCGTCAACCGCCGGATCACGATCGTGCTCAAGCACCTGGCGCGGCCCGCGTCCGACGCGCCGGCCGAGGCGAACCCCGAGGCGGCTCCCGGCTGATCCCGC
>CAZGYG010000159.1:0-1771 GCA_964530335.1 uncultured Rhodospirillaceae bacterium | reverse complement strand
GCCGTCGACCCCGCCCAGGTCGACGAAGGCGCCGTAGTCGGTGATGTTCTTGACCACGCCGTCCAGCACCTGGCCCTCGCGCAGGTTGGCGACCAGCTCGTTACGCTGCTCGGCGCGGGATTCCTCGAGCACGGCGCGGCGCGAGACCACGATGTTGCCGCGCCTGCGGTCCATCTTGAGGATCTGGAACTCGTGCTTGTCGCCCATCAGGCCGGTCACGTCGCGCACCGGGCGGATGTCGACCTGGCTGCCCGGCAGGAACGCGAGCGCGCCGCCCAGATCGACCGTGAACCCGCCCTTGACCCGGCCGACGATGAAGCCGCCGACGCGCGCGGTGCCCTTGAACGCGGTCTCGAGGTGGTTCCAGGATTCCTCGCGCCGGGCCTTCTCGCGGCTCAGCACGGCCTCGCCGTTGCGGTCCTCGAGCCGTTCGATGTAGACCTCGACCTCGTCGCCGGCGGCGATCGGCAGCGGCTGGCCGGGCACGGCGAATTCGCGCAGCGCCACCCGGCCCTCGGCCTTGAGCCCCACGTCGATCAGCACGCTGTCGGGTCCGACCTCGACCACCCGGCCCTTGACCACCGAGCCTTCCGCCACGTCGATGCGGCGGGTGTATTCCTCGAACAGGGAGGCGAAGCTCTCCTCCGTGGCGCTGGGCTGCGTGGTCGAAGTCTGGGTCATGCCGGCTCCTGGTACGTTGGGGACGCGGGGGGCGGTTCTCGAACTTTCGTGCCGGCTTTGGGCCGGCGCCGAGCGGGCGCGCTGCCTGGGTCCGACGTGCTTGGGGAAGGGGCCCGAACAGGCGCGTCGGTGCCGTGCGGCGCACGACACCCGGGGGGAAGGGCGTTCTATAGCCGCCCGGCGCCCGAGTCGCAACCGGTGAGTCGCCGGGCCGCGACAGGGCAACCGCGATTGCCGTCGAGATCGTGCGCAAGCTGCCCGAACAGATCGGCTTCGCCGTGCTGCCGCGCCGCCGTCCGGCTCGCGCTTCATGACTTGCGAAACCGACTCCAGGCTCGGATTGACCTTCGTTGTCAAATTTGACAACATAAGAGCGTGAGCAGGAACACAAGGCCGATTTCATGGGTGAAGGCTGCCCGCAAGGATTTTGAGGACTTCCCCGAAGGGGCACAGACCGAGATTTTGCGCGCCCTGACGATCGCCGCCGAAGGCCGGAAGGCCGATATTGCCAAACCGATGAAGGGATTCGGCTCCGGCATATTCGAGGTTGCGCTGGCCTGGCGCGGCGATGCTTACAGGGCGGTTTACGCCGTGTTGATCGGCGAAGACCTTTGGGTGGTGCACGCCTTCCAGAAGAAATCGAAGACCGGAATCAAAACGCCCACGGCCGAGATCGATCTTATCCGACACCGGCGCAAACGCTTGAAGGAGATGCCGAGATGACTGACGAAACTGAAATTGTGAGAGGCAGCGGCAACGTCTTCCGCGACTTCGGCCGCGAGAACGCCGACCTTGAGCAACTGAAATCCATCCTCGCCGCCAAGATCATCGGCGTGCTGGACGACAAGGATATCTCCGTGCGCAAGGCCCAGGCCATCACGGGCATCGCCGCCGCCGACTTCTCGCGCATCCGCAATGCCCAGCTCGACCGCTTCACCGTTGACCGGCTGATGACGATCCTGAACCGGCTCGACCAGCAGGTGAAGATTCGGGTTTCGGTGCGACCGGCGCCCAAGCTGGCGCGAGCGTAAAGCGCTCACGACCGCCTGCGACGACGCTGACGCGAGGAAGCGATGAAACCGAAACCGGC
>CAZGYG010000158.1:0-1780 GCA_964530335.1 uncultured Rhodospirillaceae bacterium | reverse complement strand
AAAATCCGCTTCCCTCACGGGATTGCAGGTTCGAGCCCTGCAGGGGGCACCACGATATATCCAAGCGATTCCATTCGGCGAGTTGTGGCTGTTCGAACCGTGCCGCCCGAGCGATTTCATCGTCCGATGGGTCTTCGCCTGCGACTCGGGTAAAGCGCGCTACGGACGGCGGCGGTAGATCCTGCCGAACGAGCCGTCGGCACACCTCCTGCTCATCGCCGGAGGGCCTAGCTCTATGTCGCCGCCGGCTGCGAAGCGTGTGGCGAGAAGTGCTTCGACGTCCACGGCATCCCGCGCCCAGCCTCGATCCGTCGGAATCCAGCGCGCGCGACTGTTGACGACCATGAACCCCGCCTCCTCGATAAGCGCCGAGGCAATGCGCGCGATGTCGACGACCGGGTGTTGGCAGTGCTGCAACACCCAGACCGCGATCGCGTGATCGGCGCGGAACCCCTTCGCGATCAGCGTATCAAGCATGTCCGGGGAAGCGGAGCAGAACCGAGGGGACCCGACGTACTCGATCGCCAAGGCGCGCATCCGCTCGCTGATGTCAACGCCGAGAACGGAGCACCCCGTCTGCTGAATCAGTTCGCGGCTGACGCGCCCGACGCCACAGCCGTAATCGAGCACCAGATCGCCCTTGCCGGGTGAGAGTCGATCGATGACCTGGCGCGCCAGGAATGGGGTCTCGTTTTCCCAGCGCTCGTCGGTGCTCTGGTCTTGCTCGCGCGTGAGGATGATATGGCGCGCGGCCGCGATGGTGGGAACCTCGAAGATGTCAGGTGAGTACACCGGCTTCGCCGAGGCCGGCTTCGGCGCGTCAGAAGGATCCCTGTCTGTCATCGTGCCACCCGAATCAAATTAGCACCCGGGTCGGCGCGCGACAAACAAGCATGAACGCGGAAAAGCGCCGGCGCGCCGCGTCGGTTGTTCAGGCGCCCCGGCCGAGCTTGCGCAGCGCGAGCCCGGCGGCCAGGTACATGACGATGTAGACGATGACGCGGTAGACCACCGCGCTGCCCGGCGGGATGCAGATGAAGCTCATGCCGGTCAGCCCGCGCCGGCCGATCTCGTGCGCGATGCGGATGGTCTCGTAGTCGGTCAGCCCGATCGGCTCGGCGAGCTCGCCCAGGATGTCGCCCGGCGCCGGGCCGGCCCCGCCGATCACGTCCATGTCGAAGTGGACGTAGACGCCCTTGGTGCCCCGGTACGCGCGGTCGAGCTCGCCGACCAGCCCCTCGATGCCGAGGCTCGTGCGCAACTCCCACGAGCTGATGAAGCGGGCGCCCGCCTCCAGGTAGCGGCGCACGATGCGCTTGTCCTCGAGCATGCCGCGCTCGCCGATTTCGACCAGATGGCGCGGGTGCATGTTGGGCAGGAACTCGTACATCTTGTGCTTCCACGAGGCGGCCCCGGCGATGCGCGGATCGCCGGTCAGATAATCGAGCTCGCCCGCGTCCCAGTGGGTGTCCAGGCTGATGCAGCCGAGGGGGCCGTCGGTGTGCTCGGCGCACGGCTTGGCGATGGCGAAGCTGCCGCACGGGCTGTTCTGGCCGATCACCACGGGAACCGCGCCGGCCCGCAGCGCGTCGTTCACCTTGGCCTCGACGGCGGCCTGGGCCTTCAGGATCAGCTCCGGCGTCTGGTTGTCCATGACCTCGGGTGGGATCGCCGCGTCGCCGTAGTCGACCAGGCGGATGTGCTCGAACACGTCGAGGTCGAAGTCCTGGATGTAGCCCGACGGATAGCGCGCCGACTGCTGGCGCACGCGCTTGGGCGC
>CAZGYG010000157.1:0-1820 GCA_964530335.1 uncultured Rhodospirillaceae bacterium | reverse complement strand
GTGCGCGCCGGCGCCAGCCTCGTCGTCATCGCCTCGCGCTACGGCGAGGTCTGCGACTTTATCGAACCGCCGCCGGCCGGCGCGATCATGCCGTCGCCGCTCCATCGGCCCCCCGCCGACCAGACCGGCGTCTGGCTGCGGCCGGCGCCCGGCGGCGAGATCGCGACGGTGGCGGCGCTCGGCCGCGCCCTGGCCGCGAACCTTGCACCTGCAGTCGAAGGCGTCGATGCCGCCGCGGCGGGACCTTCGGAAGCCCCCGGCGTCTCCAGCGAGGACCTGGCCAAGGCGTCATCCATCCTGCAGCGCGCGGCGCACACCGATGCCCCGCTGGCCGTGCTCTACGCCCCGAACCCGGCGTCGCCGTCGATGGCGGCGGAGGCGGCGCGGGTGGTCGCGAACCTGGCCATACTCTGCCGCGGCGACCGCGCCGCCGACTCGCTCTACGTAATGCCCGTCGAAGCTAACGTCAACGGCATCCGCGCCATGGGCGCCGTGCCCGGTGACGGCGGCCTTGACGCCGATCAGATGCTGCGCCGGGCGAAGGGCCTGCTGGTGGTCGGCGACAACCCGGCCATGTTCGCGCGCTCCGGAGACGACGTCCGCGCCGCCCTCGAAGCCATGGAGTGCGTCGTCGCCATCGACTCCCTCCAGACAGACACTGTGAAGCTGGCGCACTTCGCCTTCGCCGGCTTGCCCGCCTACGGCAAGCAGGGCACCTTTACCAGCGCCGACCACCGCGTCGGCAGGTTGGAGCGCGCCGAGGGCGCGACCGGCGACCAGCGAGACTGCCTCGAGGTCCTGCACGCGCTCGGTACCGCCCTGGCCCAGCGCCTGAACAAGCAAGCCGCGTTACCCGGGCCGGCCGCGGCCGACGTCATGGCCGAGGCTTCCGCTGCTGTGCCCGGCTACGCCGCCGCCAGGTATGACCGCCTGCAGTCCGGCGAGACCAGGGCTATCGGTGGCGCGCCAAACCGCGCGCGCGTACAGACACCGGCAGCCCCGTCCCTGCCTTCTGCCGGCGGCGCCTTCGTCCTGACCACAGGCAGGACGCTGTACACCAGCCTCGAGGGCGCTTCGATCCGCTCACCGGACGCCGACAAGCTGCACCGCGAGGAGTTCTTGGAAATCAACCCGGCGGACGCGCTGGCGTTGGGCATCGGCCAGAACCGGCCCGTCATCGTCCAGAACGGCGGACGCGAGTTCACCTTCGCCGCCGCGCTGACCGACGCCGTCGCCCCCGGTTCCGTCTTCCTGCCCCTGTACCTCGACGGCGGCGCCGTGAACGCCCTCCTCCACGCCGAAGGCGCCGGCCCCACCCTGGTGACCGTCCGCCCCGCCTAACCGTGGGCTGACGACGAAACCTCAGCCCCCACACATCGCCGGTTTGACATGATTCGTCGGCGCGGTGAAGATCGCGCCAATGATGCCCAGCGAACGCGTCCAGCGCCAGATCGACCGCCTTCTCGACGAGGCCGAAGCAGCTTCGGCCTCGCGAGACTGGGCCGCGGTACGCGACAAGGCAGAGCACGTCCTCACCTTCGACCCCGAGAACGAGGACGCACTGGCGCTCATCCAGGCCGCGGAGCGTGGCATGGGTGGCCCGCGCGCCCCGAGTTCCGGCGGCGAATCGCCCGCGAGGCCCGCGCCGCCCCTCCCCGCCGCCTTCGCCGCCGGACGCTACCGCGTCGAGCGCTTCCTGGATGAAGGCGGGCGCAAGCGCGTCTACCTGGCTCACGACACCCGCCTCGACCGCGACGTGGCCGTCGCCGTCATCAAGACCGAGGGCCTGGACAAGGCGGGGCTCGAGCGCGTGCAGCGCG
>CAZGYG010000156.1:0-1831 GCA_964530335.1 uncultured Rhodospirillaceae bacterium | reverse complement strand
GATGAAAAGCAAACTATTCGCCATCTTGATCGTTGCCAGCCTGATGCTGGCCGCCTGCGGCGGCGCGGCGACGACGGCCGCGCCCCAGCCGACCCAGGCGCCCGCCGAAACCGGCCCCATCCCCATCGGCGGCGGCTTCGCCCTCACGGGCGACGAGTCCGTGCTCGACCTGCCCGCCGCCAACGGCGCGAAACTGGCGGCCAAAGAGATCAACGCCGCGGGCGGCGTGCTGGGCCGCCAGATCAACCTGATCGTCCACGACAGCCAATACAAGATGGACGTGACGGCGCAGATCGCCAAGCAGTTCATCGAGCAGGATCACGTCGTCTCCGTCGTCGGTTTCACCGACACGGACTCGGTGCTGGCCGCCGGGCCGACCATCCAGGCCGCCGGCATCCCGTTCATCACCGCGGGCGCGACCTCGCCCAAGATTCCCTCGCAGGTGGGCGATCAGATGTTCCTCGCCTGCTTCGGGGACAACGTGCAGGCTGCGGCCGGCGCGGAGTTCGCGGCCAAGAACTTCGGCAAGACCGCGTACCTGCTGTGGGATAAGGGCGTGGAGTACACCACGCTGCTCGGCGGCTACTTCAAGGCGAGCTTCACGGGCCTCGGCGGCACGCTCGTCCTCGAGGACTCGTACGACGACAAGGCCACCGACTTCTCGGCGCAGATCACCAAGGTGAAGGCGCTCGCCACGCAGCCCGACTTCTACTACGTCGCGGCCATGCCCTACAACGTCGGCACGGTCGTCAAGCAGTTCCGCGACGCGGGCCTGACCGGCCCCATCGTCGGCGGCGACGGCTACGACGATCCTTCGTGGGTCGCGGCGGTGGGCGCGGCGTCGAACAACGTGTACTTCTCCACGCACGCGCTGAACGACGCGGCCGCCGGCACCGACGCCTACAAGAAGTTCTTCAACGCCTACAAGGCCGAGTATGGCCACGACCCGGAGAACGCCTTCGCGGCCCTGGGCTACGACTCGGTCTACCTGCTGATCGACGCGATCAAGCGCGCCGGTTCAACCGACCCGGCGGCGATC
Organism: uncultured Rhodospirillaceae bacterium; assembly: GCA_964530335.1. Classification (GTDB taxonomy): domain Bacteria; phylum Pseudomonadota; class Alphaproteobacteria; order SP197; family SP197; genus VGDP01. Next base: position 792 of record CAZGYG010000156.1, on the reverse strand, counting down.
AAGAAGGCGCTCGAAGAAACGAAGGGCTATCCCGGCATCACCGGCGCGATCACCTTCAGCGCTACCGCGCACGTCCCGCAGAAGGGCGTGACGATCATCGCGCTCAAGGACGGCAAGTACACCCTCGGCGCGGAAGTCGTGCCCGAGAAGGTGCCGGCCCCGTAGGGGCGGAAGGAGCGGAAGGAAAGGAGGGAACTCAGGGAAAGAAAGGAAATTTCCTTGAGTTCCTTTCCTTCCTTGATTTCCCGTGAATCCTGTTCTTCCTTTCCTTGCCTCCTCCCTCCCCGCCTTCCTCGCCGACCTCGCCGCGCTGGTGAACGTGGACTGCGGCACGCACAACAAGGCCGGGGTGGATCGCGTGGGTGAGTGGGTGCGCGCGCGGTGCGTCGAGTGGGGCTGGGAGGTTCAGCGCTTTCCGCTGACCGACCAGGGCGATTGCTGGCTCGCCCGGCTGCGCGGAGATGGCGCGGGCCGCGTGATGTTGATGGGCCACCTCGATACGGTGTATCCAGACGGCACGGCGGCGGCCCGGCCGATGCGCTTCGAGGGCGCGAAGATACTCGGCCCCGGCGTGTGCGACATGAAGGGCGGCCTGCTCGTCGGAATGTACGCGCTGCGCGCGCTGCAGACGACCGGGTTCAGGGACTTCGCAGAATTAGCGTTCTTCTTCAACAGCGACGAGGAGATCGGCTCGCCGGGTTCGCGGCCACTGTATGCGCCGGTCGCGCGCGAGATGGACGCGGCGCTGGTGCTGGAGTCCGGGCGCATGAACGGCGACATCGTCGGCGCGCG
>CAZGYG010000155.1:0-1853 GCA_964530335.1 uncultured Rhodospirillaceae bacterium | reverse complement strand
GGGCACGTTCGGCGCGGCGCTCCAGTCCGGCTATGGTCGGCGTGGCGCTGTTCTGCCGCAGCCACTCGGCGAAGCGCGCCACCTCCTGCTCGACGATCTCCTCTACGGCAGCCACTTCCTGAAGCCGGGCCTGACGGTTCTCCTCGGCCCGCGCCTGGAGGTCGTCGATGTCGAAAAGCCTGACCCCCGGTAGAAGCGCGGCGGCCGGGTCGATGTCTCTGGGCACCGCGATGTCGACCAGGGCCAGCGACCGGCCGCTTCTGCCACTCAGCGCGCTCTCCACATCCGCGGCCTCGATCACGCGGCCGGGCGCCGACGTGGAAGAGATGACGATGTCGGCCTCGCCCAGGAGGTCACGCAGCTGACCGAAAGGATAGGCAAAGGCCCCGAGCTCCCCGGCGATGTCCTGCGCTCTCTCGAAGGTGCGCGTTGTAACCAGGATGCGAGCCGTGCCGGCCGAGGCCAGAGCCCGGGCCGTGAGGCGAGCCGCGTCACCGGCGCCTACCACGAGCACCGTCTTGCGCCTCAGGTCCCCGAGCGCCTGGCGCACGAGGGCGACCGCTGTCGCGCTCACGGAGAGGCCGTGGGCGCCGACTTCGGTCTCGCTGCGGGCACGCCTGCCGGCGCGAATGGCGGCGTGGAGCAGCCTCGCCAGGACCGGATTGCTGGTCTTCGCCGCCGTCGCCGCCGAAAACGCGGCCCTCACCTGACCGAGGATCTCGGACTCGCCGACGACCAGCGACTCGATGCCGGCGGCGACCCGGAACAGGTGCCGGGCCGCATCGACGCCCTCATGGTGGTAGAAAGGGGAACCTTCGGGGACGGGCTCGCCCCTGACCTCAGCGATGGCTTGGATCACGCCGCGCTGGGCGATCGGTTTGGCGTCCGTTATGTACAGTTCCGTGCGGTTACAGGTCGAGAGCACCGCCGCGCCGTCGAACTTCTTCCCGAGGCGAGGGAGGATATCGGGCAACTCATCGGGCGTGAAGGCAAAGCGCTCGCGCAAGGCCACCGGCGCGGTCTGATGGCTAAGGCCGGTAAGGGAGATGTTCATCGTTTCTCGGCAGCGGCCTTTTCGCGCGCCGCCGGCCGATCATCCTCGTACTCGACGCCGACGGCGATGACATCGGCAACGCCGAGCGAACGCACCAGCCGCGCCTTGGCCTGGCCCCAGCGGCGCTGCGCCAGTAGGGCTCGCAGCTGGCCGTCGATGGCCCGCTGCCAGGTCTCGGCGTCGGGCGTGACGCCCTTGCGCCGAAGCTCGCCCCGGACTTCGGCCAGAAGGTCTGCCAGTCCGGCGAAGTCCTCCGACAGATAGTCAGTCAGCTCCTCGCGCAGGCGACGGGCGAGGGCCGGGCTCGCACCGCCGGTCGAGGCCGCCAGAACGATCTGACCCTGCCTCACCACTGAGGGCAGGATGAAGTCACAGTTCTCAGGGTCGTCGGCGGCGTTTACCCAGATCTTGCGGCGTTTACCTTCGGCGGCGATGGCGGCATTCACCTTGCCGTCATCTGTGGCAATCATGACGAAGTCGAAGCCGGCCATGTCGCCGTCGCGGTACTCGCGCTGGATCAGGTCGATCTTCCCCTCCGCCAGCAGCGTCTGAAGGGAAGCGAGCAACTTGGGCGCGACGAGCGTGATTTTGCCCGCAGCTTCGGCCCGGAGCAGGCCATTGACCTTCTCCTCGGCGACGCGACCGCCGCCGACCACGAGCACGCGCTTGCCGGTCAGATCAACGAAGATCGGGTAATAGGCCAAGCGGATACCTCTTGCGATCAAGCGTAGCGCTTTACACTACCGCGCTTCTAGCCCGCCCCGATCGCCCGAAGGAGATCGACGCCCTCCGCCTTGAT
>CAZGYG010000154.1:0-1861 GCA_964530335.1 uncultured Rhodospirillaceae bacterium | reverse complement strand
CCATGGACTGGATGGAGCAGGAGCGCGAGCGCGGCATCACCATCACCTCGGCCGCGACCACGGCGTTCTGGCGCGACCACCGAATCAACATCATCGACACGCCGGGCCACGTCGACTTCACGATCGAGGTCGAGCGCTCGCTGCGCGTGCTTGACGGCGCGGTCGCCGTGTTCGACGCCGTGGCGGGCGTCGAGCCGCAGTCGGAAACGGTATGGCGCCAGGCCGACAAGTACGGCGTGCCTCGCATCTGCTTCGTCAACAAGATGGACCGGATCGGCGCGGACTTTCCGCGCTGTGTCGCCATGATCGCGGACCGGTTGGGCGCCAGGCCTCTGGTGTTGCAGCTGCCCTACGGCGTGGAGTCCGGATACCGCGGCGTGATCGACCTTGTGCGCATGAAGGCGCTGGTCTGGGACGACGAGGCGCTGGGCGCGGAATACCAGGAGTCCGAGATTCCGGCCGAACTCGCCGACCTGGCGGCGGACTATCGCCACCGCCTGCTCGAGACGGCGGTCGAGGTCGACGACGCGGTGCTCGAGGCCTATCTCGGCGGCACGGAGCCGGACGAGGCGGCGCTCAAGCGCTGCATCCGCAAGGGGACCGTGAGCTTCACGTTCGTGCCGGTGCTCAACGGCGCGGCATTCAAGAACAAGGGCGTCCAGACGCTGCTTGACGCCGTGGTCGATTATCTGCCGTCGCCGCTCGAGGTCGCCGCGATCCGCGGCACCAAGCCCGGCACCGACGAGGCGGTCGAGCGCAAGAGCGACGACGCCGAGCCGTTCGCCGCGCTTGCCTTCAAGGTGATGAACGACGAGTACGTCGGCTCGCTGACGTTCGTGCGCGTCTACTCGGGCCGGCTCGCCACCGGCGACCAGGTGCTCAACTCGGTCAAGGACAGGAGCGAGCGCGTCGGCCGGATGCTGCTGATGCACGCCAACTCGCGCGAAGACATCAAGGAAACCGCGGCGGGCGACATCGTCGCGATCGCCGGGCTCAAGGGGACGACCACGGGCGACACATTGTGCTCGCCCGACGCGCCGGTGACGCTCGAGCGCATGGATTTTCCCGACCCGGTGATCGAGGTCGCGGTCGAGCCCAAGACCAAGGCGGACCACGAGAAGATGGGGGTGGCCCTGGCCCGGCTCGCGGCCGAGGACCCGTCGTTCCGCGTCGCCACGGACCCGGAAAGCGGCCAGACGATCATCAAGGGCATGGGCGAGCTGCACCTCGAGATCGTGGTCGACCGCATGAAGCGCGAGTTCAAGGTCGAGGCCAACGTCGGCGCGCCCCAGGTCGCCTACCGCGAAACCATTTCGCGCGCCGTCGAACACAAATACCTGCACCGCAAGCAGACCGGCGGTTCGGGCCAGTTCGCCCAGGTCGAGATCCGGCTCGAGCCTGGCGAGCACGGTTCCGGCGTCACGTTCGAAAGCGCGATCGTCGGCGGGTCCGTGCCCAAGGAATACGTTCCCGGCGTGGAGAAGGGCGTGATGAGCGCCTCGTCCTCGGGCGTCATCGCCGGGTTCCCCATGATCGATGTCAAGGTGACGTTGCTCGACGGCCGCTACCACGAGGTCGACTCGAGCGTGCTCGCCTTCGAGATCGCATCGCGCGCGGCGTTCCGCGAGGCGGCGCAGCGGGCGGGGCCCCAGCTGCTCGAGCCGATCATGCGCGTCGAGGTCGTGACGCCGGAGGTGTACACCGGCGATGTCATCGGCGATCTGAACAGCCGGCGCGGGCAGATCCAGGGCATGGAGCCGCGCGCCAACGCCCAGGTCATCCGCGCGATGGTGCCGCTCGAGAAGATGTTCGGCTACGTCAACAACCTGCGCTCCATGACCCAGGGCCGGGCGACGTACAC
>CAZGYG010000153.1:0-1884 GCA_964530335.1 uncultured Rhodospirillaceae bacterium | reverse complement strand
GAAAAGGGAAGCGTCCCCTTTTCGGCAGGGTCGTCATCGCGAGGACGCGTAGCGTCCGTGGCGATCCAGGGGCAACTGCACAAACGGTCGCCCTGGATCGCCACGCCGCCTACGGCGGCTCGCGATGACGATGATGGGGGTTTTTCAGCACCCTGCCAGTGGCCGCCGAGAGCGCGAAACCGAGCCCAATCAGCCGAACGCGTCGAGCACCATCTTCTGGAAGTGGTTTCAATACGCCCGCCGATCAGGCGGCCCTTGGACGAATCTTCGCCTCGATTTCGCGGCCGACCTCGTCGCGGGTCGTCTCCAGGTCATAGGTCGCCTGCATGCCCAGCCAGAATTCCGGGCTGGTGCCGAAGTAACGGGCGAGGCGCAGCGCCGAGTCGGGCGTGATCGCGCGCTTGCCATTGACGATTTCGCTCACGCGGATCTGCGGTACGTCGATCGCCTTGGCGAGCGCGTACTGGCTCATGCCGAGCGGCTTCAGGAAGTCCTCGCGCAGCACTTCGCCGGGATGGGTCGGGGCAAAATCGGCCATGGGCTTGGTCCTCGACTTTCCGGGCATCGCTACGCCCGAAGGGCACGCATGACCGCTTGGGGGTCGCGGTCGATGGCCATGAGCAGGGCTCGAGCCGGCCCTTCCGGCACGCGCCGGCCCTGCTCCCAGTTGCGCAGCGTATGCGGGCTGATGCGGAACGCCCGGGCGAAGCGATCCTGCGACAGTCCCGACTTGGCCCGGATGGCGGCGACGTCGACGGGGCGCAGGACGCGCATCCGGCCGCTGCGCAGTTCGGCCTCGAAGTCGAGATCGTCCGTGGCGGTTTCGTCCTCGCGGGCATGACGGGCGATGTCCTTCTCGTTCGTCGCCGCCTTCTTCTTGCGGTCGACGCGCGCCCGCCGGCGCAACTCGTCACCCGAAAGCTTCACGGTAGGCATCGCGTTCCCTCTGGCTCGCGAGACGGGCAGAGATGATCCGGCGGGCAGCGCCTCTCCAGGTGTAGACCACGACCAGGATGTCCTCTTCGACCTGCCCGATCGCCTGGATACGCCGTTCGCCGTAATCCTGCCGCGCATCGTCCCATTCGATCGTGGGGCTCTCGAACGTCAAGGCGGCGTACGCGAAATCGAAGCCGCGCTCGCGCAGGTTCGCCGCGCTCTTGCGCTCGTCGCACTCGAATGTCATCGACATATACGTCAGTGACCTATGTAAGTCAATGGCTTAGGTTCGCGGTCCCGGCCTGATTGACGAAGGCAGGCGGGTGCTTCCACTGAGCCGAAACGTGCTCTAGCTTTCCGGCGGAACCAGGGAGCAACCGATGCTGTTCGTGATCCACGCCCACGACAAGCCCGACGGCGGCGCCGCGCGCCAGGCGCACCGGGCGGCACACCTCGACTTCCTCACGTCCAAGGCGGCGATGATCAAGACCGCCGGGCCGCTCTTGAGCGACGACGGCGAACGCATGATCGGCTCGATGCTGGTGATCGAGGCCGCCGACGCGCACGCGGCCAAGGCGTTCGCCGAAGGCGATCCGTTCCACAAGAACGGCGTGTTCGCCAAGGTCGAGATCCACGCCTGGCGCGCCTCGGTCGGCTCCGTCAGCTTCGCCTGAGAGACCGATCAGCCATGGCGTACTGGCTCTTGAAATCCGAGCCCGGCACCTGGTCGTGGGCCGACATGGCGCGGGCCAGGCGCACCGAATGGGACGGGGTGCGCAACCATCAGGCCAAGCTCAACCTGATGGCCATGAGGAAGGGCGACCGCGCGTTCTTCTACCACTCGGGAGCGGAGAAGGCGGTCGTCGGCACGGTCGAGGTGGTGCGCGAGGCCTACCCCGACCCGGGCGACCCCACGGGCACGTTCGTCATGGTCGACGTGAAGGCGCT
>CAZGYG010000152.1:0-1896 GCA_964530335.1 uncultured Rhodospirillaceae bacterium | reverse complement strand
TAGAGGTCACGATCGGCAGACGGCAGAGCTGGGCCTCGACCTGGACCTCGCCGAACGCCTCGGCGCGGTTCAGGCACGGCAGGGCGAACACATCCGCGGCGTGGTAGACGGCGACCTTGGTCGGTTCGTCGATCCGGCCGAGGAAGCGCGCGCGCGGACCCAGGCCGAGGTCGCGCGCCGTCGATTCATAGAACCCCCGCATGGGCCCGTCGCCCGCGATCAGCGCGCGCACGCCGGGCAGCCGGGCCAGCGCCGCCAGCAGCACCTCGACCCCCTTGTAGTAGACGTGGCGGTCGACGAAGGCGACGACCGGCCCTTCGCCCGGCACGCTCGCGCGCAGCGCCCGGGCGCGATCGAGCACCTCGGGCGTCGCGTCGAACTGCTCCGGGCGCGCGCCGTACGGCATGGCGATGAGGCGATCGCGCACCGCCACGAGCTCGGCCGAGGTCGCGCCATAGATCGGCGAGAGCACGGTAATTGCGACGGCGCGCGCGAGCAGGCGCCGGGTGATCGGCGCGACCAGCGCACCCAGCCGGCGCTGGCGCACGATGTCGGAATGGTGCGAGATCACGACGGGGACGCGCCGCGCCGCCACGAGGCACGCCAGCGCGCCCAGCGGGTTCGGTGCGTGCAGGTGGATCATGTCGGGCGCCAAGCGGGCGAGCCGGGCGATCAGCGCCGGCGCGATCTCCTGCGAGGCGACGCGGCCGAGGCTCGCCACGCGCGTGACCTCGACCGGGCCGACGCGCTCGACCACGGTGCGGGCGTCGCGGTTGAACACCAGCACCCGCACGTCGTGGCGGCGGGCGAGAGTTTCGGCCGCGAACCGCGTGATGTTCTCGATGCCGCCCGGTTCCGGCGGGTAGTACTTGCCGAGTTCGACGATGCGCATGATCGCGGGCCGGTCCGGGATCGCCCGGGCCGGCCTCAGCTCCAGCGCACGCGCGGCAGGATCTTGCGCGCGTCGATGCGGTCGCGATGCCCGATGACGCGCTCGATCATGGCGGCGAGCACTTCGGCGGTCATGGGGTGCGGCTCGAGGCCGAGGTCGAGCAAGCCGCTGTGCGCCGGGTTGTAGTAGTGCTCCTCCTTCTCCTTGCGCGGGTTGGGCAGGTGCTGGACCGTGACCGCCAGGTTGTGGGCGCGCGCCCCCGCCTGGACCCGCGCCGCGATGTCGTTGACCGAAAACGTCTCGGTGAACTGGTTGAAGATGCGCAGCTCGCCCTTGGCCGGCGGTTTCGCCGCGGCGAGTTCGACGCATTGCAGGGTGTCCAGAAGGTTCAGATACCCCCGGGTCTGGCCGCCCTTGCCGTAGACCGTGAGCGGCACGCCCGCGACCGCCTGGACCAGAAACCGGTTCACCACAGTGCCGAAGATGTCGTCGTAGTGGAAGTTGGGCACCAGTCGCGGGTCGCGATCGGCCTCGGGCGTCGCCAGGCCGTAGACCGGACCCTGCATCAGGTCGGTGACGCGCAAGCCATGCGCGCGGACGTAGAACCACAGAAGGTCGGTGTCGAGCACCTTGGTCGTGTGGTAGAGCGAGCCCGCGGCGCGCGGGTAAAGGAACCGGTCCTTGCGCCCCTTGTGCGCGATCTCGATCCAGCCCTCCTCGATGTCGATGTTGGGCGTGCCGTACTCGCCCATCGTGCCGAGCTTGACGATGTGGCAGTCCGGAGCGCCCTCGAGCACCGCCCACACCAGGTTGAACGTGGCGAGCAGGTTGTTCTCGAGCGTCGTGCGCGCCTCGTCGTAGCCCTTCATCGAATAGGGCGCCGAGGGCTGCTCGGCGTAGTGGATCGCCGCGTCGGGGGCGAAGTCCCGTACCGCGCGGGCGAGAAACCGGTAGTCGGCGCAATCGCCGATTCGCACCTCGACCCGGCCCCCACCGGCGGCGGC
>CAZGYG010000151.1:0-1923 GCA_964530335.1 uncultured Rhodospirillaceae bacterium | reverse complement strand
CGAACGAGGCGTGCAGCAGCGGCACTTCGAACGCTACGGCCAACGGTGAACCTCCCATCCGTAAGGGTTGTAAACGGCGAGCGAGAACAAGGGCTGGCGCCGGCTGAACGTCTTCTCGACCATGCCGAGCAGCTTCTTCTGGCGCTTCAACAATGCGTAGGGAGATTCTTCTGGCGCTTCAACAATGCGCAGGGAGCGACCTTAGCCGACATTCCCCAGATGACCAAGGATCGGCGCGAACGCTACCATTTTTCTGGGGACCAGGCGGCGGGGGCGTCGGCGGGCCAGGGAACCGGAGTTGCCGGGAACGCGCCCATGTGGCCGAGGGTGCGCGCGGCGGCGCGCGCTCCGGCCTCGAGCGCCGACGGTGCGTCGCCACCCCGCGCATAGCTGCCGAGGAAACCGGCGGCGAAGCTGTCGCCGGCGCCGGTGGTATCGACCACCTTGGCGACGGGGACGGCGGGGCACGCGATCCGGCGGGCGCCGCCCAAGGCGATGCTGCCGTCGGCGCCGAGGGTCACGACGAACAGCTTGCCGTGCTGGCGCGCGATGATTTCGAGCGCGTCGATCATTGCCGGGTCGCGCGCGTCGAGCCCCAAGAACCCGATGTCGAAACGGTTTGCGTAGCGACGCACGTAGGCCAGCGGGTCGTCTTTGCTGCCGAGGTTGCAATAGTCGAGCGCGCGCAATCCCCGCGAGGGCGACGCGGCGACCTCGTCGAACAAGCCGAGAATCTGGGTGAACACGGTGGCGATCAACACGTCGGCATCGGCGATGAGCGCACGGTCCGCCGCCGTCAACCTGTAGTCGGCAAGCGCGCCCGCCTCGTAGCGCACGAACAGGCGCTCGCCGGCGGCATCGTGGTCGATGTACTGGACCGACGTCGCGCCCGCCCGTCGCACGACCCGCCCGCCGAGGCCGAAGGCTTCGATCGCAGCCTGGACCAGCGCAGACTCGCGGTCGTCGCCGAGCACCGTCAGCACGCCGATGCGGTCGGCCGCGTCGAAGCACGAAAGGGCGTTGGCCGCGAAGTTGAGCGAGATGCCACCCGGCCGATCGTACCGGGCGTCGACGTAGCGGTCGATGCCGCAATCGCCGACGGCGAGCACGTTCATCGTTCGAGGCTCCCGAAGCCCCGCGCAATGTCGACCACCGCGCGCACCCGGTCGGCGGCGATGTATCCGTCCTGCTTCAGGCTGGTGCCGACCACCGCGCCGTCGCACTCGGCGAGCAGCGCCGGGGCGTTGGCCGCGTCGAGCCCGGAGCCGACGAGCACCGGAACGCCGGCGCCGCGCTTGGCGAGGGCGAGTTCGGCCGCGCCGGGCGGATCGCCGGTCGCCTGGCCGCTGACGATCGCCGCGTCGGCGCCGTGGTCGCGGGCGAGCGCCGCCGATTCGGCGAGCGAACGCTCGACCGTCATGCGCGCGTACTTGACCTGGATGTCGGCCAGCACCAGCACGTTCGCGCCGATGCGCCGGCGGTAGTCCATCAGCCCGACCGGGTCGATGCGCATCGCCCCGTACTCGGGCCGCTCCATGGGATCGACGAAGTAGTCGGTGCGGATGAAGCGCGCGCCCGCAGCGTGCGCCACGGCGAGCGAGGCCTCGGGGTCGTTGAGCAGAATCTCGATGCCGACGACCGAGCGACGTGCCGCCAGCACCAGCTCGCGGGTGACGCGCGTCATGCACGCGGTGGTCTCGGCAGCCGCCAGGAGGCGGCGCGGGCGGTCGTCCTCGTTCTCGACCAGCACCCCGTCGGCGCCGCCGGCCTCGAGCGCGGCGAGGTCGGCCAGCGCCTTGGCAATGACGGCATCGAGGCCGGGCGATTGGGCATAGCCCGGCAGCGCGGGCAGGTGGATCACCCCGATGATCGCCCGCGCGGCGGGAAACAGGTCGCGGAATCCTGGCAACGCGCCTCTCCTAA
>CAZGYG010000150.1:0-1970 GCA_964530335.1 uncultured Rhodospirillaceae bacterium | reverse complement strand
ATCTAACCCGTGGCCACCGCGCCGCCCAAGCGCGTTACGACGCCGCCCCGGCGGCCCGCTCGGCGCGCTTGCGCTCGTGGGGCACCAAGTGGCGCTTGCGCAGGCGCAAGGACTTGGGCGTAACCTCGACCAGTTCGTCGTCGCCGATGTAGGCGATCGCCTGCTCGAGCGTCAGGCGGCGCGGCGGCGTCAGGCGCACGGCCTCGTCCTTGCCCGCGGCGCGGATGTTGGTGAGCTGCTTGGCGCGCAGCGGATTGACGATGAGATCGTTGTCGCGGCTGTTCTCGCCGATGACCATGCCCTGGTAGACCTTCTCGCCGGGGCCGATGAACAGGGCGCCGCGCTCCTCGAGGTTCCACAGGGCGTAGGCCACGGCCATGCCGTCGCCGTTGGACACCAGCACGCCCGAACGCCGCCCCGGCACCGCGCCCCGGTAGCGCCCGTAGGCGCGGAACGTGCGGTAGATGACGCCGGTGCCCCGGGTCTGGGTCAGGAAATCGCCGTGGTAGCCGATCATGCCGCGCGAGGGCACGACGAAGGTGAGCCGTACCTTGCCCGCGCCCGACGGGCGCATCTCGGCCAGCTCGCCGCGGCGCTTGGCGATGTCCTCGACGACGACGCCGACGAAACCCTCGTCCACGTCGATGAGCACGTCCTCGATCGGCTCCAACCGTTCGCCGGTCGCCGGGTCGGTCCGGTAGAGCACGCGCGGCCGGCCGATCGCGAGCTCGAAGCCCTCGCGCCTCATGGTTTCGATCAGCACGCCGAGCTGCAGCTCGCCGCGCCCCGCCACCTCGAATACGTCGCTATCCTCGACCTCGCTCACCAGGATCGCGACGTTGCCCTCTGCCTCGCGCTCGAGCCGGGCCCGGATCATGCGCGAAGTCACCTTGGTGCCCTCGGTCCCGGCCAGCGGCGAATCGTTGACCGAGAACGCCATGGCCAGGGTCGGCGGATCGACCGGCGTGGCCGCGATCGGGTCGTTGCGCGCCGGGTCGGCGAGCGTGTCGGCCACGTTCGCGACGGCGCAGCCGGCGATGGCGACGATATCGCCGGCCGCGACCTCATCGACCGGCACCCGGTCGAGCCCGCGGTAGGCCAGCAGCTTGGTCGCGCGGAAGCGCTCGATCTCGATGCCCTCGCGCGACAGCACCTTGACCGTGTCGTTCTGGCGCACGCGCCCGGCCTGCACCCGCCCAGTCAGCACACGGCCGAGGTAGGGGTCGTAGTCCAGGATCGTCGCCAGCGCGGCGAACGGCCGGTCGGGCTCGACCACGGGTGGCGGCACGTGGGCCAGGATCAGGTCGAACAGCGGCGCCAGGTCCGCCTTCGGACCCTCGGGCGCCAGCGCCGCCCAGCCCTCGCGCGCCGAGGCGAACAGGGTCGGGAAGTCGAGCTGGGTCTCGCTGGCGCCGAGCGCGGCGAACAGGTCGAACACCTCGTCGTGAACCGCGTGGGGCCGGGCGTCGGAGCGATCGAGCTTGTTGACGACCACGATCGGCCGCAGGCCCAGCGCCAGCGCCTTGGCGACGACGAACTTGGTCTGGGGCAGCGGTCCTTCGGCCGCGTCGACCAGGACCAGCACGCCATCGACCATGCCCAGCACCCGCTCGACCTCGCCGCCGAAATCGGCGTGACCGGGGGTATCGACGATATTGACGCGCACGCCCCGCCACACCACCGAGGTGCACTTGGCCAGGATGGTGATGCCCCGCTCGCGCTCCAGGTCGTTGCGGTCGAGCGCCCGCTCGGCCACGATCTGGTTGGCGCGGAACGTACCGCTCTGGCGCAACAGCGCGTCGACCAGGGTCGTCTTGCCGTGGTCGACGTGGGCGATGATGGCGATGTTGCGCAGGTCCATGGGCGGCGGGGGGCTCCACCCCATGTGGGGTGGCCCCCGGGGCGGCGCAATCTGCCCACCTTTGCCCCGACACACAAGCCGGGGGTTCCCCGCCGACCGCATGCGCTAG
>CAZGYG010000149.1:0-2017 GCA_964530335.1 uncultured Rhodospirillaceae bacterium | reverse complement strand
TGTGTTAGGGTCCCGCCCCGTCGATTCGTCCCCGGCGCCGCGCCATGCCCGTACCCGTCATCGGCGGCCTCTCCGCCATCGCCGATCGCTTCGACGCGGTGCTCCTGGATCAGTGGGGCGTGGTGCACGACGGCACCCGGACTTTCCCCGGGGTGGTGCCCTGCCTGGAACGCCTGAAGGCCGCGGGCAAGCGCGTGCTCCTGCTGTCGAACGCGCCGCGCCGGGCGGCGCTGAGCCGGCAACGGCTGGCGACCTTCGGCATCCCCTTGGAATTGGTCGCGGCGAGCGTCACCTCGGGCGAGGCGACCCATCAGGCGGTCGCGGCGCGCGACCGGCCCGATACGGCGGCGCTCGGGCGGCGCTATCTGCACCTTGGGCGTTTCGACCATTCCGACGACGTGCTGGTCGGACTCGATCACGAACGGGTCGACGACGTGGCCGTGGCCGACTTCATGCTGGCGACCAACCTGGTGCACGAGACCGACGACCTGGACCCTTACGAGGCGACGCTGCGCTCGGCCGTCGCGCGCCGGCTGCCGCTGGTCTGCGCCAATCCGGACGTGGCCGTGGTGCACAACGGCCGGCGCGAGCTGTGCGCCGGGGCGCTCGCCGGGCGCTACCAGGAACTCGGCGGCCCGGTGCTGCGCTTCGGCAAGCCGTATCCGGAGATCTACCGCATGGCGTTCGCCGAGCTCGGGGCCGTCGCGCCGAGCCGCGTGCTGGCGGTGGGCGACGGGCTCGCCACCGACATCGCCGGCGGCATAGCGCACGGGCTGCCGACGCTCCTGGTCACCGGCGGGCTGCTGGCCGCCGAATGGGGCGTCGCGGCCGACGCGGTTCCTGAACCCGGGCGCCTGGCCGCCGCGTGCGCCGCGGCGGGCGTCGCGCCCGACTGGGCGATCCCGACGCTCGTCTGGTAGCCTTCGCCATGGACGATCGCCAAGTCGGGCGTGCCGCCCGTCGGGTCACGCCGAAGGAGGCCGCCCGGGCCAAGTACGCGCCCTGGGTCAGCCTGCTGGCCGAGGACCGCGAACATTTCCGCCGCGCCGATGCCCGGGCGTACTGGGCCATGGCGCCGCATTACGTCGGCCAGATGAGCGAGAGCGCGTGCAGCCTGGCCTCGGCGACCATGGTGGTCAACGCGCTCGTGGGCGGCCGGGCGGGCGAGAAGCTGGCAACCGCTGGGGACGTGCTCGACGCGGCTGGCGACGCCGCGTGGCGCGCCGGCGTGGCCGATGATGGCCGCGGCGCCTCGGGCGCCGAATTTGCCCTCAACTTGGGCCGCGCGCTGGCCGCGTTCGGTGTCGCGGCGATTGTCGAGCACGTGCCGGTCGGTGCGGTGGACCGGGCCACGGCGGACCGGCTGCGCGCGGTGCTGCGCGACGCCGAGCAAGGCGATCGCCTGGTGATCGGGCATTTCCTGATGGAGCCGGTGATCGGCGACGGCGACTACGGGCACTTCTCGCCGCTGGGCGCGTTCGACAGCGTGGCCGACCGGGTGCTCGTGCTCGACGTCTACCGGGTCGCCTACGAGCCCTACTGGGTGCCGCTCGAACGGCTGCTCGCCGGTATGGCGACCCGCGACAAGGTCGCCGGCGAGCCGCGTGGCTGGCTCGAGATCCGGCCTCTTTAGGTCCGATCGACCCCTGCCTCTCGGGCGGTCGGCTTGCCCTTGACTCGGTCGGTCGGATTAAAGTAGAACAAAAAGCGAACAAAAAGGGTTTCTACAGGGATCACACGATGCCGTCAGCCACTGATGCCAACCTGGGCCCCGACCTGGGCCCCGACCTGGGCCCCGACCTGCTCGATTTCTTGCGCGAACGGGTGCGCCGGATCGAAGGGCTGCCACCCGCCCTGACGCGGGGCGGCGACGTGGTGCCCTTGGGGCTGGCGCCGATCGACGCGGCGCTGCCGTGGGGCGGGCTGCCGGCGGGCGCCCTGCACGAGCTCGTCGCGGCCGAGCGCGGCGCGGCCGTCGGCTTCGCCGCCCTGGTGCTGGCCCGCTTCGCGGCCCGGC
>CAZGYG010000148.1:0-2020 GCA_964530335.1 uncultured Rhodospirillaceae bacterium | reverse complement strand
GCGATCCACGAGCAGGGCGGCATCGCCACCGTGCCCCATCCGTTCGACACTTTCCGGCGCAACGTCATCAAGCGCGACGTGCTCGAGCGCATCGCGCCCTATGTGGACGCCATCGAGGGTTGGAACTGCCGCAACATCCTCGGCCGCCACGACGCGCGCGCCCGCGAGGTCGCCAGCCGCGCCGACAAGCCGATTACAGTGGGCTCCGACGCCCATTCGGCCTGGGAGATCGGCGGCGTGCATATCGAGATCGACGACTTCGACGGGCCGCAGAGCTTCCTGGAGGCGCTGCGCGCGGGCCGGGTGACCTTCCGCCGTTCCCTGCCGATGGTCCATTGGATCAGCACCTACGCCAAGATCCGCTGGCGGCTGGGCCTCAGGCCCACCTACGTGGTCTCGCCCGCGACAAGCACCACATCTGGCGGCGCCCAGTCACTGGGCGATTCCGCCGGCCCCTCGCCATGACCCTGCGCATCGGCTGGTTCGCGACCGCGCGCGGCACGACCTCGGCCAAACTTTTCCGCGCCGCGCTGGACGCCATCGCCGCCGGCATGGACGCCCGCATCTCCTTTGTTTTCTCTAATCGGGACCCCGGTGATTTCGAGAACACCGACGCCTTTTTCGACGCGGTGCGCGCTGCCGGTGTGCCGCTGCTAACGCTCTCCAACACGAAGTTCCGGCGCCAGGCCGGCGGCAAGCTCTCGCGCGACGGCGAGCCGCTGCCGGCCTGGCGCCGCGACTACGACGACCGTGTGGCCGAGCTCATCGCGCCTTACGGCATGGACCTTGGCGTCGCCGCCGGCTACATGCTGATCTTCATGGACATGCTCTACGAGCGCTGGCCCCTCATAAACCTCCACGGCGCGGCGCCTGACGGCCCGATAGGCGTGTGGCAGGACGTCGTCTGGAAGCTCATCGAGCAGAAGGCGACAGACAGCGGCGTACTCATCTTCCTGGCCGATGGCAACCTGGACCGCGGGCCAGTGATCACCTACTGCCGCTACTCACTGCGCGGTCCGGGCATCGACGAGCTCTGGGCCAAGGACGACGGCCGTAGCATCGAGGACCTGAAGGCGGCCGAGGGCGAGGACGATGCGCTGTTCCGGGAAATTCGCGCCCGTGGCGTGACCCGCGAGATACCGCTATTGGTCGAGACCCTGCGCTGCTTCGCCGACGGCCGATTCCGCATCGGCCGCGCGGAGGCCGGCTTCATCGTCACCGAGCCTGAGGGCGAGACGGTCGATGGTTACGACCTCACGGATCAGGTCGAAGCGCTTGTGCGGGCGCAGGCCGCCACCCCACCCCTGGCGACCTGAAGGTCGCCGCTACGGCCCGAACTCCGCCGGACGCAAATGTAGCGGAGGCCTTCAGGCCTCCATCCGCGGGCGGCCCCGGTGCTCCGGTACTTCACTTCACGTCACGACACCCCACCCCTGGCGACCTGAAGGTCGCCGCTACGGCCCGAACTCCGCCGGACGCAAATGTAGCGGAGGCCTTCAGGCCTCCATACCGCGGGGGGTGGGGGGCTATCCCAGCCGCTCCAGGGGCGCGAAGGACAGCAGCAGCTTCTTCACCCCTGCCTGACCCTTGAACGCCACGGTGACCTCCTGATCGGTCCCCGAAGCCGTGGGGTTGCAGTTGATCACGATGCCCTCGCCGAACTTCGCGTGCCGCACGTGGTCGCCGGCGGCAAAAGAGACACCCGAGGCGCCGTTCGGGCCGGTCGAGCGCGGGCCACCCCATGCGGGCGCGGCCGAGCCCACGCGCTCGCGCACAGGCTCCAGCGAGCGCATCGGGCGCTGGTAGGCGTGCTCAACACCCTGGTTGACGCCGTGCACGAGCTCTGGCGGCAGGTCCTTGAGGAAGCGCGAGGGCGGGTTGTGGCCGCCCTGGCCCATCAGGGAGCGACGGAAGGCGCGCAACAGGTACAGGCGCTCCTTGGCCCGCGTCACGCCGACATAGCACAGCCGCCGCTCCTCCTCCATCTGGGCCGGGTCGTCGAAGGAGCGGATATGGGGCA
>CAZGYG010000147.1:0-2110 GCA_964530335.1 uncultured Rhodospirillaceae bacterium | reverse complement strand
GACTCACCGGTTCCTGGAGGCGCTGCGCAACATCCAGGGCGACATGTCCGGCCGCAACGCCTTCAACGACGCCGACTACATGTTGCAGACCGGCCTGGAGCCGCCGGACGCGGCCAGGGCGGCAGAGCCAACGCGGGTCACGCCGCGCCCTGGCGCGGACACGGAGCGCACGGCGGTCACCGCTCCGGACGAGGAGCCGACGCAGATCACAGACCCAGCGGACGAGGTCACAGAGGTCCGGCCCAGGCCTGACGAAGCCACCGAAGGTCTGCCGCCGGACGAGGAGGTCACGCAGGTCAGGCCAAGGCCCGACGCCGCCCGCAGCGGCGAGGCAGAAGAGCCCGCAGTCCGCAGCACGACGCCGGAGGAACCCGCGCGGCCTCTGCGGCGGGCGAGGCCCCGCGCGGGCGCAACGGCGGGCCGGCGCGCTGAAGGCGCTACAACTCCGACACCCGCCGACCGGGCCCGACGCCTCTTCGACCGCGCATCCGACCTCTACACGAGGCGCGAGTTCCGTCGCGCGATCATCCTTTTCGAGCGCGTGCGCAACATGCCCGGCGCGCCTGAGAGCACGAAGACGGCCTGCCTCTACAACGCGGGCGTCGCCAACCTGGAGCTTGGGCGCTTCAACACCGCCATCTTCTACTTCGAGGCCTACGTGGGCATGGCCGATGCCAATGTCGTGCGCGGGCGCGGCCACCTGGCAGAGGCGCGCCGGCGTGCCGGTCTGCCCGAGGCCCCGGCCCGTGTGCCCGCCGGCGAGGGCATGGCCGAAGCGCCGATCTCGCGCGATGAGCTGCGAGCCACCTTCGAGGACGCACGCAGGCACTACGCGCGGCGCGAGTGGAGCGAGGCGCTCGCCGCCTTCGAGCGCGTGCGCCAGGGCGCCGGCTCCGACGAGGCTGTGAGGGCCGCCTGCGTCTTCAACATCGGCCTCTGCAACCTCAGGGCCCGGCGCTACGCCACGGCCGCCTTTTACTTCGAGCGCTACCTCATGAGCCCGGCCGCGGACATTGTCGGCGGGCGAACGCGCCTCTCCGAAGCGCGCGCAGCCGCGGGCATCGTCGACGCGCCAGCGCCCGTGCCTGGCGAGGGCCCCGCCCGCATGGCCGGCAACAACCCCGATGACGAGGTCACCCAACCCGGCGTCCGGCCTCCGGGACACGAAGACGGTGGCGGCGGGACGCCTGGTGGTGGCGGTGGTGGCGGCGGCCCAGTTCAGCCGGTTGTCGTCGCCAGCTCAGGCGGCAGGGAGTGGGTCGCGACCTGGCCGGGCGACCCCGTTGCGCGCGTGTACATCGTCAATGAGGGGCTCTATCTGCGGGTAGTCGATATCTACCGCGGCGCCCAGCCGGCCGGCAGCGGGGGCGACATGGTGGTGCGGGTCATGGAGATGGCCCGCGGCCTCCCGGAGGCCCCCATGCCGATGCGAGACCGCATCCGCATCTCCAACCTGCAGCCGGTGCGCGCTGTCCGTGTCGCCCGGTCGGCCATCGGCAAGACCGCCGTCAACGACCGCGACTTCGGGGGCGTCATCGAGGCAATCCAGCGCTACTATGGCCGGCCGGCGCGGTCAGTCCTCTACGTGGGGGAGCCCGACAAGGTCCACATCGAGCTCCAGTTCTGATGGGCGCCAAAGACGTGAACCAGGGAGAGGTCGAACGCAGGCCGATCGCATCGAGTGCGGGGGCGCTGGCCGGTGCCGGTGTGAGCATGGCGCCACCGGGAAGCGCCACGCCCTTGCAGGTCCTGCACAGGTCGATCGGCAACGCCGGCGTTAGCCGGCTGGTCGAGACGGCGGCCCGCCAGGCCAACGCCGAAAGCCCGGAGCGTACGACCGGGTACCTCCCGCGTGAACCCGGCCCGACGGACAGCGCCCCCCTCGATCCCGCCGTCCGCGCCCTGGTCGAACCGGTGGCCGGCGCCAGTCTCGCCGGCGTCCGCCTTCACAGCGGGCCGTCGGTCGATTCGGCCGCGCATGAGGCCCGGGCAGCGGCCTTCACCCAGGGCGGCGACGTCTTCCTTTCGACATCCAGCCTGCGATCGCCGGCCGAAACGCGCCTGGCCACGCTCGCCCATGAGCTGACTCACGTCGCCGGTCAGCGCTCGA
>CAZGYG010000146.1:0-2159 GCA_964530335.1 uncultured Rhodospirillaceae bacterium | reverse complement strand
GCTCGGGCGCGAGCCGGGCTCGAAGGTCGCGCGAGCGAAACGGCCCGCTGGCGCTTAGGCTGACTCGACGAAACGCGGGCCCGGTTGACGGTAGAGATCCTCGTAATGGATCAGCACCGGCGGGCCGAGTTCGCATGGCGCGCCCTCGCGGAAGGTCCAGGCGCCCCGGTCGCAGTCGTCGGCGCGGACGTAGCCGTTGATGTAGAAGCGCCGGTCGACGGCCGAGGCGTTGGTGTGCGAGCCGTGTACGAGGTAAAGGCTCCACAGCGCCACGTCGCCCGGCGCGAGCTCGACGCTCGCCACGGCGGCCGGGTCGAGCCCCAGGCGGACGAGGTCGTCGCTGCTCGCTGGGGTGTCCATGGTCGCGGCGCCATTGTGCCACGACAGCTCGCCCAGCCGGTGGCTGCCCGGCACGTACACCATGCCGCCGTTGCCGGGGCCGTGCGGGTCGATCGCGATGCCGGACTGGACGTAGGACCAGCGCGTGTTGCGGTAGGCCGCGCGGGGGCGGCGGAACCGGATATCCTGGTGAAACCCGAACTCGGTCGCGGCGGCGCCCGGCGTCTTCCAGTGCATCTGGTTGATGATCTGCTTGATGTCATCGCCGATCAGCGGCGCGAGGATGGCGAGCATCCGCGGATCGCGGCGCGCCCGATCGAGCGTGGCGTCGAAATAGGACGGCCATTGCACCATGCGCAGGATTCGCCCCAACTTGGGATCATGTGCCTGTCGGAACAGCACATTTCCGTCCCTGTAGCTCGCCGGATAGGCCAAGCCTTGCGCCTGGACGCGGTCGAATGCGGCGGCCAGGGCGGCGATCTCGTCGGGCGCGAACACGCCACGCACCACGGCCAGGCCCGATCTCTGGAATTCGCGCACGTAATCCGTGTTCATTTCCGGGACGTTAGCGGTTCGACTTGACACGTCACACTATATCGTCCGAGCGAGCGTCGATGCAAGTCGCGGGCCGTTCGGGTCAGGTGCCATGGCGGCGCAGGCCTTCGCGCGTGGCCCAGTCGTCGGTGTCGTCGATGGCGCGCGTCAGGCGATCGACGATGGTGTCGATGTGGCTGTCGTCGACGACTAGCGGCGGGCACAACGCCAGCGTGTTGCCGAGCGCGCGAACGATCAACCCATGGTCGAGCGCCCGCTCCTCGGCGTAGGCGCCGACCCGCAGCGCCGGATCGAACGGCCGCTTGCTGGCCTTGTCGGCGACGAGCTCGACCCCCGCCAGCAGCCCGATCCCGCGCACCTCGCCGACCAAGGGGTGCGCGCGCAACGGCGCCAGCCGCTCGGCCAGCACCATGCCCATGCGCGCGGCATGCGGCACCAGGCCGCGCTCCTCGTAAATCCGGATGGCTTCGAGCGCGACCGCGGCGCAGGTCGGGTTGCCGGAATGGGTGAAGCCGTGGCCGAACACCCCGATCTTGGCGCTGTTGTCGGCGACCGTTTGGTAGACCTCGTCGTTGATTAGCACCGCGGCCATCGGCAGGTAGCCCGCGGTCAGCGCCTTGCCCAGCGACATCATCGCCGGCGCGAAGCCGAGCGTCTCGCTGCCGAACCAGCGACCTGTTCGGCCGAAGCCGCAGATCACCTCGTCCGCGAGCGCCAGCACGTCGTGGCGGCGCAACACTTCCTGGACCTTAGGGAAATAGGCGGCGGGCGGCACGACGATGCCGCCGGCGCCCTGCACCGGCTCGGCGATGAACGCGGCGACCGTGTCCGGCCCCTCGGCCACGATCATGGCGTCGAGCTCGGCGGCGAGCCGGGTGGCGAACGCCTCGTCGGTCTCGCCCACCTCGGCCTCGCGGTAGGCGTGCGGGCAGCGGGCGTGCAGGAAGCCCGGCAGCGGCAGCCGGAAATCCCGGTGCAGGACCGGCAGCCCGGTCAGGCTGCCGGCCACGATCGTGATGCCGTGGAAGGCGCGGGCGCGGGCGATGACCTTGTGCTTGCCCGGCTTGCCGCGCGCCGCGTGGACGTACCAGGCCAGCTTGATCATGGTCTCGTTGGCCTCGGAGCCCGAGGTCACGAAGTACGCCTTGCTCATCGGCACCGGCGCAAGCGCAACCAGCTTCTCCGCCAGCTCGACCGTGATGTCGGCGGTGCGGCCATAGAACGTGTGGTAGTAGGGCAGGCGCGCCAACTGGCGTGTCGCCGCC
>CAZGYG010000145.1:0-2316 GCA_964530335.1 uncultured Rhodospirillaceae bacterium | reverse complement strand
ACGGCGCCCGCCGCGCCGGCCCAGCCGGCCGCGCCGAGCCGCGCGGCCGCGCTGGCGCTTGGCCCGCGCGTCGCCGTCAAAACGCCCGCGATCATCGGCTCGATCGCGCTGACCGGCGCGCGCTTCGACGACGTGACGTTGACCCAGTACCGCGTCGACCTCGAACCCGCGAGCCCGGCGGTCGTGCTGTTCAGCCCGCCGGGCGCGCCCGAACCCTATTTCGCCGAGTTCGGTTGGATCCCCGCGCCGGGAAGCGAAGTCGCGGTGCCGACCAGCACGACCGTGTGGCGGGCCGACCGGGACACGCTGACGCCCAGCCAGCCGGTGACGCTGACCTGGGACAACGGCCAGGGGCTCCGCTTCGCGCGGCGCATCGCCGTCGACGAGGCGTACATGTTCACGGTGACCCAGCGCGTCGAGAACGCCGGCGCGGCGCCGGTGACGCTCTATCCCTACGGTCTCGTGGCCCGCCACGGCGCGCCACCGACGCTCGGCTACTGGATACTTCACGAAGGCCTGCTCGGCGTGTTCGACGGCACGCTGACCGAAATCGACTATGACGATCTCCGCGACGAGGGCAGCCGCGAGGCGACCTCGACCGGCGGCTGGCTCGGCATCACCGACAAGTACTGGCTGGCCGCCCTGGCGCCGACCCAGGAGGCGCCGTTCGTCGCGCGCTTCAGCCACAACGCGCCCGACGGCGGGGACCGGTTCCAGGTCGATTTTCGCCACGAAGCGCTGGTCGTGCCGGCCGGCGGCGCCGCCGAGGTGACCGACCGGCTGTTCGCCGGCGCCAAGGTGGTGAAAGTCCTCGACGCCTATCGGGATTCCCTGGACATCACCCGCTTCGACCTGGCGGTCGACTGGGGCTGGTTATGGTTCCTGACCAAGCCGCTGTTCAAGTTGCTGGAGTTCTACTTCCACCAGGTCGGCAACTTCGGCATCGCCATCCTGCTGCTGACCGTGACGATCCGCATCGTGCTGTTTCCGCTGGCGAACAAGTCGTACCACGCGATGAGCAAGCTCAAGAAGCTGCAGCCCGAGATGGTCAAGCTGCGCGAGCGCTTCGGCGACGACAAGGCCGGGATGCAGCGGGAGCTGATGGCGCTCTACAAGCGCGAGAAGGCGAACCCGGCCGCGGGCTGCCTGCCGATCCTGGTGCAGATCCCGATATTTTTCGCGCTCTACAAGACGCTGTTCGTCACCATCGAGATGCGGCACACGCCGTTCTTCGGCTGGATCCGCGATCTTTCCGCCCCCGACCCGACGAACCTGTTCAACCTGTTCGGGCTGATACCGTGGACGCTGCCCTCGTTCCTGACGGCGCCATCGTTCCTGGCGCTCGGCATCTGGCCGCTCGCCATGGGCCTGACCATGTGGCTCCAGATGAAGATCAACCCGCAGCCGCCGGACCCGATCCAGGCCAAGATCATGATGGCCATGCCGATCGTGTTCACCTTCATGCTGGCCCCGTTCCCCGCCGGGTTGGTCATCTATTGGACGTGGAACAACCTGCTCTCGATCGGCCAGCAGTGGCTGATCATGAAGCGCATGGGGGTGCGGACCTGACCGGCGCCGAAGCCGACGATGTCGCGCGCGCCGAGGCTCTGTTCCGCCTGACTTGCGGTTTCGCCGCCGCCGCCGGCGAGGACGATGCCTTGCCGGCCCCCGCCCTGCCCGAAGTCGCGTTCGCCGGCCGCTCGAACGTCGGCAAGTCCAGCCTGATCAACGCGCTAGTCGGGCGGGCCGGGGTGGCCCGCACGTCGAGCACGCCGGGGCGCACCCAGACGGTCAACTTGTTCGACCTGGGCGGCCGTCTGATGCTGGTGGACCTGCCGGGCTACGGCCATGCCCAGGCGTCGGACCAGAAGCGGCGGGCGTGGTCCGGGCTGGTCGAGCGCTACCTGCGCGGCCGGCCGAACCTGCGCCGGGTCCTGGTGCTGATCGATGCGCGGCGCGGGCTCTTGGACCTGGATCGCCAGGTCATGGCGCTGCTCGACGAGGCGGCCGTCGTTTACCAGGCCGTGCTGACCAAGGCCGACGCGGTCAAGCCGGGCGCGCTGGACCGTCGGCTGGCCGCCCTGGCGGCCGAGCTCGGGGTGCGTCCCGCGGCCCACCCCGAGGTCGTGACGACCAGCGCGCGCGACGGCACGGGCATCGCCCAGTTGCGTGCGTCGCTCGCCCCGTTGGCCGCCGACGCCGCCATGACCTAGGGCAGTTCAGCGTCCATCGAGTCGCTGCAACGGCCCTAGATTTTCGATGTGGCGCGCCTTCCGGGCGGCGAACCGGTACCCACTTCGCCTGAAGGCGCGCTAG
>CAZGYG010000144.1:0-2402 GCA_964530335.1 uncultured Rhodospirillaceae bacterium | reverse complement strand
TTCGTCGTGTTCTGGGGCCTCATCGTCTGGGCAGTTGTCAGCCTCACGACGCGCAAAGGGGTGGCCTCGCCTGCGGGTCCGTCCACAGCGCTAGAGATTGCCAAGACCAGGTATGCCCGCGGCGAGATCAGCCGCGAGGAGTTCGAGCAGCTCCGCCGCGACCTGGCTTAACGGCATGAGTCTCGATGAGAAGTCGGCATTGACGCCGGTGTACGGCGAAGCGCGGCTCCACTTCTGCTCCCAGGGCTGCTTGCGCGAGTTCGCCGAGCGGCCGGCAAAATTCCCGACGTCAGGCGTCCCTTAGGCTCTTGTCTGCCGTCTTTAACAGCACCGCGTTCGTCGCCACGATTATCGAGCTGAGGGACATGAGCAACGCCGACCACTCAGGCCGCAGCTCGATGCCCAGAGGCCGATAGAGGACGCCGGCCGCTATCGGTATGGCGAGGACGTTGTAGATCGACGCCCAGAAGAGGTTCTGCTTCATCTTGCGCACCGTCGCTTTGCTGAGCTTGATCGCGCGGACCACGTCGAGGGGGTCGCTCTTCATGAGGACGACGCGGGCCGTCTCGATAGCAACGTCGGTGCCGGCGCCGATGGCGATGCCGACATCCGCCTGGGCCAGGGCGGGCGCGTCGTTGACGCCGTCACCGACCATAGCCACTGATTGGCCTTCGTCCTGAAGCTCGCGCACATGACGTGCCTTGTCCTCGGGAAGCACCTCTGCGAAGACCCGGTCGATACCTAGCTCCTTGGCGACAGCCGCCGCGGTGCGCTCGTTGTCGCCGGTTATCATGACCACCTGGAGTCCGAGCTCGCGCAGCCGGCGCACCGCCACGCGGGCGCTGGGCCTGATGGTGTCGGCGACAGCGACCAGGCCGGCGGCGCGCCCATCAACCGCGATGAACATCGGCGTCTTGCCCGCCTGGGCCAGCGCGGCGGCGTGCTCGCTCAGCTTCGCCGTGGCGATGCCCTGCTCCTCCAGGAAGCGCCGGTTGCCAACGAGGACCTGCTGGCCATCGATCATCGCCTCGATTCCCTTGCCCGTCGTCGTTTTGAATGACCCGGGCTCTCGAAGCGGCGCCCCGCGTTCTTCGGCGCCGCGGACAATCGCCTTCGCCAGAGGGTGCTCGCTGCCACGTTCGGCGGACGCGGCGAGGGCCAGGAGCACGGGCTCGGGGACCTCGCTAGCGACGACGTCCGTGAGCCTCGGGCTGCCCTCTGTGAGGGTGCCGGTCTTGTCCAGCACGACCGCGGTGATGCGGGATACACCTTCGAGGGTGGCCGCGTCCTTGATGAGGATGTTGTGCCGGGCGCCGAGGCCGGTACCGACGGCCACGGCGGTCGGCGTGGCGAGGCCAAGGGCGTCCGGGCAGGCGATGACCACGGCCGAGATGGCGAAGGTGAGCGACAGGAGCGTCGATTCGCCGGTAAGGAACTGCCACACCAGGAAGGTCAGGAGGCCGGAGCCAACCGCCAGGATCACCAGGTACCCGGCGGCACGGTCGGCCAGTCGCTGGCCGGGCGCCTTGGAGTTCTGCGCCTGCTCCACGAGGCGGACGATCTGGCCAAGCGCGGTCGCCGCGCCGACCTTTGTGGCGCGAAACTGCACCGAGCCCGAGAGGTTGATCGACCCGCCGACGACCTCGTCGCCTGCCACTTTGTCGACGGGCAGGGACTCCCCCGTGACCAGCGATTCGTCGATGGCGGTTTCGCCTCGTTCGATGATGCCATCGACCGGCACTTTGTCTCCGGGCCGCAAGACCACGATATCGCCGGCAACTATGTCGGCGGTTGGTATGTCGACTTCGGCGCCGTCTCGAAGCACGGAGGCCCTGGGCGGGACCAGGTCGAAGAGCGCGCGCAGGGCATCAGTGGTACCGCGGCGGGCCTTCATCTCCATCCAGTGGCCGAAGAGCACGAACGTGACCAGCATGGCAGCGGCCTCGAAGAAGGTCTCGCCGAGATCGCCAACGGTGATGACGACGCTGAACCCGTAGGCAGCCAGAACGCCCGTGGCGATGAGCACGCTCATGTTGAGCGAACGATGTCGCAGCGAGCGCACGGCTCCGGCGAGGAAAATCCAGCCTCCCCAGAGGACGACAGGCGTCGAAAGGATGAGCAGCAGCCAGTTGTGGGACAGCGGGCCGGTCGGGAGGTCCACGCCGAAGAAGTCCGTGCCCAGCGGCGAGTAGAGGACGGCCGGCACGGTCAGCACGAGAGAGAGGAGGAAGCGATCGCGCATATCGCGCTCCATGGCTTTCGCCATGAGAGGGTCGGACACAGCGTGGTCCATGCCGTCGTGCGAGGCGGCCCCGGCGTGGTGCGCCTCGTGAACCGACCGGGCGGACATCGAGGGCATTTCGTACTGCATGCGGTCATGCTTGGTGCCCATCGTGACAGGC
>CAZGYG010000143.1:0-2438 GCA_964530335.1 uncultured Rhodospirillaceae bacterium | reverse complement strand
CGCTGGTAGTTCCATTCGTACATCGCCGCGTGCACGTCGAGCCCTTCGTAGCACTGCAAGCGGATGAGCCGCGCGCCGCGCACCGCGGCGAGCGCCTTCGCGACCTCGGTCTTGCCGACGCCGGCGTCTCCCTCCAGCAGCAGAGGGCGGCCAAGGTCCAGCATGAGCAGAATCGCGGCCGCGAGCGGAGCCTCGGCGATGTAGCCGACGCTCCGAAGCCGGCGCTGCAGGTCGACCACTTCGTCCTTCCGCCGCGCTGGAGGATTCACGCGGGTCTCTTGCGCAGGAGGTGACGCAGCCCGGCCATGAACACGGCCCACAGGAGCGCGAGGCCGTTCAGTTCACGGGCCGCCCGGGGGGGCGTCGGCGCGTGGCTGGCCGGTACGGCCACGCCACGCCGCGCGGCCAGCGCCGCCACCTCGCGCGCGAAATTGTCCGCGAATTGCTTGAGGATCTGGTCGGCGACGGTGTTGATCATCCGCCCGCCGAAGGCGGCGACCTTGCCGCTCATGGTCACCTCGCTCTTGCCCACCAGATGGCTCGACCCGTCGGTGACGGCTTCGATCCTGGCGGCGAGTTCCATGGACGCGGCGGAGCTCCCGGTGCTGTCCGTCCCCCTGCCCAGGACACGCAGGGAATGCGCCACGGGGTCGATGTCGCGCACTTCGGCCTCGCCGCGGAATGTCATCGTCGCGGGACCGACCCTGGCCGTGACCGTACCCTTGTAGATGTCCCCTGGCAGGCGTTCCGTGATCTTCGCGCCGGGCATGCACCCGGCCACGGCTTCGATGTCGCGCAAGACCTCCCACGCGACCTTGGCCGAGCCCGGCAACGGAAACCTCCTCTCGAGCTCGACCTTCATGCCAACGCCCCGCGTCGGCCTATCTTGTGTTGATGCCGAGCGCCTTGCACCGGCGCCACACACGGTAGGCGGTGTGAGGCATATCCATGTGCGTCACATCCAGATGCGCGAACGCGTCGACCACCGCGTTGCTGAAGCAGGGAATGCCGCCAACATGCGGCGATTCCGCGACGCCCTTGGCGCCGATCGGGTGGTGGGGCGACGGCGTGACCGTGTGATCGGTTTCCCAATGCGGCGTTTCCACCGCCGTGGGCAGGAAGTAGTCCATGAGGCTGTTGCCGAGATGGTTGCCGTTCTCGTCGAACGGCAGGGCCTGACCGAAGGCGACGGCGAAAGCTTCCGTCAGTCCGCCGTGAATTTGACCTTCGATGATCATCGGGTTGATCCGCGTGCCGCAATCGTCCAGCGCGTAAAAGCGCCGGACCTTGGTCTCGCCGGTGAACCGGTCGATGTCGACAACGCAGACGTAGGCGCCAAAGGGGAACGTCATGTTCGGCGGATCGTAGTACTCGCTCGCATCGAGCCCCTTCTCCATGCCGTCGGGCAGGTTGCTCGTGTGGGCGGCCATGGCGATTTCCTTCATCGTCTTGGCCTGGGTCGGGTTGCCTTTGACCTTGAAGCGGTCGACCTCCCATTCGAGATCCGCTTCGCCGACCTCCAGGAGGTGCGCCGCGATCTTCTGCGCCTTCGCCCTGATCTTGCGCGCGGCCATCGCCGCGGCGGCGCCGGCGACCGGCGTCGAGCGCGAGCCCCAGGTTCCCGCGCCGTAGGGCGCCTTGTCGGTGTCGCCTTCCTCGATCTGGATCTCGTCCGACGCGAGCCCGAGCTCGGTCGCGATGATCTGGGCGTAGGTCGTGGCGTGCCCCTGGCCCTGGCTCATGGTGCCCAGCCGCGCGATCGCGCTGCCGGTCGGATTGACCCGGATGTCGCAGCTGTCGAACAGCCCGATGCCCAGGATGTCGCAGACCTTGGTCGGGCCGGCGCCGACGATCTCGGTGAACGTGGCGATGCCGATGCCCATGAGCTCGCCCTTCGCGCGCTTCTGGGCCTGCTCCTTGCGCAAGCCGTCGTAGTCCACCGCCTTCAGGACCTTGTCGAGCGCGGCGTGGTAGTTGCCGCTGTCGAGCGTCCAGCCGAGCGCCGTGGTGTACGGGAACTGGTCGGCCTTGACGAAGTTGCGCCGTCGGATCTCGGCCTTGTCCAGTCCGAGCTTCTGCGCCAGCACGTCGATCATGCGCTCGATCAGATAGACCGCCTCGGTCACCCTGAGCGAACAGCGGTAGGCGACGCCGCCGGGCGCCTTGTTGGTATAGACGGCGTCGACTCGGCAATAGGCCTTGGGGATGGCGTAGGACCCCGTGCAGATGCTGAACAGGCCCGCCGGCAGCTTGGTCGCCGAGACGTGCGCATTGAATGCGCCGTGGTCGGCCAGCGCGGTGAAGCGCAGCGCTTTGATGCGGCCGTCCTTGTCGGCCGCCAGCTCGCCGACACAGTGGTAGTCGCGAGCGAAGCCGGTGGTGGAAATGTTCTCGATGCGCGACTCGATCCACTTGATCGGCACGCCGGTCACGATCGA
>CAZGYG010000142.1:0-2454 GCA_964530335.1 uncultured Rhodospirillaceae bacterium | reverse complement strand
CTCCTTCTGGCGCGCGCTCAGGTTGACCGGGGTCTCGACCGTGACCTGGACCACCATGTCGCCCCGGCCGGGGCCGCGCATGGGCGCCATGCCCTTGCCCTTGAGCCGGAACTGGCGGCCCGACTGGGTGCCGGCGGCGATGCTGACGCGGGCGCGGCTGCCTTCGATGGTCGGGACCTCGACGGTGCCGCCGAGCGCCGCCGTGCCCATGGGGATCGGCACCCGGCAGTAGATGTTGGCGCCCTCGCGCTGGAACATGCGGTGCGGCTTGACCGCGACGAAGATGTAGAGGTCCCCGGGCGGGGCGCCGCGCAGCCCGGCCTCGCCTTCGCCCGTAAGCCTGACCCGCGTGCCGTCCTCGACCCCGGCCGGAATCTGCACCTGCAGCGTCTTGTCGCGCTGGACCCGGCCCTGGCCGCCGCACGCCTTGCAGGCGTTGCGGATGACCCGGCCGCTGCCGCCGCAGGTCGCGCAGGTGCGCTCGATGGTGAAGAAGCCCTGCTGGGCGCGCAGCTTGCCGTGGCCGTTGCAGGTCGGGCAGGTCGCGGCCTGGCCGCCGTCGGCCGAGCCCGAGCCCGAGCACGATTCGCAGGCGACCGAGGTGGGCACGCGGATCTTGGCCTGCTTGCCCTTGAACGCCTCCTCGAGCGTGATCTCCATGTTGTAGCGCAAGTCGGCGCCGCGCCGGGCGGTGCGGCCGCCGCGCTGCCCGAAGGCACCGAACAGGTCGTCGAATACGTCGGCGAAGGAGGTGGTGAAGTCGAACCCGGCGCCGCCGGGACGGGCCGCGCCGTCGAACGCGGCGTGGCCGAACTGGTTGTAGGCCGCGCGCTTCTGGTCGTCCTTGAGCACCTCGTAGGCTTCGCTGAGCTCCTTGAACTTGCGCTCGGCGTCGGCTTCGCCCGCGTTGCGGTCCGGGTGGTGCTTCATGGCGAGCTTGCGGTACGCGGCCTTGAGCGCCGCCGCGTCGGCGTCGCGGCCGACGCCCAGGACCTGGTAGTAGTCGGTCTTCGCCATCAGCCGGTCCCCGTCGGCGCCGCGGGCCGCCCGTGGTTCGAGACGGTCGACCGCCGCGCGGTCGCCCTCCTCACCACGGACGACCTCTTATGAATCCGCTCGCCCTGAGGAGGCCGCGAAGCGGCCGTCTCGAAGGGCGGTGCTCGCATCGACTCCACCCAAGCCGAAGGCGCTCTACGCCCGCCCGGTGCCCCTAGGCTCGCTTGTCCTTGCGCTCGTCGTCGACTTCCTCGAAGTCGGCGTCGACGACCTTTTCGCCGCCCGCATTGCCGTCAGGCGCGGCGGGGCCATCGCCCGGCTGGCCGTCGCCCGGCTGGCCGTCGCCCTGCTGGCCGGCGCCGTTGCCGGCTTGGGCCTCCTGCCCGGCCTTGTACATGGCCTCGCCGAGCTTCATGGACGCCTGCATCAGCGCGTTGGTCTTGCCCTGGATGTCGGCCGTGTCGTCGCCCTTGACCGCGTCCTTGAGCGTGGCGATCGCCGTCTCGATCGCCGACCGGTCGGCGTCGGGGACCTTGGCGCCGAATTCGGCCAGGTTCTTCTCGGTCGTGTGGATCAGCGCGTCGGCGTGGTTGCGCGCCTCGACCAGCTCGCGCCGCGTCTTGTCCTCGGCGGCGTGGGCCTCGGCCTCCTTGATCATGCGTTCGATGTCGCCCTCGCCCAGCCCGCCCGAGGCCTGGATGCGGATCTGCTGCTCCTTGCCGGTCGCCTTGTCCTTGGCCGAGACGCTGACGATGCCGTTGGCGTCGATGTCGAAGGTGACCTCGATCTGCGGCGTGCCGCGCGGCGCCGGCGGGATGCCGACCAGGTCGAACTGGCCGAGCAGCTTGTTGTCCGCCGCCATCTCGCGTTCGCCCTGGAACACCCGGATCGTCACCGCCGTCTGGCCGTCCTCGGCGGTCGAGAAGATCTGGCTCTTGCGCGTCGGGATGGTCGTGTTGCGGTCGATCAGGCGGGTGAACACGCCGCCCAGGGTCTCGATGCCGAGCGACAGCGGCGTCACGTCGAGCAGGAGGACGTCCTTGACCTCGCCCTTGAGCACCGCGCCCTGGATCGCCGCGCCGACCGCGACGACTTCGTCCGGGTTGACGCCCTTGTGCGGCTCCTTGCCGAAGAACGTCTTGACCGTCTCGATCACCTTGGGCATGCGGGTCATGCCGCCGACCAGGATGACCTCGTCGATCTCGCCCGCGCTGAGCCCGGCGTCCTTGAGCGCGGAGCGGCACGGACCGACCGTCTTCTGGATCAGTTCGTCGACCAGGGATTCGAGCTTGGCCCGCGTCAGCTTGATCGAGAGGTGGATCGGCTGGCCGTCCTTGGCGGTGATGAACGGAAGGTTGATCTCGGTCTGCATCGAGCTCGAGAGCTCGATCTTGGCCTTCTCCGCCGCCTCCTTCAGGCGCTGGAGCGCGAGCTTGTCGCCGCGCAGGTCGATCGCGT
>CAZGYG010000141.1:0-2638 GCA_964530335.1 uncultured Rhodospirillaceae bacterium | reverse complement strand
GGGGTGGGCGAAGCTCCGGCCGCGAACGTAGCCCTCCTCGGGGCTGTCGCCGTAGAGCATTCCGGCGACGCGGTCGAGATATTCGTCGCGGCCGACGAACGGGTCGGACACACCGCCGGTTTCGGCGATGGCCGCGTCGGTGGCGAGCGCGATGCGCTGCACCGTGCGTGGATGACTGGAGAACAGGTCGGCCTCGGGCTCGCGCCCTTCGCGCCCGGCGAGTTCGGCCTCGAAGGAACCGTGCAACTCGAGCGAACGCAGGAACGAGGCCATGGCGCGCGGGTCGTAGCCGGCGCGGACCAGATAGCGCACCCCGAGGGTGTCGGCCTCGAGCTCCTGGTCGCGGCTGAAGCCCTGTACGTAGGCGGCGGCGCCCACCTGGGCCAGGTCGGCGACCACCTGGTTGCCGGTGGCGGCGCCGAGCACCGCCGCGCCGAGGCTGGCGAACAGCCCGGTCGTCACCCGCTGGGCCGTGTGCCGGGCCGTGACGTGCCCGATCTCGTGGGCGAGCACGCCGGCGAGCTCCGCCTCGTTCGCGGCCAGCGCGACCAACCCGCGGGTGACGTAGACGTAGCCCCCGGGCAGCGCGAACGCGTTGAC
This sequence comes from uncultured Rhodospirillaceae bacterium, assembly GCA_964530335.1. Taxonomy (GTDB): domain Bacteria; phylum Pseudomonadota; class Alphaproteobacteria; order SP197; family SP197; genus VGDP01. The sequence goes on along the minus strand of CAZGYG010000141.1, from coordinate 2,038 downwards.
CACGGGGCTGTCGAGCACGGTGAAGGTGAACGGCTGGTCCTCGAGCTCGGAAACCGCGCGCAGCCGCGCGCCGACGGCGGCGACGTAGGCGTTGAGCTCGACGTCCTCTTCGTAGACGCCGCCGAACGCTTCGAGCACCTTGGGGTGCTCGGCGCGGCCCATCGCCGCCTCGTGCTCGGGCCCGACGACCGTGAACTCGTTGTGCCCGGTCGCCGGGTTGACCGTGCACCCCGCGCCCGCGCCCAGAACGAGCGTGACCAGGACGAAAGCGCCGAGGCGGCGAAGAACCTTGATCATGGCCGGCTGCCCGAGCTGAGGTGGCGCCGCTCGATCATCGACCGAACGCGCGTTGCGATCCAGCATCGCCGGTCATCGTGGCCGCTTTCGGGCGCGCGGCCGGCTGGGCTACCATGGCTCATGCGGAGCCCTTCGCTGCCTTGCCTCGCGCTGGCCTTCCTCGTCGCCCTCGCCGTCGTGTCGCCGGCGCGCGCCGACGACCCGGCGTTCGTCGCGGTCGGTGTCGGCGGCTTCGACGTCAACGACGACGAGTCCACGTTCCAGGGCCGGGTGGAATACCGCGCCGAGCGTCGGTTCACGCTGTTCAAGCCGATGGCCGGGGTGATGGTGACGGGCGAAGGCGGCGTCTACGGCTACGGCGGCGTGCTGATCGACATCTTCCTTGGCCGGCGCTGGGTGCTGACGCCGAGCTTCGCCGCCGGGGCCTACGCCAAGGGCGGCGGCAAGGACCTGGGCGGCACGCTCGAGTTCCGCTCGGCGATCGAGCTCAGCTACCGGCTCGACGACCGGGCGCGGTTCGGGCTCGCCCTCGATCACATCTCGAACGCGAGCATCTACGACGCCAACCCGGGCACCGAATCCCTGGTGTTGATCTACGCCATCCCGCTCGACTGAGGCGCGCCGCCTCAGCCCAAGGGTTCGTCGTCGGCTTCGGCGGGCCCGGAGCTCGACATCGCGCGGACGTTGCGCACCAGAATGCGGATCAGCGCCCGCACCACCGGATCGGCGGCGGCGAGCCTGGTGCGCAGCAGAGGTTCCGGGATCACGACGCATATCGTGTGTTCCAGCGCCGTTGCCGTGGCCATCCGCGGCGCCAGGTCGATCAGGGCCATCTCGCCGAACACGGCGCCGCGCCCGAGCAGGGCGAGCACGACGCGCTCGCCGCCGACGGACTTCCAGATCTCGACCGTTCCGGATTCGACGATGTAGGCGCTGCGGCCCTCCTGGCCTTCGCGGAAAACGTCCTTGCCCGCGACGAACGCCCTGCGGTCGAGCACGGCGAGCCACGTGTTCGTCAGTCCACGGGTCGAGGGCCCCGCGCCGGGGTCCGGGCGAGTCGAGATCGCGGCCATGGCGCGAGCATGACCCGGGCGGGTTACGGAAGCGTTAGCCGCGGCTCAGGCGATGATGCCCTGGGGGCCGTAGGCGGCCTCGAACAGCGCGCCGTAAACGCCAGTCTCATTGAAATCCCACGGCGGCGGCGCGCTGAACCGGCCGCTCGCCATCTCGGCCCGGCGGTACTCGAACCCTTCGGGCAGCACGATCGCGGCCGGGAACACCTTGCCGGTCACCGGGTTGCGGATCGGCTCGAGCGTGAGCTCGAGGATGCCGGGGACGCGGGCGCTGGCGCGCCGCCCTGCCAGATCGAGGTCGAGCTCGATCGGCGCGAACACCGGGTCGATCTCGCGCTCGATGGTCGAGCCGTAGATGTTGAACTTGCTCGTCGGTACCTGCTCCTTGCCGCCGAGAATGGTCAGCAGCGCCTCGCGCTGGGCCGCCGTCGCGCGGGCGTCGATCACGCCCTGGGCCACGCCCTTGCCTTCGTGGACCGGGCCCGGCCAGCGGTAGAGCGCGCCATGGCGCAGTCCGTCGAGCCGCACGTCGGCGAAGTGGCCCTCGGCGATCTCCATGATCTCGAGGCCGAAGCAATCGCCGTGAGTCGGCCGCGCCATGAACTCGCACGGGCAGCCGTAGGCGCAACTGCACGCGCCGACGATGGGGCCGCGGATCATCCAATCGA
>CAZGYG010000140.1:0-2709 GCA_964530335.1 uncultured Rhodospirillaceae bacterium | reverse complement strand
CCCTACACCACGTTGTTGGCCGTGATCGGCGAACCGTCGTGGAACCGCCCCAGCCGGAACGCGCCGATGTCGATCGAGGCGCGGCCGTGCAGGATCGTCTCGGCCGTGACCCGGCCGACGATCGGCCCCATGCCGAAGCCGTGACCGCTCAGCCCGGTCGCGACGAAGAGTCCTGCCGGGGACTCGACGGGACCGAGCACGGGGATGAAGTCCGGTGTGATGTCGATGTACCCGGCCCACGAGCGCGTGATCGAGACTTCGCCGAGCCCGGGGAAGGAACGCTTGAGCGTGGCGAGCGCGCTCGCCACCCGCCCCGGGTTTGGCGCGGGGTCGAGGGTTCGGTCGCGCACGAACGCAGAAGCCGTGCCGCCGATCGCGTCGCCGATCGCGTCGCCGATCGCCGCGCCGACGCGGGGGCCGAGGCGAACAGAAACGAACTCCCTGTTCGCGCGCCACAGGGGCAGGAACGCCAAGCCGTGGCGCAGCGCGTCGAACGACAGGTCGAAGTCGTGCCTGCCGTCGGCGATGTTGAGCGTGCCGTCGCGCCGCTGGCGGAACCCGAGCCCCGGCGCCCACACCCCCGCCCCGGTGAGTGTAGGTACGGCGGAGGTGCGCGCCACGGTGCCGCGAATCCAGAGTTGCGGCAGGTCGACGCCGAGCGGGCGCAGCAGGCGCGACGACCAGGCGCCCGCCGCCACGACGACGTTGCCGGCCCTGATCGTCCCCGCCTCGGTCGCCACGCCCGTGACGCGCCCGCCGGCCGCGTCGATGCGGAATGCCGCGCAGCCCGTGCGCACCTCGGCGCCCAGGCGCCGGGCGGCTTCGGCGAACGCCGGGGCCACCTTGGCCGGTTCGGCCTGGCCGTCGCCGGGCGTATGGAGCCCGCCGGGCCACGAACCCTCGAGGCCGGGGACCAGGTCGTTGATCTGCCCCCCGGTCACGAGCCGGCTACCGATCTGGTGTTCCCTGGCGAATTCGAGCCACGCCTCGTAGCGCGCGAGTTGGGCTTGATCGCGCGCGATGGCCAGGTTGCCGCCCTGGCACCATTCCAGATCGGCGCCGAGCTCGGTCTCCAGCCCCTGCCACATCCGGTTGCACGCGATCATGAGCGGAAGCTCGCGCGGGTCGCGGCCCTGTTGGCGCACGAAGCCCCAGTTGCGGCTCGACTGCTCGCCGGCGACGGTACCCTTCTCGATCAGCGCCACCTTGTGGCCGCCCTTCGCCAGGTAGTAGGCGGTCGCGGCGCCGGCGATGCCGCCGCCGATCACGACCGTGTCCGCCTCGTTCGTCGGTCCGGCCGTCACGTCGTGGTCGCCTTGGGAAAGACCAGCGGGAACTCGGGGGCGTCCATGGGCTGACCGGGCGCCAGCTTGAGGCCGCGGAAGGGCGGCGAGGTCGGGCCCTTGCGCAGCGCGAACCGGGCGTCGTCGCCGATCCAGCGCGACGAGAACCCGCGCCGCCGCGTCGCCGCCGATCGGTTGCCCGGCGCGCCGTGCAGCGTCAGGAAGTGGAACGCGACGCAGTCGCCGGGCTCGAGCGGCCAGGAAAGTATCGTGAAGTTCGCCCGGTTCGCGTCGATGTCGGGCACCGGCTCGAGCCCGTCGTCGTCGTAAAGCGCCGTCCGGTTGAACCGCTCGGGCCGGAATCGGCGGCCCCAGTCGTGGCTGCCGGCGATGAACTCGACCGTCGTCTCCGCCGGCACCGGATCGAGCGCGAGCCACATGCTGACGTTCTGGCGGCCTTCGACGCAGTAGTAGGGCAGGTCGTGGTGCCACGGCGTCGGCACGTCGGTGCCCGGCTCCTTGACCAGGACGTGCTCGTGGAACAGCCGCGCGGTGCGCGATCCCATCAGGCGCGCGGCTATGGCGGCGGCGGGGGAGTCGAACACGAAGGCGCGGTATTCCGGGATGCGCGACCAGTTGGCGTAGTCGCCGAAGAACAGGCCGGAGCCATCCTTGCCATGGTAGATGCGCACATCGGCGCTGGACTCGGCCATGTTGCGCGCGACACCGGCGCGCAGCGGCTCGACCCACTCGCCGAACACCCCGCGAAGCACGATCGCCCCGTCGCGGCGAAACGCGGCGATCTGCTCGGCATCCGGCATCGTCACGGCGGTCATGGCCGGCTGTCCTCCCCGGCGCTCGCGCGCCAGCGGGCCATATGGCGGTCGAGCAGGTCGAGATGATCGGTGCCGAAGTAGAGCTTGCCACGGAACACCGCCGTCGGCACGCCGAACAGGCCCCGGTCGATGGCCTCGCGACCGTTGGCCTCGATCGCGGCTTTGATGCGCGCGTCGCCGACGGCCTCGGCCACGCCTTCGAGCCCGACGCCCGACGCCAGCCGGGCGAGCACGGCCACGTCCGAAATGTCCTGGCCCTCGGCCCAATAGGCGCGCATGAGCGCCTGCACGAAAGGCTCGGCCGCACCCTGCTCGTCGGCCCACAAGGCGGCGCGCAGTGCGCGCGACGGCCGGAGCGGGTAGTCCGGGTGCGGCCGGTAGGGCAGCCCGAGCAGTTCCGCCTGGTCGAGGATGTCCTGCTTGTACCAGCGGACGAACGCCGGGTTCTCCTCGAGCGGCCGGTGACCGTCGATCGCGTCGATCAGATTGGCCAGGTGCAGCGGCCGCCAGCGCAGCGCCCCGCCGTGCCGACGCACGATCGCGCCGATCCGGTGCGCGGCCAGGTAGCACCACGGGCTGTGCACGTCGAA
>CAZGYG010000139.1:0-2839 GCA_964530335.1 uncultured Rhodospirillaceae bacterium | reverse complement strand
CTAGTACGCCTTGGCGTAGACGGCGTCGAGCGTGGCCGGTTGGCCGGTGATCAGGCAGGCCCCGGCGGTGCCCGACTGCTCGTAGGGCAGGCAGCGCACGCTGAGACCGAGTGCCCCCAGCTTGGCGTCGACGCCGTCGGCGCCCGACCACTTGCCGTGGACGAAGCCGGTGCCGGTTTCCTTGCCGAAGTGGGCGGCCAGATCGTCGTAGTTCCGGATGTCCGAGAGCGTGCGCGCCGCCCGGTCGTCGAGCGCGCGCTGCCAAAGCCCCTTATCGATGGCATCCAGGATCGCCGGTGTTTCGGCCACGAAGCCGTCGATGCCGACGCCCTGGTGCTTTTGGGCAATGGCGTCGCGCCGGGTGTACACGACGGTTCCCCCCGCGATGTCGCGCGGGCCGAGCTCGACGATCACCGGCACGCCCTTCTTGATCGCGGCCCAGCGCTTGTTGGCGCTGCTGTCGTCGCGCGCGTCAACCCGGCAGCGCACGGCTTCGCCGCGAAAGACCTGAGCGCGCAGCCGGCCGGCCAGAGCCTCGGCCGCGCCGAGCACCTCGGCGCGTTGGGCATCGTCGCGCACGATCGGCACGATGACGACCTGGGCGGGCGCGACGACCGGCGGCAGGCGCAGTCCGTCGTCGTCGGCGTGGGCCATGATCAGCGCCCCGACCAGCCGGGTCGAGGCGCCCCACGAGGTGGTGTAGGCGTGGCGCAACTGCCCGTCCTTGTCCTGGAACTGGATGCCGGCGGCGCGCGCGAAGTTCTGGCCGAGGAAGTGGGACGTGCCGGCCTGCAGCGCGCGGCCGTCCTGCATCATGGCCTCGATGGTGTGGGTCTCGTCGGCGCCGGGGAAGCGCTCGCCGGGCGTCTTGGTGCCGCGGATAACCGGAATCCGCATGTCGTCCTCGACCACCTGGCGGTACGCCTCGAGCATCGTGCGCGTTTCCTCGAGCGCCTCCTCGCGACTGGCGTGGGCGGTATGGCCCTCCTGCCACAGGAACTCGGTGGTGCGCAGGAACAGGCGCGGGCGCAACTCCCAGCGCACGACGTTGCACCACTGGTTGAGCTTGAGCGGCAGGTCCCGCCAACTCCGCACCCACTTCGCCATCGATTCGCCGATGATCGTCTCGGACGTCGGGCGCACGATCAGCGGGCTTTCAAGTGGCGCGTCGGGCACCAGCTTGCCGTCCTTCTCGATCAGCCGGTGGTGGGTGACCACCGCCATCTCCTTGGCGAAGCCCTTGACGTGGCGCGCCTCGCGCTCGAACAGCTCGATCGGGATGAACAGCGGGAAGCACACGTTGTCGTGGCCGGTGGCGCGGATCAGGTCGTCGAGCCGCCGCTGGATGCGCTCCCAGATGGCGAAGCCCCACGGCTTGATGACCATGCAGCCGCGCACGCTCGAATGCTCGGCCATGTCCGCCTCGCGGATGACCTCCTGGTACCAGTCGGCGAAGTTCTGGTCGCGCCGGACGCGGATCGCGGTCTTCATGGCTCTCGTCGGCCGTTGCCCGCGCCTGTCCTACCCGGCGCGCCCGCCGGCGGCAAGCGGGTGCGTTCAGCGCGGAGGCGGGTCGATCTGGTCGGGCTCCTCGACCGTCACGTCGACGACGACGCCTTCGACGTCGGCGCCGTCGCTCCGGCCGGTCCACACGTAGGTACCGCGCTCCATCGTGGTGACACGCATCCGGTGGCGCAGGACGAGGAACGCGACGAGCCCGATCGGCGCCAGCACCAGGAGTGCGACGAAGCCGACGAACGCGAGGCCGAGCGCCGCGAGGACGCCGAGGACGCCGAGCAGCAGCGCGCGGGCGTGGCCAAAGGTGACCGTCATCGCCCCTATGTGGCCGCTCGTGCGTCCTCTGGCAAGCCGGGCGCGTGACCCCCTAGACTGCCGGGGCAACGAGGGGGTCGTTCGGCACCATGGTCGCGCGCGTCACCACGGTCGCGTTCCAGGGCATCGACGCCCTGCCGGTCGACGTCCAGGTGCAGATCGCCGCCGGGATGCCGATCTTCGCCATCGTCGGCCTGCCCGACAAGGCGGTAGCCGAGAGCCGCGAGCGGGTGCGCGCGGCGCTGGCGGCGCTCGGGCTGGGCCTGCCGCCCAGGCGCATCACGGTCAACCTGGCGCCCGCCGATCTGGCCAAGGAAGGCAGCCACTTCGACCTGCCGATCGCTCTGGCGCTGCTGATCGCGCTCGGCGTGGTGCCGCAGGACGCGCTGGCCGGGTACCTGGCGCTCGGCGAGCTGGCACTCGACGGGGCGATCACGCCGGTCGCCGGCGTGCTGCCCGCGGCGATCACGGCGAACGGGCGCGGGCTCGGTATCGTCTGCCCCGAGGCCAACGGCGCCGAAGCGGCGTTCGCCGGCGGTCCCGGGGTGCTGGCGCCCGCTTCGCTCATCGCCTTCATCAACCATGTCAAGGGCACCCAGGTGCTGCCCACGCCGGAGCCGCGCATCGCCGACGACGACACGCCGATGCCCGACCTCAAGGACATCAAGGGCCAGGAGACGGCCAAGCGCGCGCTCGAGGTGACCGCGGCGGGCGGCCACAACCTCCTGATGATCGGCCCGCCGGGATCGGGCAAGTCGATGCTGGCGTCGCGGCTCGCCGGGCTGTTGCCGCCGCTCGGCCCGGCCGAGGCGCTCGAGGTCAGCATGATCTGGTCGGTCGCCGGCATGCTGCGCGCGGGCGGGATTTCGCGCCGCCGCCCGTATCGCGACCCGCACCATTCCGCCTCGGTCCCCGCCCTGATCGGCGGGGGCGTCCGCGCCAAACCGGGCGAGGTGACGCTCGCGCACCTCGGCGTCCTGTTCCTCGACGAGCTGCCCGAGTTCCC
>CAZGYG010000138.1:0-2875 GCA_964530335.1 uncultured Rhodospirillaceae bacterium | reverse complement strand
CACCATCGTGGACGCCGAGCAGCTCGGCGGCACCATGCTGGAGAAGCTGGCCGAGCTGTTCGAGGAGACGCGCGAGCGCCCAGAGAGACCGCCCGCCCGCAAGCCGCGCCCGCGCGCCGCCGCCGCCCATTGAAGCTCGTCCTTGTTCTCCTCTCCTTGCTGTACCTCGCCCCGCCGGCGGAGGCCGAGCCCATCGAGGTGCGGGCGATCCCGGTTGCGCTCGACCCCTCGGAGCCGGGCAGGGTCGCGGTCGGCAGACTCACCTTCCTCGCGGGCTTCGAGCTCAGGAGCCCGGCGGCCCAGTGGGGTGGGCTGTCGGGCATGGCGTTCGACGCCGAGGAGCGTCTCATCGCCGTCTCCGACCTCGGGTTCTGGCTCCGCCTTGAACTGCGTCACGGCGCCTCCGGCCGGCTCACCGGATTGGGTGCCGGCGAATCGGGGCCGCTGCTGGACGAAGCGGGGCAGGTGCCGGCTGGCAAGATCGCCGGCGACGCCGAGGCGGTGGCGTTGGGCGAGCACGAGCTCTGGGTCGCCTTCGAGCAGCGCCATCGCCTGTGGCGCTACCGCGGCGACGGCGCGCCCGCCGGCCCCGCCGCCTGGGTCGAGGGACCGGCCGGGCTCTCGACGCTCCCCGCCAACGAGGGCGTCGAAGGCATGGTGCGGCTGGCCGACGGCCGCTACCTGCTGGCCGGCGAGGGAGCGGGGTACGAGGGCGGCGATCCGCGCGGCTGGCTCGGCCGGGAGGGCCGGTGGCGGGAATTGTCGTTCGCGCGCACCGGCGATTTCGCCCCCACCGATCTTGCCCTGCTGCCCTCGGGCGACGTGCTGCTGCTGGAACGGCGATTCACGCCGCTTACCGGAGCAGGCGCGCGGCTCTCGATCCTGCCGGCCGCGGCGATTCGCCCGGGCGCCCGACTGCAAGGCGAGGAAGTGGCGCGGCTTCAACTCCCGCTCGCGGTCGACAACCTCGAGGCCGTGGCCGTGCGCCGGCACGCCGATGCCACGCTCGTCTACCTGCTGTCCGACGACAATCGGAGCGTATTGCAGCGCACTCTCTTGCTGCAGTTCCGGCTGGATTAGGCCCGCCGCCTGCGCCGGCGCGGCGCCTCCATGAACAGGTGCCGCTCGGCCACCAGGCCGAGCCAGCGCTCCGTCACCGTCCGGCAAAACGCCGCGCCTTCCTCGAAATGCCGGTCCACCTGGCGCACGAGCTCGGCGGCGACCGCGTCCGCCCGGTCGCCGAAGTGGCGCCGGACCGCGGGCCAGCAGTCGGAGGCGAATTCGCGGGCGTCCTTGTCGGTGACTTCGAGATGGCATTGGAAGCCGTAGGTCGTGGCGCCGATGCGCATCGCTTGGTTGGCGCAGGTGTCGTTGGTCATCAGCAGCCTGGAGCCCGCCGGCAACTCGAAGTTGTCCTCGTGCAGCTGCATGATGCGCTGCTCCGGGCCAAGGCCGCGCAACAGCGGATCGCGCCGGCCATCCGCGGTGATGCGTACCGGCGGATAGCCCAGCTCCATGCCGCCGAACGGATAGACTTGGCCCCCGAAGGCGCGCGCGATCAACTGGGCGCCGAGGCACACGCCCAGCACCGGCTTCGCCTCGCCGTGGAACTGGCGGATCAGCGGCAGCATGGCGCCGAAGGCCGGGAACCCGGCCTCGTCGCCGGCGTGCTGCGGGCCACCCAGGACGACCAGACCGTCGTATGCCGCGCCGTCGGTCGGCAGCGGCTGGCCGTCGTGCGGGCGGAGCGTGTCGAGCGCCCAGCCTTGACGCGCCAGCGTCTCGCCCACCACGCCGGCGGGAGTCTGCCGGTCGTTCTCGATCACCAGGATCGTCATCGGGCGCCCTCCCGAACGGCTAAGCAGGATCTCGGGTTTTTCGGGGAGCGCCCCCACGCGGCTACAACCAACCGAAAGGTCCCTCTAAGGTTCCGGCGAAGGCCTTGCCGGACGAACCGCAAAGGACGCCTAACGTCGTAGCATAACCCTGGGGTCAACCCCTGGGGGCCATTGGCACGTGCGGGTGCGTCTCGGCGGAAGATACGCACGGCGCGCCCTAATGCAAGCTTAAAGTCGCCGGGAGCGCGAAAACTTTTGCACCATGCCCGCAAGGCAATTCAGTCCCCAAAAGCCGCCCGATACGCATCGTCGATCTTTCTCATCTGCTCGATCGTGAAGGCGAGTACGTTGGCAACGTTGGTCACGTTGTCGATCTCGTCGAGCGTCAGCTTCCGCCCTTTGCGCGACTTGAGGTACTTGTCGATCACCTGATAGCCGCCGATGTGGAAGTTCCACACGTCGGGCGGCACCGGCGCGAAGTGCTGCGTCGCGTTGATGTAGACCGCCCGCTCGGCCTCGACGTAGCGCGGCTTCTCCACCTCGTGGTTCCCCTCCCCGCGATACTTCCCGAGGCCAAGCGCGGGCACATCTTTCAGCAGGTGCTTTTGAACTAGCTCCCACCCTAGTTTCGCCATCGCCCTGAAGTCAGCCCGCGCTTTCGGGAATGGAATGCGCGCATAATCATCGGCTAGAAACTCGTCAAACTTATCGCGATAGCAACCCCCATTAAGTACCGCATAGATGTAACCAAAAACCTCCGTCGGTTCGAATTGTTTCTTGTATTTGTCATATAAGAACAGTTTAAAATGCGGTCGAAGGTTATCCAGCTTCTCGCCAAATGTGCCTTTTAAGAATAGCGGAAAGACGTGGGTGGTCTCTTTAGAAGAAACAGAATGGCCATCAGGCAACAGCGAGAATGCAAACGCATGCCGAAATTCACCGCTTTCCACTCGCCGCGTTGTGCCGAGAGCTATCGCCGACGGGTGAAGTCCTAAACTTGCTGGAAAATCGGTTGGGGTGCACCCTCGCCTGATTAG
>CAZGYG010000137.1:0-2993 GCA_964530335.1 uncultured Rhodospirillaceae bacterium | reverse complement strand
CGAGGATCATGTCGGACGCCTTCTCGGCGATCATGACGATCGGCGCGTTGGTGTTGCCCGAAACGAGCGTCGGCATGATCGCGCCGTCGACCACGCGCAGACCCGCGACGCCGTTGACCCTGAGGCGCGGATCGACCACGGCGTGGGCGTCGGCGCCCATGCGGCACGTCCCCGACGGGTGGTAGATCGTGCTGCCGCGCCGCCGGCAGTGGGCGAGCAGGCCGGCGTCGTCCTGGACCTCGGGGCCCGGATCGAGCTCGGCTTCCAGGTAGGGCGCCATCGCCGGTTGGGCGAGGATGCGGCGCAGTTCCCGGAGCCCGGCGACGAGGGTGTGCCGATCGCCCGCGGTGGCGAGGTAATTGGGCCGAATCTCGGGCGGGACGGCCGGGTCGGCGCCGCGAATGTGCACGCTGCCCCGGCTCTCGGGCCGGAGCTGGCAGATCGAGGCGGTGAAGCCGGGGAAGGTGTGCAGCTTCTCGCCCATCTTGTCGGTGCTGAACAGCAGGAAGTGGACCTGGATGTCGGGCGTCGCGAGCCGCGCGTCGGTGCGGAAGAACGCCCCGGCGTAGCCCGCGCTGACCGTCAGCGGTCCCTTGCGCTCGAGCACGTAGCGCAACCCGATGCGGATGCGCCCGGCCAGCGTCGCCATGTCGTCGTTGAAGGTGATGCGCTGGCGGCAGCGCATCATCACGCGCACCTGAAGGTGGTCCTGCAGATTGGCGCCGACCTCGGGTGCGTCGTGGACCGGCGCGATGCCGAGTGCCTGCAGGCGCTCCGCCGGGCCAACGCCCGAGAGCTCGAGCAACTGGGGCGAATTGAACGCGCCGCCGGCCAGGATCACCTCAGCCGCGGCGCGCGCTCCATGCGTCGCGCCCCGCCGTTGCCACGTCACGCCGACCGCGCGACGGCCGTCGAAGCGCACCCCGGTCGCCAACGCCCCGGTGACGACTTTCAGGTTCGCCCGCCGGCGCGCCGGCGCCAGGTAACCCGTGGCCGTCGAGCAGCGCCGGCCGCGGCGCGAGGTGGTCTGGAAATAGCCAGCGCCTTCCTGCACCGCGCCGTTGAAGTCGTCGTTGCGCGGCAGCCCGGCCTCGCCGGCCGCGGCGATGAACGCCTCGCACAGCGGATGGGGTTCGGACTGGTCCGCGACCGCGAGCGGCCCGCCGGCGCCGTGAAAGTCGTCGGGACCGCGCGCCTGGTCCTCGGCGCGCTTGAAGTACGGCAGCACGTCGTCGTAGCTCCAGCCGACGTTGCCGAGCTGGCGCCAGTGGTCATAGTCCTCGCGCTGGCCGCGCATGTAGATCAGGCCGTTGATCGACGACGACCCGCCCAGCACCTTGCCGCGCGGCTGCACGATGCGCCGCCCGTCGAGCTCGGGTTCCGGCTCGGACTCGAACAGCCAGTTGACCGAGCGGTCCTTGAACAGCTTGCCGTAGCCCAGCGGCACGTGGATCCACGGGTTGCGGTCCTCGGGCCCGGCCTCCAGCAGCAGCACGCGATGGCGCCCCGATTCGCTGAGCCGCGCGGCGAGCACGCAGCCGGCCGATCCGGCGCCGACGACGATGTAGTCGAACGTCTCGTCGAACGTGGTCATGCCGGGTTCCGCCGCGGTCCCGGGCCTCGCCGCCCGGCTCGCTCTACCCCTTCTTCCCGATCGCGTCGAGCCCGGCCTCGATCGCCTGGGTCAGTGTCGACAGGACCTTGACCCGGGCGAAGCGTTTGTCGTTGGCCTCGACGATGGTCCACGGCGCGATGCCGGTCGAGGTGCGGTCGATCATGTCGCAGACGGCCACCTCGTAGGCCGGCCATTTCTTGCGGTTGCGCCAGTCCTCGTCGGTGATCTTGAACCGCTTGTGGGCGATGTCCTTGCGCACCCGGAACCGCTTGAGCTGCTCGCCTTGATCGATCGCCAGCCAGAACTTGGCGACCACGATGCCGTGGCGAACCAGCTCCTGCTCGAAGTCGTTGATCTCGGTGTAGGCGCGCCGCCAGTCGGCCTCGGCCGCGAACCCTTCGACCCGCTCGACCAGGACCCGGCCATACCACGAGCGATCGAAGATCGTGACGAAGCCGTGCCGGGGCAGGCGGCGCCAGAACCGCCACATATAGGGCTGCGCCCGCTCCTCCTCGCTCGGCGCCGCGACCGACACGGTCCGGTAATAGCGGGCGTCGAGCGCGCCGGTGACGCGGCGGATCGCGCCGCCCTTTCCGGCGGCGTCGTTGCCCTCGAACACGCAGACCACGGCGGCGTGCTCCTTGAACCGGCCGTCGCGGGCGAGTCGGTTCAAACGGCCCTGCCAGGTTTCCAGCGCCCGCTCGTACTCCTTTTTGGCGAGGCTCTGGCCGAGGTCGAGCGCGCGCAGCACGTTCAGATGGTCGATGGCGGCGGGCAGGCGCGCGCGCGCGGGGGCCGGCTTGGCCTTGGCCGGCGCCTGGCCCAGCCTGGCCCGCAGCGCCTCCAGGAGCTGCGCCCCGACCGTGAGGGCGCGGTAATTGGGATCGACGCCGGACACCACCCGCCACGGCGCCTCGGCCGTCGAGGTCTTGCGCAGGAACGGTTCGCAAACCTTGATGAAGCCGTCGTAGCGATCGAAAAGCTCCCAGTCCTTCTTGGTCACGCGCCAGCGCGTCGCGCGATTCTTCTCCAGCGCCTTCATGCGCTTGCGCTGCTGCGCCTTCGACAGGTGGAACCAGAACTTCAGCAGCAGCACGCCTTCATCGGCGAGCATCTTCTCGAAACGCAGGATCTCGCCCATGCGTTGCGCGAACTCGGCGGCGCTCAGTTCGCCAGCGACGCGACCGAGGATCGGAGTGGTGTGCCAGGCGCCGAAGAAGACGCCGATCTTGCCCTTCGGCGGCAGCGCCCGCCAGAACCGCCACATGCGCGGATGGGCCGCTTCCTCGTCGGTCGGCGCCGGGAAGCCCGAGACCTCGATCTGGCGCGGGTCCATCCACTCGCTCAGCAGGTTGACGGTCTCGCCCTTGCCGGCGCC
>CAZGYG010000136.1:0-3113 GCA_964530335.1 uncultured Rhodospirillaceae bacterium | reverse complement strand
CCCCAGTCCGGGAATTCCAGGAGCTCCGGCGCCATGCCCGGCGAGATCTTCATCACGCGGCCGCTGAGGCTTTCGTCCCGGATCAGCCTGAGGACGCACTCCGCGACATCCTCCACAGGGATGGCCGGGAGAGCGTTGTGCGCCGTCCACACGCCGGCCGCGCGGCTGCGCTCGCGCCCCCTGCGGATCGGCGGCGTGTCCACGACCTCCGGCGCGATGCAGTTCACCCGGATGTTCAGGCTGTCTTTGAGCCGCGTCATGGCCCTGGTGAAGCCGATCACTCCGGCCTTGGTCGCCGCGTACACCGGCCCGCCGGGGTAGGCGATGAGGCCGGCGATCGACGCGGTGTTCACGATCGCGCCCCCGCCCCTGCGCTCCAGCGCCGGTATGGCGGCCAGCGTGCCCATGACGACCGCGCTGATGTTCACGTCGATCATCCGCAGCCAGTAATCCAGCGGCGTTGTCAGGAGCGGTCCGCCGCCCAGCAGCCCGGCGTTATTGTGGACGATGTCCAGCCCGCCGAATCTGGCTTCGGCCTCGGCGACCATGGCCTGCACTCCGTCTCTGCTGGCGACGTCGGCCAGGAACGGCAGCGCCTCGCCGCCTGCAGCGTTAATGAGCGCGACCGTCTCGGCGCTGCCTGCCTCGTCGATATCGACGACTAGGACTCGCGCGCCGGCCGCCGCCAGCGCCTGCGCCGACCCGCGGCCGATGCCCGAAGCCGCGCCCGTAACAAGGGCAACCTTGCCCTCGATCTCCATCTCAGTCCGCCGCCAACCCTCGTGAGCCTCAGGCCGTAGCCTCGGCCGTTCGCCGGTCGGTCCAGGTCGAGGCGATGGGGTCGGCGATCACCGGGTTGCGAAGGACGCCGATTTCGGCCACCTCGACCTCGACGACGTCGCCGGGGCTGAGTGCCCGCGGCTGGCCCGAGGTGCCGGTGAAGATGACGTCGCCGGGGTTGAGCGTCGCGACCTGGCTGATAAAGCTGATGGTCTCGGCCACGCTGTTGATCATCTCACCGGTGTTGCAGCGCTGGACCTCTTCGCCGTTGAGCCGTGTGCAGAGGTTGAGGTTCGCCGGGTCCAGGCCGTCGACGATCCAGGGACCGATCGGCCCGAAGGTGTCGCAGGACTTGCCGCGGAACCACTGCTGGTCGCCGCGCTGCCAGTCGCGGGCGCTGACGTCGTTGCCGCAGGTGTAACCCAGGACGTAAGAGAGCGCGTCCTCGACGGTGACCTTCTTGCAGCGCCGCCCGATCACCACCACCAACTCGCCCTCGTAGTCGATGCGCTCGGAGCCCGCCGGTAGGATGACGTTGTCGCCGGGATTGGCCAGCGTGCAGTTGGCCTTGACGAAGATCTCCGGCCGCGGTGAGGGAGGGCGCTGGCCCAGGTGGCTGGGGTAGTTCAGGGCAACAGCCAGCATCTGGTTGGGTATAACCGGCGCCAGCAGCCGGACGCCGATCAGGGGCACCGGCGGCCCGGCCGGCCGGCGCGGGCCGAAGAGGTCGCCGTCGATCGGCGTTACCGAGTCTCCTTCGACGATCCCGTAAGAGGTCCTGCCGCCTGCCTCGAACCTGGCAATACGCATGTTGTCTGTCCTTTCCCGGTCGCCGGTCAGCGGGGTGGCGGGTTGGCCTTCAGGGCCTGGCGGTAGGCCTCAGTCAGGCGGCCGGCTTCGCCGCGGTCCACGGCGACCTCGCCGGCGCCCGTGGCTCGAAAGAGGTCGAACACATCCCAGGCGCTGGCGTCCTTCGGCATCTTGGCGTAGCGCGGCACGATGTGACAATGGAAGTGAGGAAAGCTCTCGTTCATGGCGGCGGTGTAGATGCGCTGCGCCCCGGTCACCTCCTCCAGCACTTTCTCGAAGTGCCGGAGTGACGGCCCGAAGCTCGCCGCTTCGTCGTCGTTGAAGTAGGCGATGCCGGCCACGTGGCGCTGTGACTGCACCATCATCCAGCCGGGCACGCCGCGCCCGGGCATGAGGTGGCGCACCAGCCAGAGGTCGTTCTCGAAGACGACTCCCCCGGGGATTGGGGCCTCCCCGGCGTTAGTCTTGCAGATGCCGCAGGTCTCGTCGTGCGATGGGTGCTTCATGCTGGCTCGTCCTCTTTGTAGGTCTGGTTCAAAGCGGTCCCGCGACCTTGTAGGCATCGTGGATCAGCGAAACGGCGCGGGCGCAGTCGTTGGCGGTGATCGGGGGCGGCTCGCCGCGCTCGAGGCGGTCCAGGCACTCGAGCAGCACGCGGCGATAGTTGCCGACGTAGTCCTTGGGCGTCTCGATCGTCTCGTCGCGGTCCGGGCCCAGGATGTGCACGCCGGTGTCGACAGCCTTGAGAATGCCGCCCGCCGCGGCGACCTTGCGTTCGCCGTCGGTGCTGTTCCGGGGCCAGGTCGGCATTGTGTAACCGACCTCGTTGTGGAAGATGATGCCGCTGGGCGTGCGCAGGGTCACGAAGGCGTAGTCCTCGACCTCGGACTTGTGCACTGCGTTGCTGATCACCGCCGAGACGACGCGGGGCTCTTCGCCGGTGATGAAGCGGCAGATGTCGAATCCGTGAGAGCCAAGGTTGATCAGGGCGCCGCCCCCGGCCTCGGCCTTACGCAGCATCCAGGGCGAGTCCCAGACCTTGTAGCGCTCCATGGTGGGCCGGATCATGCGAAAGAAGATGTGCGAGACTGCCCCGAGCTCGCCCTTCTGGACGGCGTCGCGGGCGGCCTCGACCCAATGGCTGTAGCGGGTCATGAAGGGCACGCAAACCCAGGCCCCCTTCGATTGCGCCAGCCTCGCCAGCCCGTCCACCGTGGCGGCGTCGACGCCCCAGGGCTTTTCCATCATGAACGGGATACCTGTATCGACCAGATAGCGGAAAGTCGCGGGCATGTCGACGTGCTTGCCCAGCGCGACCACGAAGTCCGGCATCGTGCGCTCGACCATTTCCTTGAAGTCGGTGTAGGCGGTGCTGTTGAACCGGGCGGCGCGGTCCTCGGCGATCGCTTTGTTGGCATCCGACACGCCGGCGATTTCGAGGTCCAGCCCGGACAAGACCCGCAGGTACGAAGCGTCGTAGGTCGAGTGCCAGTGACTGACGTCGATCACCGCCACGCGTTTTG
>CAZGYG010000135.1:0-3176 GCA_964530335.1 uncultured Rhodospirillaceae bacterium | reverse complement strand
CTAGCCCGCCGGCGCCTGGCCCATGGCGAGAAATTTTTCGCGCCGCCGCCGCACCCGTTCGTCGCGGGCGAACGGCGCGATCTCGTCGAGCGCCTCGACGATCGCGGCGCCGAGCGCCTTGATCGCCGCGCCCGGGTCGCGGTGCGCCCCGCCCAGCGGTTCCGCCACCACGCGGTCGATCACGCCCAGCCGTTCCAGGTCCTGCGCGGTCAGCTTCAAGGCCTCGGCGGCGTCCGCCGCGTAGGCGCCGTCGCGCCACAGGATCGAGGCGCAGCCCTCGGGCGAGATGACCGAATAGATGGCGTGCTCGAACATCAGCACCCGGTCCGCGGTCGCCAGCGCGATCGCGCCGCCCGAACCGCCTTCGCCGACGATCGCCGCGACGAACGGGGTGCCGAGCGCGAGCCCGGTCTCGATGCAGCGGGCGATCGCCTCGGCCTGACCGCGTTCCTCGGCGTCGACGCCCGGGAACGCGCCAGGCGTGTCGACCAGGGTGACGACCGGCAGGTCGAACCGCTCCGCCAGGCGCATCAGGCGCATCGCCTTGCGGTAGCCTTCGGGCCGCGCCATGCCGAAGTTGTGGCGCACGCGCTCCTCTGTGTCGGCGCCCTTCTCGTGGCCGATCACCACGGCCGCGCGCCCGGCGAGCCGGCCCAGACCGCCGATCAGCGCGGGGTCGTCGCCGAACCGCCGATCGCCGGAAAGCGGCGTGAAGTCGCTGACCAGATGGGCGACGAAATCGCCGAAGTGCGGCCGGTCTGGGTGGCGCGCCACCTGGGTCTTCTGCCACGGGGTCAGCTTGGCGTAGGTCTGCCGGAGCTGGCGCTCGACCTTGGTCCGCAATCGCCCGACTTCCTCGACGACGTTGATGCCCGAGCCGTCGCTGACGTGGCGCAGCTCCTCGATCTTGCCTTCGAGCTCGGCGATCGGCTTCTCGAAATCGAGATAGTTCTGCATCGGCGCGGGCCGCAGGGTCAGCCCGCGGCCGCGACCTGGTCCGCCTTGCGCACCAGCGCCTCGGCCTGGCGGATCGACGCCAGGTCGATCAGCCGCCCGTCGAGCGCCACGGCGCCGCGCCCCTCGGCCTGGGCCTGCTTCATCGCCGTCAGGATGCGGCGGGCCTTGTCGACCTCCTTCGCGGAGGGACTGAACACCTCGTTGGCGAGCGCCACCTGCGAGGGATGGATCGCCCACTTGCCCTCGCAACCGAGCGCGCGCGCCCGCTTGCCCGCGGCGCGGTAGCCGTCCGGGTCGTTGAAGTCGCCGAACGGCCCATCGACCGGCCTGAGCCCGTTGGCGCGCGCCGCCACGACCATGCGCGCGATGGCGAAATGCCACTGGTCGCCCCAGTGCGTCTCGCGCGGGGCATCCTCCGCCCGGTCGGTCAGCACGGCGTAATCCGGGTTGGCGCCGCCGATGATCGTGGTGCGCGCCCGCGTCGAGGCGGCGAAGTCGGCGACGCCGAAGTGCAGCGATTCTAGCCTGCGGCTGGCGGCGGCGATCGCCGCGACGTTGTTGAGCCCGAGCGCGGTCTCGATGATTAGCTCGAAACCCAGGCGCTTGGCGCGCCCCTTGGCCGCCTCGATCTGGGTCACGAGCATGTCCAGGGCATAGACGTCGGCCGCGGTGCCGACCTTGGGAATCATGATGAGGTCGAGCCGGCCGCCCGTCTGCTCGAGGACGTCGACGACGTCGCGGTACATGAAATGCGTATCCAGCCCGTTGATGCGCACCGACAGCGTCTTGCGGCCCCAGTCGAGGTCGTTGATCGCCTGGATCACGTTCTTGCGCGCCTGCGGCTTGTCGTCGGGCGCGACCGAGTCCTCGAGGTCGAGGAAGATCACGTCGGCGTCCGAAGCGGCCGACTTCTCGAAGAACTTGGGCTGGCTGCCCGGCACCGCCAGCTCGCTGCGGTTGATCCGCGCGGTCGCCTCCTCGACGATCGTGAAGCTCATGGGTCCACTCCCTCTTTCGGCGGCACATGCCCTTGCCGCCGGGCCCCTGTCAATGGCGATCGGCGGACCGGGCCGGGGGCCGGGCCGGGGGCTTGGCCAGGGGCCGGGCCAGGGGCCGGGCCAGGGGATGGTGGCGCGCCACGGTCTCGACCAGCCGGTCGGTCAGCACGTGGGTGTAGATCTGGGTGGTCGCCACGTCGGCGTGGCCCAGGAGTTGCTGCACGACGCGCAAGTCGGCGCCGTGGGCGAGCAGATGGCTGGCGAAGGCATGGCGCAGCACGTGGGGCGAGATCCTGTCGGGCGCGAGGCCCGCGTCGCGCGCCAGGTCCTTGAGCGCGTGGGCGAAGCTGTGGCGCGTCAGGTGCCCAGCGCTCGCCCGCGACGGAAACAGCCACGGGCTGACGCCGTGGCGAACGAAACGCTCGCGCAGCGCCAGGTAGCGCTCGATCGCCTCGCCCGCCGGCCGCCCGTAGGGCACCAGCCGTTGCCGGCCGCGCTTGCCGCGCACGATGACGGCCGGGATCTCGGGGCGCAGCCCGCCGAGCGGCAAGCCGACCAGCTCCGAGACCCGGAGCCCCGTGGCGTAGAGCAGCTCGAGCAGGGCGTGGGCCCGCACGCCCTTGGCGTCGCCGCGCCGGCGCGCCGCCTCGAGCAGCGCCGCGACCTCGCGTTCGCTCAGCACCTTGGGCAACGTCCGGCCGCGGCGCGGCCCCTCGACCCCGGCCGTCGGGTCGTCGCGGCGCAGCCCTTCGGTGCCGAGGAAACGGTAGAACTGCCGCAGGCACGACAGCCGGCGCGCGGATGTGCGCGGCGAGGCGCCATCGGCCGCGAGCCGGCCGAGGTACGCCCCCAGGGCGGCCGGCGTCGCGGCGCCGAGGCTCAGCCCGAGACTTGCCGCGAACGCGCGGAACTGCGCCAGGTCCGCGGCGTAGGCCGCGAGCGTCGGGCGCGCGGCGCCGCGCTCCGCCGCCATCATCTCGAGGAAGAGTTCGACCAGCCGGTCGTCGTCGAGGCGTCGTCTAGAGGCCATGGGCGACCGCGACCTCGATGGCGAACCGGCGCGCCTCGTCCTCGAAGCCCGCGCGCCACAGTCCGCGCACGATCGTGGTCAGGACCACCGCCGGCGCGGCCTCGGGGCCGCCCTCGGCCGCCGCCAGCGCCGCCAGCACCACCGCCTCGCCGCGCCGACCCGCCAGCGCCGCCGCGTCGAGCGCAGCCAGC
>CAZGYG010000134.1:2202-3307 GCA_964530335.1 uncultured Rhodospirillaceae bacterium | reverse complement strand
CGAAGGCATGGTCAAGAACATCACCGACTACGGCGCCTTCGTCGATCTGGGCGGCGTCGACGGCCTGCTCCACGTCACCGACATCGCGTGGCGGCGCATCAACCACCCGAGCGAGGCGCTATCGATCGGCCAGGGGGTCAAGGTCCAGGTCATCCGCTTCAACCCGGAGACCCAGCGCATCTCGCTCGGCATGAAGCAGCTTCTGGCCGACCCGTGGGACGGCGTGCAGGCGAAGTACCCGCAGGGCACCAAGTTCAAGGGCCGCGTCACCAACATCACCGACTACGGCGCCTTCGTCGAGCTCGAGCCGGGCATCGAAGGCCTCGTCCACGTCTCGGAGATGAGCTGGGTCAAGAAGAACGTCCATCCGGGCAAGATCGTCTCGACCAGCCAGGAGGTCGAGGTCATGGTGCTCGACGTCGACCCGGACAAGCGCCGCGTCAGCCTGGGCCTCAAGCAATGCCTGGACAACCCGTGGGCCGCCTTCGCCCAGACGTATCCGGCGGGCAGCGTTATCGAGGGCGAGGTCAAGAACACCACCGAGTTCGGCGTGTTCGTCGGCCTGCCCGGCGACATCGACGGCATGGTCCACCTTTCGGACCTGTCGTGGGACGCCCCCGGCGAGCAGGCGCTCGCCGGCTACAAGAAGGGCAACGCGGTCAGGGTCAAGGTGATCGACGTCGACGTCGAGAAGGAGCGCATCAGCCTGGGCATCAAGCAACTGGCGAACGACCCCTTCGTCAGCGCCGCCGACACCATCGCCAAGGGCGCGACGGTGACCGCCGTCGTCGCCAAGGTGCTCGAGAGCGGGCTCGAGGTGACCGTGAGCAACGGCGCCATCGGCTTCATCCGCAAGAACGACCTGTCGCGCGAGCGCAGCGAGCAGCGCCCCGACCGCTTCGCCATCG
Source organism: uncultured Rhodospirillaceae bacterium (assembly GCA_964530335.1). Taxonomy (GTDB): domain Bacteria; phylum Pseudomonadota; class Alphaproteobacteria; order SP197; family SP197; genus VGDP01. The sequence continues at coordinate 2,399 of CAZGYG010000134.1, read as the reverse complement.
GCGATAAGATCGACGCCAAGGTGACCAACATCGACAAAGCCACGCGCAAGATCGCGCTGTCGATCAAGGCGCTCGAGATCGACGAGGAGAAGCGCGCCATGGCCGCGTACGGATCGGCCGACAGCGGCGCCACGCTGGGCGACATCCTGGCCCCGGCGATCGGCGCCCAGCGCGGCAAGGACGCCCCCAAGGACGCC
>CAZGYG010000134.1:0-2102 GCA_964530335.1 uncultured Rhodospirillaceae bacterium | reverse complement strand
CCAAGGACTGACAGCGGCGGTGATGCCCGGCGCCACGATGCCCAGCGCCACGATGCCCCGCGCATTCTGGGAACACCCGTGAGCTTCGAGGCCGATCTGCTCGCCGACCGCGCGCGCTTGCGCCGGCGCGCGGCCGCGTGGCGCGCCGCCGCCATCGTCATCGCCGTCGCGGCCGCCATCGGCCTGATCGAAACGCTCGGGCCGCCGGGGCGCGAACGCATCGCCGTGCTTCCCGTCGCCGACCTGATCCTGTTCGACCCGGAACTGTACGCGGCGCTCGACGACGTGGCCGAGGACGACGGCGTGCGCGCGCTGCTGGTGCGCATCGACAGCCCGGGCGGCACCTTCGTCGGCGGCGAGGCGCTGTACGGCGCGCTGCGCGACGTCGCGCGTTCCAAGCCCGTGGTCGCCGTGATGGGCGAGCTCGGGACCTCGGCCGCGTACATGGCGGCGCTCGGCACCGACCGCATCTTCGCGCGCAAGGGCACGATAACCGGCTCGATCGGCGTGATCTGGCAGACCGCCGACGTGAGCGAACTGTTGAGCGAGCTCGGCGTCAAGACCGAGGCGCTGCGCAGCGGCCCGTTCAAGGCGCTGCCCTCGCCCCTGGAGCCGATGACCGATCCGGTGCGCGCCGCGGCCCAGGGGCTGGTCAACGAGATGCAGGGCCTGTTCGTCGCCATGGTCGCCGAGCGCCGCGGGCTCGATCAGGCCGCGGTTCGCGCCCTGGCCGACGGGCGGGTCTATTCGGGGCAGGCGGCGCTTGGCGCCGGGCTGATCGACGCGATCGGCGGCGACGCCGAGGCGCGCGACTGGCTGGCCGAGGCGCACGGCATCGATGCCGATCTGCCCGCCGTCCCGATGACCTGGGGCGAAGACGGGTTCTGGCAGGAGCCGTTCGGGGCGATCCTGGGATTGGCGGAAAAATCGTTGCTGCCAGAGACACTTATGCTTGACGGGCTGGTTTCCATCTGGCACCTTTGACGCTTGAGGTGTCGGGCGCCGGCGCCCGGGGGACGAGCGAACGATGACCAAGTCCCAACTGATCCAGACCCTGGCGAGCGCCAACCCGCACCTCTACCTGCGCGACGTCGAGCGCATCGTGAACACGATCTTCGAAGAGATCGCCAGGGCGCTCGAGGCCGGCAACCGGGTCGAGCTGCGCGGCTTCGGCACCTTCTCGCTGCGCACGCGCGGCGCGCGCACCGGGCGCAACCCGCGCACCGGGGATTCGGTCGCCGTGCCGGCCAAGGCCCTGCCGTTCTTCAAGACCGGCAAGGAACTGCGCGAGCGCCTGAACCGCAGCGGCTGAACCCCGGCGTCGATGTGTCCGGCTCGCGGACGGCGCGGCACGCGCTGAAACGTTTGCTGTTCTGGCTGGTTGCCCTGCCCGTGGCGCTGGTGGCGGCGGCCTTCGCCATCGCCAACCGCGGCCGGGTCGCGGTCAGCCTGGACCCCCTGCCCTACGCCGTCGATGCCCCGCTCTACGCCGTGGCCCTGGCCGGGTTCGGCGCCGGGCTCGCGCTCGGCCTGGCCGTGACCTGGCCCCGGCTGGTGCGCTGGCGCGCGGCGGCACGCGGGCGCGCGCGCAAGATCCAGGCGCTCGAAGACGAGCTCGCCCGGCTCAACCGCGAGCGCGCCGAGCGCAGCCAAGCCGGCACGGCGATGGTGCCCGCGCCCGGCACGACGGGCGGCGTCACGACGACCGTCGCCGAGATAGGCGGCGGACCACCGGGCGATGTAACAGCGGGCGGCGCCAGGAACGGCGGCGCCCGACCATGAAGCGGATCGCGCGCGCAGTCGCCGCGGCGTCAAGAACGACGAACCGGCCTCGGCACTTTGGCGTCAGGGTGCTGTAGCCGCAGCCTTCGCGGCTTCACATTTTTCGACCAAGCTCCAGTTGGTATCCTCGTTCAGCCGGTCCTTGGCCTGTGAGGTTTCCGTACAGTCGGCATCGCTTGCGTCTTGCGGCGCGCCAAAAAAATTCTCGGACAGACCGCTGTTGCCCCCGGATGAAGCCGCCGAGCCGGCGGAACCCGAGCTCGCCCCGACGCTGCCTGAGTCGGTGGTCGCCACCGGTTGCCCTCCGGAAAGCAAGGCGA
>CAZGYG010000133.1:1554-3363 GCA_964530335.1 uncultured Rhodospirillaceae bacterium | reverse complement strand
CTGCACGAGCTCAAGGGCATCGAGGAGCCGCAGCGGCTGTTCGCCGTCCAGGCCGCTGCTGGCTAGCCACGTCGCTCCTCGTGGGATTCCTGGCAAAAGCCTCGGAATGGCAAAAGGAGGCCCCAGAAATGTCATTCCGACGCCAGGAGGAATCCCGCTCGACGTCACGTAGTTATGCCGGGGTGATGTCTTAAAATCCGCCGGTGGACATCGCGGCCATCCCCAAGGTCGAGTTGCACTGCCACCTGGACGGCGTGGTCGATGCGGCAATGATGCGTGCCATGGTCGATGCGGGGCTGCCCGCTCTCGTCGACCCGGAGGCGCTGGCGGCGGTCTCGCCCGCCCGCGACTTCGAGGGCTTCCTGAGGTGGTTCGGCGTCGCCGCCGCGCTCGAGGGCGACATCGACAACTACCGCCCGGTGATCGCCGCGCACGTCGAGCGCCTCAAAGCACAGAACGTCGTCTATGCCGAGGTGTTCATCGGGCAGAGCGAGCTGCCGCTGCACCGGGGCGACCTCGCCGCGAAGCTGCGCGACTTTCGCGCCTTCGTCGACTCCCTGGAGGAGGGGCGCATTCAGGTCGAGCTGGTCGCGCAGTTCAACCGGGCGAAGCCGGCGGAGACACTGGCGGAGCGCGTGGACAGGACGATCTGGGCGCACGAAGCCGGCCTGATCCGCGGGCTTGTCATTGCCGGCTGGCCGGAGGCTGAGTATCCGATGTCACGCTATCGCCGTTCGTTCGAGCGCCTTCGCGATGCCGGAGTGGCGGTCGAGATCCATGCCGGTGAATGGGCGGGGCCGGAATCGGTGCGGGACGCCCTCGATAACGGCTTCCCGCGCCGCATCGGCCACGGCGTCAGGATATTCGAAGACCCCGAACTCGTGCTGCGCGTCCGCGACGAGGGCATACACGTCGAGATGTGCCCGACCAGCAACGCGGTTACCGGCGCCGTCGGGCTTCTCGAACAGCACCCGATCGCGCATGCGCTCGCTGTGGGCGTCAGCGTCAGCGTGAACACGGACGATCCCGGCGCCTTCGGCAGCACGATGGACGGCGAGTTCAGGCTGCTGCGCGAGACCTTCGGACTTGGCGAAGCCGAGTTCGCCCGAATCTTCCGCGATTCTCTTTCCGCTCGCTTCGCGCCGGAACTGAGGTACTTCAGGGACTGAGGGCGCCGCCCCACTTCCCCGCGGATGGCGACCTGAAGAGCCTGCCCTGAGGCCGCCGAAGGGTCGCCGCTACAATTTCGTGGTGATGCCGGCCAAGGTGGTCTTTGCGTTCTTTGGCCATCCCGGGGCGGGGAAGTCGACGCTGTGCTCGCGTTTTGGCGAGCTCCAGCGCGTACCTGCCTTGGACACCGACCGCTTCATGACGGTCGACGAGGTCGAGGCGATCGGCGCCGGGCGCTATACCCAGGAGATGAGGATGGCCAACATCGAGCGCTATGCGGCGCGGGCGCGCGAACTCTTGGAGACGAACGAGTGCGTGGCGCTGGCGGACGGACTGCCGAACGATGAGGCTCGGCGATTCCTGCGCGATTCGCTGCCGGCGTCGAAGGTCGTGTTCGTGCTGGTGCGGACCCCGCGAGCCTTGTGGCAGCGGAGGTTGGAGGCGCGAAGGGGCTCGCCGGTGAGCATCGGCGTGTCGGAGGCGGAGGCGTACGTGGAAGCGAACTGGGAGGAGCCGACCGGCTCTTTCGAGTTCGAGGTGGTGGAGAACGGGGAGGACGCGGTGGATGTGGATGCGGCGCTGCGGCGGTTGTACCGGCGCTCCGTGGGGGAGGTCGAGGCATAGGGGTTGGGGCGGCGC
>CAZGYG010000133.1:0-1454 GCA_964530335.1 uncultured Rhodospirillaceae bacterium | reverse complement strand
CTGCAGACCGGCGAGACGGTCGTCGTGCGCATCGACGAGCCGCGCCTGACGGGCTGCACGATCAACCTGCTGGTGCTGATCCAGGCGACGCTGGACGTGCAGAACGGCCTGCTCCTGGAAGAAGACATCGACTGGATGATCGCCGCGACGATCTACTGGAGCGATGCGACCCTGGCCAGGGAGCTGCTATTCATCATTGGCGGCGGCGACCTGGCGGCGGGCATCGCGAGGGTGGGCGAGCTGGCGCGGGGGCTGGGTCTGGAATCGGCGGTGTACGACCACCCGCCGGCGTTTGAAGATGACTCTCTGAACCTGGTCGAGAACACGATCACGCCCACGGATATGAACCTGCTGCTCTCGAAGCTATGGCACGGTGAGATACTGGAGCCGCAGTGGACCGCCTACCTGCTGCGGCATATGACGGAGGTCAGCCCGGGCCTGCGCTATCTGCTCGAGCGGGGCGCCGGCTACGAGGCTGTGGTCCACCACAAGAATGGCTTCTACGGGACGGAGGACGGAAGGTACGTAGATAACGACGTCGGCATTGTGGCCTTCACGGTCGACGGCACCGTCTACGCCTACGCCATCTCTTACTTCGCGTCCAACGTGATCGGCGAGTTCGAAGACGCGTCGCTGGGCCAGGAGCTGGCGGCGATCGCGTGGTGGTTCTTCGCCCAGCGTTACGGTCTGGCTTTGCCCTGAAGCAGGGGCCCGGCGCGGTTCTGTTTAGCCCCGTTCGACTTTATGATGGTGGCCCATGGCGCCATCGTCAGTTCGCGTCGCAGTCGTAGGGGCCAGCAACCTGACCTACTCCGAGGTCGGGCCGGAGGGCTCGTTGCTGCCGCTTCCGCGGCTGGCGCTATCGAGGCTGGCGCCGGACGCGACCTGGGAGTGCCTGCCGGCGCCGGTGCGCATGAGCAGGGAGGTTGCGGCTCCGCTCGGTGCGATGGTGGAAGAAATGCAGCCGGACGTCCTGGTGCTTACGTTGACCGCGACGCCGTTCGCGCAGGACTTCGTTACGAACCGCATCAGGCGGCGCTGGCCGAAGATGCACCGCATGGCCCTGCGCGCGTCTCAGAGGCTGAAGATCGGTGCCAAAGAGACCGACCCGGTGTTCACGCCGCGAAGGCTGCTGTACCGCATCCCGGATGCCATCGCCTACCGCCTGATCGGTGGGGAGCCCTACTACACGGCGGAGAGGGCGGTCGCCGGGGCGAAGGACGCCATCGACTGCATCCTGCGCTTCGAAGAGGTGGTGGGCCTGTGCCGGCTACCCCGCCTGTCGGAGGTCATGCGCGGGCGCCGGCGACAGCTCTACGCGGACCGGGTGGATGTCTTCAACGCGGCCGTCAGCGAGCATTGCCGGCGCAAGCACATGCCGTACTTCATGATGGGCGACGAGTTCGAGGCCGCGGGCGTCACGCCCACATACATCGGCGACGGACTCCACTTCG
>CAZGYG010000132.1:0-3380 GCA_964530335.1 uncultured Rhodospirillaceae bacterium | reverse complement strand
CGCGCTTGTGCTCGACCAGGCGCTTGGCCTTCTCGATCACCATCTCGGCGATCTGGACGTGGCGCGTCGCCGGCTCGTCGAAGGTCGATGAAATGACCTCGCCCTTGACCGAGCGCTGCATGTCGGTCACTTCCTCGGGCCGTTCGTCGATCAGCAGCACCAGGAGATAGACCTCCGGGTGATTCTTGGCGATGGCGTGCGCGATGTTTTGCATCAGCATGGTCTTGCCGGCGCGAGGCGGCGACACCAGCAGCGCCCGCTGACCCTTGCCGAGCGGCGCGACCAGCTCGATGACCCGGCACGACATGTCCTTGATCTTCGGGTCCACGACCTCGAGGTTGAGCTTCTCCTCCGGGTACAGCGGAGTGAGGTTGTCGAACGGCACCTTGTGGCGCGCCGCGTCGTGCGTCTCGAAATTGATGGTGTTGATCTTGAGCAGCGCGAAGTAGCGCTCGCCTTCCTTGGGCGAGCGGATCTCGCCATCGACCGTGTCGCCGGTGCGCAGCGCGAAGCGGCGGATCTGGCTGGGGCTGACGTAGATGTCGTCGGGCCCGGGCAGGTAGTTCGCCTCGGGCGCGCGCAGGAACCCGAAGCCGTCCTGCAACACCTCGAGCACGCCGTCGCCGTAGATCGGCATGTCCTTGTTGGCGAGTTCCTTGAGGATCGAGAACATCAGGTCCTGCTTGCGCAGGACCGAGGCGTTCTCGATACCGAGCTCCTCGGCGTAGGCGAGCAGATCCTCGGCGGGCTTCCGCTTGAGTTCCTGGAGATTCATGGCTGAACCGAGCAAAGGGGCGATGCGGGGAAAGGCGATCGGAGCACACGCGCCATCGTTCTACGATCCGCTCCGGGGTGCCGGCCCGGTCGAACGGTGGGCGGCGGGCGGCGATGGCTGGGACGGGCAGGACCGGTACAGGACCGGCGTCAGGCACCACTCTAGCAACGGCGCCCGGGGTTCGCAACGCTCAGAATGGCTTTACGACGACCAGGACGACGATCGCGATCATCAGGATCGTCGGCACCTCGTTGACCCGGCGGTAAAACCGGGCGTCGTGACGGTTGCGGTCGGCGGCGAAATCGCGGCGCCAGCGCGCGAACAGCCCGTGCAAGCCGCCAAGCGCGAGCGCCAGGGCGAGCTTGGCCCAGACCCAGGCCTGATCCCACGGCCCGACGATGACCAAAAGCAGCCCCCCCAGCACGAACGTGGCGATCATGGCCGGATTGATGATCGCGCGCAGCAGCCGGCGTTCCATGACCTTGAGCATCTCGGAGGCCTCGGAACCCGGCGCCACGCCCGCGTGATAGACGAACAATCGGGGCAGGTAGAGCATCCCCGCCATCCAGGCGATGACGGCGACGATGTGCAGCGCCTTGATCCAGGGGTAGGCGGCCGCCAACACCGGGGTCATCCCGCTATCCAGCCATCGGACAGCGGCGCAGCGCCGCCGGGCACAAGCGGCGGCCGGCGCCGGAACACGGGTTCCCGCGCGCCCGGCGCACGAGCGCCGCGAGGCCGGAGATGAACAGCGCGTCGGCGCCCAGCGCGGGCACCCGCAGATATGTCTTCACCCCCGCCGTGCGCGCCAGTTCCCTGCAGGTCATGTCGAGCTCGACCAGGGTCTCCGAATGCTCCGAGACGAACGCGATCGGCGTCAGGATTACGGCCAACCCGTCGCGCCCGGCACGCCTGATCTCGTCCGCGGTCGCCGGTCCGATCCAGGCGAGCGGCCCGACCCTGCTCTGGTAGCACACGATCGCGTCGTGCTCGCCGCCGAGCGCCGCAAGCACCGCCTTGGCCGTCTGCTCGACCTGCCAGGGGTAGGGGTCGCCTCGGGCGACGACCTTCTTCGGCAGGCCATGCGCCGAGAACAGGATGCGGTACGGATGCCCGACCTCGCCGATCGCCTGGCGGAGCGCCCGGGCATGGGCCTCGACGAGCCCGGTCTCGGTCGGGTAGCAGCAGATCGCCGCGGTCGGCCGGTCGAGCGCCGCGGACCTCGCCGCCCGCCGCCACTCGGCCAGGGACGAGGCGGTGGTGGTGGTCGAGAACTGGGGGTAAAGCGGGGCGAGCACGATGCGGTCCGGCCGCCACCGGGCGACCTCGGCGGCGGTGTCGACGCTCAGCGGATGCCAGTAGCGCATGGCGACGAACACCCGGACCTCGCCGGTCCCCGCCAGCGCGGCCTCGAGCGCGTGGGCCTGGCGCAGCGTTTCCTCGAGGATCGGTGACCGCCCGCCGATCCGCGCATAGATCGCCCGCGCCTCGCGCTCGCGCCGGCCCGCCACCGTCGCCGCCACGATCTGGCGCAGCGGGGTGGGCAGGGGGATGATCGCCGGATCGTTGAACAGGTTCTGGAGGAACGGTCGGATCGCCTCGGGCCGGTCGGGACCCCCGAGGTTGAGCAGGACCACGGCGAGCCGTTCGTCACCGGTCACGGCACGCGCCCGCGCACCAGATGCACGAGCTCGGCCACGTGTTCGGGCGGCGTTTCGGGCAGCACGCCGTGGCCCAGGTTGAACACGAACGGCCGGCCGGCCATGGCCTCGAGAATCGTTCGCGTCGCATCGGCCAGCGCCCGCCCGCCCGTGAGCAAGGCCACCGGATCCAGGTTGCCCTGGAGGATCACATTCTCCGGCAGCGCGCGGCGCGCCCAGCCGAGCGGCACCGTCGTGTCGAGCCCGACCGCGGTCACGCCAGTCGTCGCCGCGTAGGCCACCACTCCGGCGCCCACCAGGCGCGGAAATCCGATGACGGGAACGGGGCCGACACGGGCACGGACAAGCTCGACGATCCGCCGGGTCGGCGCCACGCACCAGCGTTCGAACGCCTCCGGCGCCAACACGCCGGCCCAACTGTCGAACAGTTGCAGCGCGTCCGCGCCGGCCTCGACTTGGCCGGCCAGGTAATCGACCGTGACCGTGACGATGCGATCGATCAGGGAACCAAACGTTTCCGGCTCCCTGTAGGCCCAGCGCCTGGCCGCGATGAAATCCCGGCTGGCGCCGCCCTCGATCATGTAGGCGGCGACGGTCCATGGGGCGCCGGCGAAGCCGATGAGCGCGACCTCGGGCGCGAGCGCGCGGCGCACCCGGCGCACAGTCTCGAGCACCGGCGCGAGCCGCGACATCGCGTTGCTCGGGTCAAGCCGTTCGACCGCCCCAGCCCCACGCACCGGCACCAGCATCGGCCCACGGTCCTCCTCGAACGTCACCGCGACGCCCAAGGCATCCGCGACTACCAGGATGTCGGAGAACAGGATCGCCGCGTCCAAGCCAAATCGATCGACCGGCTGGAGCGTGACCGCCGCCGCCAGCTCGGGCGTGTAGCAGAGCTCGAGGAAGCCACCGACCCTCGTCCTGATCTCACGGTACTCCGGCAG
>CAZGYG010000131.1:0-3392 GCA_964530335.1 uncultured Rhodospirillaceae bacterium | reverse complement strand
CATTGCGAGGAGCGCGAAGCGCGACGCGGCAATCCAGAATCGCGCAGAATTCCGCCATTGCCCTGGATCGCCACGCCGCCTACGGCGGCTCGCGATGACGATGATGGGGGTTTTTCCGCAGCCTGCTAGTGCCGGGCATCCACGCCTTGAACCGTGATCAATTCAAAGGCGTGGATGGCCGGGACACGCCCGGCCATGACGCATTCATGTGGCACGTTGCGCAGATTGTGCTCCAGGGTTACTTGATCTGCTCGGCCGTGCCGGGCTCGTCGCCGGCGTCCTCGCCCTCGCTCCCGGGGGCCGCGCCTTCGTCGAACTCGAAGATCTGACGCAGGAACCCAGGGGCGAGCGTCGCCAGCGGGTTGACCAGCACTTCGGGGTCGTCGCGCGGCCCCCTGACCGCGTAGGTCGCGGCGAACAGCCCCTCGCCCTCGCCGCCGACCAGCAGCTCGCCGATCAGCGGCACCGCGCCGAACACGCTGTTGATCGTGTACGCCGGCACCAGCGTGCCGCGCAGGTCGAGCACGTCGGTCGCCAGGTCGATCGTGCCGTCGGCGTTCAATCCGATCGCGCCGCCCCAGGCGCGGCCCTCGGTGATGGTGACGAGCCCGCCGCGTTTCTCGAACGGCACGTCCGCCTTCTTGAACGGGATGCCTTCGCCGCTCAGCATCGCGCCGATGCCCGCGAACGAGCCGAGCGAGAGCAGCCTGCCGAGGATCGGGGCGTCGCGGATCGTGAACTCGTGCAGCACGAGCCGGCCGCGCGCCGGGCGCTGGGGATCGCGGTCGTCGATCACGGCGCCGATCTCGAGTCGGCCGCCGCTCGCGGTGTCGAATACGTCGAACAGCCGGAGCGCGTCGCCGGCGTCGGCCGCGGCCAGGCCGAACGTGCGCGCGCCTTCGCCGGGCGAGATGGCGATGGTCAGCGCCGCGCCGCCCGGCATGGCGCCCCGGAAGTCGAGGCCCATCCAGCGGTCGCCGGCGACGTTGGCCTTCACCGTCACCCCCGCGAGCGCGATCTCGGGGCGCAGGTACAGCCGATCCACCGTGCCCGTCAGCCGGAAATCCGGCAGCGGCTCCCCCTCGTCCTCTCCGGTCAGGTCTTCCATGTACGGGCTGAGGTCGATCTCGGCCGCGTCGAACGCGATGTCGTAGCCGTCGGGCCCGAGCGCGAGCGTGCCCGCGAGGTCGTTGCGCCCGAGCCTCAGCCGCCGCGCCTCGAACCGCGCATTCGCCCCGCCGGCGTCGATCGCGCCCGCGCCGTCCAGACTGGCGTCCGGCGCCTCGAAGCGCAGGGACTCGACCGCGACCGAGCCGTCGGCGGCTTCGGTCCACGCCGCGTCCAGACGCGCCGGGGCGCCGGCGGGCTTCGCCCACGGCACTTCGTGCAGGTCGAGCGCCGCCTGGGTCGCGTCGGCGCCCACGACGTAGCGCGTTCCGCCATCGGTTTCCTCGATCGCGAGCTCGCCGCCGAGCGGACCGGCGATGCGCGGCCCCAGATCGATGCCCAGGGCGGCGCGCGCCGCGTCGTCGAGCGTGCCGGCCAGCCGCGCCCGCCAGCCCCCGCCGCCCGCGAGGCTCGCGGTCCACGTCGCGGACACCGCTACGCCGTTCAAGGCGATGTCGCCGGCGACCGTGGCCGTTGCCCCGTCAAGCGTGACCTTCGCCGCGCCTCCCGTCACCGCCAGGCCCGGCGCGACCGCGGGCACCACGAGCTGGTCGAGTTCGGCTGCGAGGCCGACGCCGACGTCGTCGCGCGTGATCCCGACGAACCGCGCCAGGCCGAGCTCGAGCGTGCCGCTGGCCTCGGCCTCGGCCCCGCGCCGGGCGAGGTCCGCGACGGCGCCGAGCCCGAGGCTCGGTTCCGCGGCAATCGCGAGCGCCCGGCTCAACGGTCCGGTGACCGGCAGGGTGATGGCCACCCCTTGGCCGCCGTCGAGGCTCGGCATGACGATACGCCCGCCGCTCACCGTCAGGCCGCCGGCCGTGCCCGCGAGATCCCTGACCTCGAGCGCGTAGTCGCCGATGGCGACGTGGCCGCTCAAGCCCTCGCCCGGCGGCAGCGGCGGCTTGTAGTCGAGCCGGGCGTCGGTGACGTCGAGCGCGATCGTCAGACCGTGGAGCGGCGATTCGTCAACACCTATGGCGGCGATCTTGGCCACCAGGCGCGCCAGTCCCCGGGGCACGAGCGCCGCCGTCAGGTGCTCGGCCAGCCACGTGCGCGCGTTGACGCCGAGCTCCGGCGGCCAGAAGTCCAGGACATCGGCGATCGTGAGGTTCTCGACCCCGGCGCTGAGGTCGAGCGCGGCGGCGGCGCCGAGGTTCGAGACACGCGCGGTCCCGCTGAGCCGGCCATTGCCGATGTCGACGGCGAAGGAATCGATCGTCAGCACCGTGAGCGGCGCCACCGCGTGGCCCTGCACGACCAGGCCCTTGATCGACCTGGGCGCGCCGAACAGGCCGTCGGGGTCGATCGTGCCCGCTCCGGTCCACAGCTCGAACGCGGCGCCGATGACTCGGCCATCGGTGCCGAGCCGGAACTCGACCGTGCCGCCGCCGGCCAGGTCGAACCAGGCGAGCGGCGCGAAGTCCGGCGCGAGCGTGGCCGCGAGCGCCGGGCGCACGCCGCCCACGCGCAGCGTGCCCGTGACCACCTCGTCGCCGCGCCCGACGCGCATGGACACGTCGAGGTGGGCGTAGGGGTCGCCGAACGGCAACCGCGCCGCGGCATCGAGCATGATGCCCTCGACCGTGTGCTCGACCACGATGTCCACGTGCTCGGCGCGCCAGGCAATGCCCAGCGTCTGGTCCTCGAACGCGACCGAGCCGTCGGTGACGGCGATGCTGGCGAGCCGGGCGAGCGGGCTCGCGGGGTCGGGGTTGGGTCCAAGGTCGCGCAGCAGCTTGTCCCAGCCCGCGCCGGCCTCGGGCGCCGCGTCGGGGCTGCCCAGGGCGATCCGGCCGTCGCTGCCGCGCACCAGACGGAGCAGCGGGCGGACCGCCGTAAGTCCGACCGGCACCACTTCCCCCGCCAGCAGGCGGCGCCGCGACAGGTCGACCACGACCTCGGGCGCGGCGAGCAGCAAGTGTCCCGCGTCGTCGACCACGCGCACCCGGGTGAGCCGGAGATCGATGGCGCGCGGCCATGAACCCAACGCCAGCACCGTGTCCTCGAACGTGATGCCGTAGCCTTCGGCCTGGCCGCTCAGCGCCGACGCCAGGTACGGCGACAGGAACGACAGGCTGACCGGCCCGCCGCCGAGCCGCCACAGCACGATGGCGAGAACGACGACGATGCCGGCCATCAGCGTGGCCAGCCCGTGCAGCAAGCCGCGCCAGGCGAAGCGGATCACGGCTCGCGGCTCGCGTAGGAGGGGTTGACCCGCGCACTAG
>CAZGYG010000130.1:0-3404 GCA_964530335.1 uncultured Rhodospirillaceae bacterium | reverse complement strand
GGAGGAACGGCCCCAGGCTCCAGCGTCGCGTCCCACTCGCTCGCGTTCACGTCGACGGCGCGCACGGCGACGCCGTGCTCGCGGGCGTCGCGCACGATCTGGGCCGGCGCGTAGAAGCCCATGGGCTGGCTGTTCAGAAGCGCGGCGGCGAACGCCGCGGGCTCGTGGCGCTTGAGCCAGGCCGAGACGTAGACCAGGAGCGCGAAGCTCGCCGCGTGGCTCTCGGGAAAGCCGTACTCGCCGAAGCCGAGGATCTGGTTGAAGCAGCGTTCGGCGAAATCCCGCGCGTAGCCCTTCGCCACCATGCCGCCGATCAGCTTGTCCTTGAAGCCCTGGATCAGCCCGGGCCGGCGCCACGCCGCCATGGCGCGGCGCAGCGCGTCGGCCTCGCCGGGCGTGAAGCCGGCGGCGACCACGGCGATCTTCATGGCCTGTTCCTGGAACAGCGGCACGCCCAGCGTCTTGCCGAGCACGGCGCGCAGGGCCTCGGACGGGAACTCGACCGGCTCGAGCCCGGCGCGGCGGCGCAGGTACGGATGCACCATGTCGCCCTGGATCGGCCCGGGGCGCACGATCGCCACCTCGATCACCAGGTCGTAGAAGCAGCGCGGCCTGAGCCTCGGCAGCATGGCCATCTGGGCCCGGCTCTCGACCTGGAACACGCCGAGCGAATCGCCCCGGCACAGCATGTCGTAGACCGCCTCGTCGGCGTCCGGCACGGTGGCGAGGTCGAGCGTGACGCCCCGGTGGCGGCGGATCAGGTCGAACGCCTTGCGGATGGCGGTCAGCATGCCGAGCGCCAGCACGTCGACCTTGAGGATGCCGAGCGCGTCGAGGTCGTCCTTGTCCCATTCCACGACGGTCCTTTCCGCCATGGCGGCGTTGGCCACCGGCACCACCTCGTCGAGGCGGTGGCGCGTGATGACGAAGCCGCCGACGTGCTGGGACAGATGCCGGGGGAAGCCGATCAGCTCGCGCGCGAGCGCGAGCGTGCGCCGAAGGTGCCCATCGCGCGGGTCCAGCCCGGCCAGGCGCACGTCCTCGGGCGCGAAGGGTTCGCCGTACCAGCGCCCGGCGGCGGTCGCGGCCAGCGCGCCGACCGCGTCCTCGGCCAGCCCCATGGCCTTGCCCACGTCGCGGATGGCGCTGCGGCCGCGGTAGGTGATGACCGTGGCGGCCAGCCCCGCCCGGTCGCGGCCGTACTTGGCGTAGACGTACTGGATCACCTCCTCGCGCCGCTCGTGCTCGAAATCGACGTCGATGTCGGGCGGCTCGTCGCGCTCGGCGGAGACGAAGCGCTCGAACAGCAGGTCGAACTTGTCCGGGTCGACCGCGGTGATGCCGAGGCAATAGCACACCGCCGAGTTGGCGGCCGAGCCGCGCCCCTGGCACAGGATGCCGCGCGCGCGGGCGAAGCGGACGATGTCGTAGACGGTCAGGAAATAAGGGGCGTAGCCGAGCCGGGCGATCAGCGCGAGCTCGTGGTCGAGCAGGGCGCGCACCCGTTCCGGCACGCAGCCGGCGTAGCGTTCCGCCGCGCCCAGCCGGGCCAGCTCGGCCAGATAGTCGTCCGGGCTCAGGCCCGGCGGCGTCGCCTCGTCCGGGTAGTCGTAACGGAGCTCGTCGAGCGAGAAGCGCGCGCGCTCGGCGATCTCGAGCGTCGCGGCGAGCGCCGCCTCGTGGCCGGCGAACAGCCGCGCCATCTCGGCCGGGGATTTCAGGTGCCGCTCGGCGTTGGCGTGCAGCCGGTAGCCGGCGGTCTGGATCGTGCACTTGGCGCGGATGCAGGTCAGCACGTCCTGCAGCGCCCGCCGCTCGGACGCGTGGGCGTGAACGTCGTTGGTCGCCACCAGGGGGACGCCAGTGTCCCGCGCGATCCGGGCCAGACGGGCGATGCGGCGCTCATCGTCGCCGCGATGGAGGTGATGGGCGGCCAGGTAGCAGCGGTCGCCGAACGCCTCCTTCAGGCGGCCGAGGAAGGCCTCGGCTGTAGGGGCGGGTCTCGGACCCGCCCCTACGGAGTCGGGCAGTACCACGACGATCAGGCCGTCGCCGTGGGCCAGCAGGTCCTCGAGCGCGAGGAAGCACTGCCCCTTGGGCGCCCGCCGGTTGCCCAGCGTCAGCAGCCGCGCCAGCCGGCCATAGCCCGCCCGGTCGGTCGGAAAGGCGAGCGCGGCGGTGCCATCGGTGAAGTCGAGCCGCGCGCCGACCACCAGCCTGATCCCGGCAGCCTTGGCCGCCACGTGGGCGCGCACCGCGCCGGCCAGGGTGTTGCGGTCGGTGACGCCGAGCGCGGCGAGCCCGAGCTCCCGGGCGCGCGTCACCAGCTCGTCCGCGTGCGAGGCGCCGCGCAGAAAGCTGAAATTGGTCGTGACCTGCAGCTCGGCGTAGGCGGTCACGCGAACAAGCCGTGCAGGAACCAGCGCGCCGGGCCGGCGCCGTCGTACGGCCCGAGGCGATAGAGCCAGTAGCGCCCGCCGTCCCGGTCCTCGACCCGGTAGTAGTCGCGCGCGGCCCCGGCCTCGCGCCACCATTCGGGGGCGATGCGCTCGGGCCCGTCGGCCCGCGCGACGCGGTGTAGCCGGCCGCGCCAGCGGAACAGGATCGGCGGCGCGTCGGGCACCGCCGCCACCGCCTCGACCGGCTCCGGGCGCGGCAGCAGGCATGGCGGGCGCGGCGCCGTCGGGGCATGGACAACGACAGGCGCGACGACAGCGGCAACGACAGGCGCGACGACAGCGGCAACGGCGGGCAGCGCGCGCTGGGCGCGCTCGGGCACGTGGCTCGCCACCGCCGCCAGCCGCACCACCGCCCCCTCGCCCAGCCGGGCGGCGAGCCGATCGAGCACCGGGGCGAGCGGCGCCGGCCGGCGTCCGGCGATGAAGTCCGCCTGGCCGGACTCTGGCGGCGCCGGATCGGGCGCCTCGAGCGCGATCCCCTCGATGCCGTCGAACGGACCGAACGAGGCGCGCTCGAGCCGCAGCGCGAACAGCCGCGCGAAGTGGCGGACGTCGCGGCAAGGCTCGCCGCCGACCGTGATCCGCGCCACGCGCCCCTCGGCGCCCTGCAGGTTGAGCACGAGCCGGCGCGCGGCCCACCCGGCCTCGGCCAGGTCGGCGAGCAGATCGGCGACCAGCCGGTCGAGCACCCGGGCGATGACCGTTGCATCCGCCACCGGCTGGGCGAAGCCGTGGCGCGCGATCCAGCGCGGCGGCGCGGGTTCGGCGGCGATCGGCGGCACGATGGCGCCGGTCGCCTCGTCGAGCCGGCGAACGACCTCGGCCCCGAAGCGGGCGACGAGGGGCGCGCGCGGCACGGCCGCGAGGTCGCCGATCCGTTCGAGCCCGAGGCGAACCAGCGCGGCGACGGTGACCGCGGGCAGGCGCAGGGCGGCGACGGGCAGG
>CAZGYG010000129.1:0-3486 GCA_964530335.1 uncultured Rhodospirillaceae bacterium | reverse complement strand
CTTGAATCACATTCCTCCCCGCTCGGGAATCCCCTAATTGAGTACGGACCCTAGTGTCGCGGTGCCGAAGTTTGCCAGATCGCCACATCGGGCGCGGAGCAAACTTCGGAATCAAGACGACACTAGGGCACGATCCACGCGACATGATCCACGTTGCCGTCATGGCCGGGCGAAGTCCCGGCCATTCACGTCTTTGAAGCTGTTACGTCTCAAGGCGTGGATGCCCGGCACAAGGCCACGGCTGTCCGGTTCGTCGCCGATGATGCTCGGGCACGGCGCTCACGAAACCTCTCCTTGGGGAGAGGTCGCCCGCCTTCGCCAAGGCTTCGGCGGGCTTGCCCTCCGAAGCCCAGAGGGCGAAGGAGGGTGAGGGGAGGCGGCGACGCCGCACGGCCTGGCCGGTTTCGGCGCCCTATGTCCGTCGACTTGATCACCGGCGCGCGACGCCCCTCATCCGGCTCGCTCCGCTCGCCACCTTCTCCCCCCGGGAGAAGGTTTGCTGCGGCGACCGTGTCATCCAACGCCATAGCCCGTGGAACGTCGAGGCGGTCCCGGCATTTCCACCACACGCATGCATGCTTAACCGGACAGCCGTGGCACAAGGCCGGGCATGACGATTCCCTATGAATGGATTTCGATCTAGGTATCAGCAACTTGCTAGGGTTGGCCACTTTCGGCAGCACCAGCGGCAGGGCGGAATGACCGACTATAGCGCGCTTGACAGGATGCGCACGCCGCCGCGTGCCGGCGATGCGGCGCGCGCCGCCGCGGGCCGCGCGGCCTGGCGCGCGGCCGCGCTGGAATACCCCGATCCCGATCTCGATGTCGAACGCCTGGCCGCCGACGAGGCGTTCGGCGCGCTGCTCGACGCCGCCTTCGGCAACAGCCCGTTCCTTTCCCGGGCCCTGGTCGCGGAGCCGGACGTGGCGCCGCGTTTCGCCCTGTCGGGCCCGGCGGGGATCGTCGACGCCGCCGTTGTCGACGCCGCCGCAGCGGATCGCGACGACCGCCCCACCCTGATGCGCCGGCTCAGGCGCGCCAGGACGCGCGTCGCGGCGACGGTGGCGCTGGCCGATCTCGCGGGCGTCTGGACGCTGGCCGAAGTGACCGGCGCGCTCAGCCGTTTCGCCGACGCGGCGGTCGGGTGCGCGGCGCGCCATCTGCTGCGCGCCGCCGCCGGCGAACTCGCGCTCGCCCACGCGGACGCGCCCGAGCGAGATTCGGGTTTGGTCATCCTGGCGCTCGGCAAGCTCGGCGCGCGCGAGCTCAACTACTCGAGCGACATCGACCTCATGGTGCTCTACGACGGCGAGGTGGCGCGCGTGCCGGCCGAGCGCCACCCGCAGGCGTTGTTCGTGCGCCTGACCCGCGAGCTGGTGCGCATCCTGCAAGAGCGCACGGCCGATGGCTACGTGCAGCGCGTCGATCTTCGGCTCAGGCCCGATCCCGCCTCCACGCCGCTCGCCATCTCGGTCGAGGCGGCCGAGCTCTATTACGAGAGCCTGGGCCAGAACTGGGAGCGCGCCGCCATGATCAAGGCGCGCGCGATCGCCGGCGACATCGCAGCCGGCGAGCGGTTCCTCGGCCGGCTGGTTCCGTTCGTCTGGCGCAAGCACCTGGACTTCGCCGCCATCCAGGACATCCACTCGATCAAGCGCCAGATCAACGCGCACCGGGGCGGCGCGCGCATCGCCGTCGCCGGCCACGACATCAAGGTCGGGCGCGGCGGCATCCGCGAAATCGAGTTCTTCGCCCAGACCCAGCAGCTCATCTGGGGCGGGCGCACGCCGGCCTTGCGCGCCCGGGGCACGTGCGAGACCTTGCGCGCGCTGGCCGCGGCTGGGCGCGCCAGCGAGACGGCGGCCGACGAGTTGATCGAGGCTTACGGCTTCCTGCGCACGGTCGAGCACCGCCTGCAGATGATCGACGACCGGCGGACCCAGACCGTGCCCGCCGCGCCCGAGCGCTTGCGGGCGCTCGCGACCTTCCTCGGCTTCGACGGGCCCGAGCCGTTCGCCCAGGCGCTGCGCGCCCGGCTCGAGACCGTCGAGCGCCGCTACGCCGCGCTGTTCGAGGAGGCGCCCGACCTGGCGCCGTCGGGCAGCCTGGTGTTCACCGGCACCGAGGACGACCCGGACACCATCGCGACGATCGGCGCCATGGGGTTCGGCAAACCGTCCGTCGTCGCCGCCGCGATCCGGGGCTGGCACCACGGTCGGTACCGCGCCATGCGCTCGACCCGGGCGCGCGAGCTCTTGACCGAGATCACGCCGACCCTGTTGGCCGCGCTTGCGCGCACGGCGGACCCGGACGCGGCCCTCGCCCGGTTCGACGAGTTCCTGCGCAGCCTGCCCGCCGGGGTCCAACTGTTCTCGCTCTTTTACAGCCGGCCGAAGCTGCTCGACCTGGTGGCCCAGGTCATGGGCACGGCGCCCCGGCTCGCTTCGATACTGAGCCACAACCCGATCCTGTTCGACGGCGTGCTGGCACCCGAGTTCGAGGCGCCGCTGCCGCCGACCGACGCGCTGGTCGCCTCGCTCGCCGAGCGGCTATCGGCCGCCGCCGACGAACAGGACGTGCTCGATTTCGCGCGCCGCTGGACCCACGACCGCCAGTTCCAGATCGGCGTGCGCATGCTGCGCCGCGACGTGCCGCCCGAGCAGGCCCATGCCATGTTCTCCGATCTGGCCGAAGCGGTGGTGCGGGCGCTGCTGCCCCAGGTCGAACGCCTGTTCGCCGCCGCCCATGGCCGGGTGCCCGGCGCGGGCTTCGCCGTGCTCGGGCTGGGCAAGCTCGGCGGGCGCGAGATGACCGCGACCTCGGACCTCGACCTGGTGTTCGTCTACGAGGTGCCGCCGGGCGTCGAGACGTCCGATGGCGCCAAGCCGCTGCCGGCGACCACCTACTTCACGCGCCTCGGCCAGCGCCTGCTCAACGCGCTCAGCGCGCCGACCGCCGAAGGCGGGCTTTACGACATCGACATGCGGCTCCGCCCGTCGGGCGCCAAGGGGCCGGTGGCCTCGGAGCTCGCGGGCTTCCTGGCCTACCAGCGCGAGGCCGCGTGGACGTGGGAGCACATGGCGCTGACGCGCGCCCGCGTGCTGGCGGCGCCGGCGGCGCTCGGGCGAAGGCTCGACGACGGCATCCGCGACATCCTCGGCCGCCCGCGTCCGCCCGGTCCGCTCGCCGTCGAGATCGCCGCCATGCGCCAGCGCATCGCGGCCGAGCATCCGGCCGCCGGACCGTGGGACGTCAAGTACGCGCCGGGCGGCCTGATCGACATCGAGTTCATCGCTCAATGGGTCCAGTTGCGCGATGCCCACCGGCATCCGGAACTGTTGGCGACCGGCACGATCGAGGCGCTGACCCGCGCCGCCGCGTGCGGCAGCCTGTCCCGGCGCGACGCCCGGGCGCTGATCGCCGCCGCGCGACTGCAAGGCCGCATCCAGGGCCTGATGCGGCTGACCATGGCCGACCAGCGGGCAG
>CAZGYG010000128.1:0-3823 GCA_964530335.1 uncultured Rhodospirillaceae bacterium | reverse complement strand
CCCGTCGGCAAAGCGATAGAATCTGCTCCACTTATTTCGTCGCAGGCCCTAACCTCCCGTTTGACCTCTTCGCCGCGCTCTGGCAGGATCGCCTGACATGAACGCATCCCCCCTCGACGCCGCGCGCAAGCTGGCGCGGCAGATCCGGTCCGCCGCCGATGAGATCGACGCCGCGCGCGAGCTGCCGCGCCCGCTCTTCGAGGCCCTCGCGGACGCCGGGCTGTTCCACCTGGCGGTGCCGCGCGCCATCGGCGGCGCTGAGTGCGACTTCCCGACGTACGTCGAGGTGATCGAGGAGATCGGCAAGGCCGACGCCAGCACCGGGCGCCGGTGCTGACCGTGAAGGACGGCGAGGTCTGGTGGCGCGCCTGACGTGCGATTGATCGAGGAGAGTGACCATGACCGACCGGCCGACTCTGCTCACCTACCGGGACGGCAACCCGTTCCCGGGTCGCATCGGGCCCACCTTCGAGGACTCCGTGCAAGCCTGGCCCGTCGGGCCGCGCGTGCCGAGGGGCTCGCCGAACGTCCTGCTCGTCGTCCTCGACGACGTCGGCTACGCGCAGCTCGGCTGCTTCGGCTCCGACATCGCCACGCCCACGTTCGACGCCCTCGCGGCGCGTGGACTCCGGTACCGCAGCTTCCACACCACGGCGATGTGCTCGCCCACCCGGGCGTGCCTGGCGACGGGGCGCAACCACCACACGTGTGCCATGGGCGGCATCACCGACCTGGCGATGGGCTTCCCCGGCTACAACGGCCGCATCCCGAAGTCGTGCGGGTTCACCAGCGAGGTGTTGCGCCAGGCCGGCTGGGCGACATTCGCGGTCGGCAAGTGGCACCTCGCCCCATCCGACGAACTACACGCGGCGGCCAGTCGCGACCGCTGGCCGCTCGGTCAGGGCTTCGAGCGCTACTACGGCTTCATCGGAGCGGAGACCAACCAGTGGGCTCCGGATCTGGCGATCGACAACCGTCTGGTCCGCTTCGACCCTCCGCCCGGCTACCACCTGACCGAGGACCTCGTGGACCAGGCCATCACGATGGTTGCCGACCTTCGGGCGGCCGACCCGGGCAAGCCCTTCTACCTGTACCTCGCGTTCGGCGCCTGCCACTCACCGCACCATGCGCCGCTGGAGTTCATCAACCGGTACCGCGGCCGGTTCGACAAAGGCTGGGACGTGTGGCGCGAGGAGGTGCTCGCCCGCCAGGTTGACCTTGGCGTCGTGCCGGCCGGCACGCGTCTCAGCGAGCGCCCGTCGTGGGTGCCAGCCTGGTCGTCGCTGCCCGCCCGCGAGCGGCGGCTGGCGGCGCGGATGATGGAGGTGTTCGCCGGATTCCTCACGCACACGGATCATCACCTGGGCCGCCTGATCGACTCCCTCCACCGCACAGGCGTCCTCGACGACACGCTCGTCATGGCGCTGTCGGACAACGGGGCCAGCGCGGAGGGTGGGCCGTTCGGGACGTTCAACGAGAATTTCATCTTCAACGGGCTTCCCCACGACCACGACGCTACCATGGTGCTCTATGACGAGCTGGGCGGACCGAAGACGTACGGTCACTATCCCTGGGGCTGGGCTCTGGCGGGGAACACTCCGTTCAAGCGGTGGAAGCGCGAGACGCACGAGGGCGGCATCGGTGATCCGCTGATCGTGTCATGGAAGGGCGTGCCCGACCCCGGAGCGGTTCGGCCGCACTATACGCACGCAACGGACGTCGCGGCGACGATCCTCGACGTGTGCGGCGTCTCCCTGCCCGCCGTCTTGAACGGGGTGCCCCAGGAACCGTTGGCCGGGCGCTCGATCGCGCCGTCGCTGGCCGACGCGGCGGCGCCCGCCCATCGAGTCACACAGTACTACGAGCAGTTCGCCTGCCGCGCGATCTACCACGACGGCTGGAAGGCGGTGACGTTCCATCCGCTTTGGCCGGACCAGTACGGATCGGGGCTCGATCCCGACGCGCCGTTCGGCGACGACCGGTGGGAGCTCTACCACGTGGAGGCCGACCCGGCCGAGTTGAATGATCTCGCCGACGCCGAGCCCGAGCGACTGCGGGCGTTGCAGGATCTGTGGTTTCGCGAGGCGAGTCGCTACGGAGCACTACCGCTGCGGTCCCGTCGCCGGGTGGAGGTCGCGGCGCGACCGACCGCCGCGACAGGGCGTACCCGGTACACGTTCCGCCCCGGCACCGCCGCGCTCTCGGAGGAGGTCGCCCCGAATACGAAACTGCGTCCCCACCGGATCGTGGCGGCCATCGAGATCCCCGCGGCCGGTGCCGAGGGCGTGGTGCTCGCCCAGGGCGGACGCTTCGGTGGGTACAGCCTCTACGTAAAGAAGGGCGAGATCCGGTACGTCTACAACTTCGCCGGCGTGGAGCGGACCACGCTGGCCGCATCAATCGGCCCGGGGCGCCACACGGTGGCGGTGGACATGACGCCCAGCGGTGGGCTGGCGATGCACTGCGACCTGTATGTCGATGGGGCCGCCGTGGCGGCGGCTGATCTGGGCCGCACCGCGCCCGTGTGCTTCGCCTTGGCCGGAGAGGGGCTGTGCTGCGGCTTTGACGACGGCACGGCGGTGTCGGAGGACTACGAGTCGCCGTTCGATTTCACGGGCGTCATCGACGAGGTCGTGATCGACGTGGGTGGCACGCCGGTGGCCGACGTCGAGATGGCGGTCCGCCGTGCCTGGATCACGCAGTAGCCGCTCAGGTCATTCGATCACGCGGTCGGCGCGGAGAAGTACCGGTCGCGGGTCCGTGACGCCGAGCGCCCGGGCGGTCTTGAGGTTGACCGCGAGATCGAACGTCGTCGGCTCCTCCACCGGCAGATCGGCCGGCTTGGCGCCCTTGAGGATCCGGTCGACGTAGGCGGCCGAGCGCCTGGACAGATCAGGGGAGCTTGGCCCGTAGGCCAGCAACGCACCCGCCTCGGCAGATTCTCGTGACCCGGTCACGATGGGCACCCGGCGCGCCGCCAGCTCCCCGATGCGCCTGCGGTGAGCCGAGAATAGCGGATCGGTCAGGACCCACAGCGGGCGCAGCGGGACGATCGTCGCGAAAACCCGCTCGAGCTCGTTCAGACCCCGGGCCTTGAGGATCTGAAGCTCAACGTGGAGCGCCCGCGCCGAGACCTCGGCCTCTCGCCGCTGCTGCGCCTGAAACACGGGATTGGCGGGGTTCCAGAGCAAGGCGAGGCGCGAGACGTCGGGGAACGTCGCCTTGATCAGCTCAAGCTGCTTGCCCACGATCTGCGCCGCCACCCCCGACGTCCCCGTGACGTTGCCTCAGGGCCGGGCCATGCTGGCGACCAGCCCGGCCGCGACGGGATCGGCAACTCCAGAGCATAGCCGACATAAAGTCCGCGTCCCGGTTCCGGTTTGACCTATCCGCCACGCTCTGGCAGGATCGCCTGACATGAGCGCATCCCCCCTCGACGCCGCGCGGAAGCTGGCGCCGCAGATCCGGTCGGCCGCCGACGAGATCGACGCCGCGCGCGAGCTGCCGCGCCCGCTCTTCGAGGCGCTGGCGGACGCCGGGCTGTTCCATCTGGCGGTGCCGCGCGCCATCGGCGGCGGCGAGTGCGATTTCCCGACCTACGTCGATACAATCGAAGAGATCGGCAAGGCCGACGCCAGCACGGGCTGGGCCGTCAACCAAGGCGCCATCTTCGGCACCTACGCGGCCCGGATGCCGCGGGAGGTCGCTCGCGCGATCTGGATCGAGCCGCCACGGAGCGTCGTTGCCAACACGCCGGCCGCGACCGCAAAGGCCGTCGTGGTGCCGGGCGGCTATCGCGTCACCGGCCGTCAGGGCTTCAGCA
>CAZGYG010000127.1:2601-3865 GCA_964530335.1 uncultured Rhodospirillaceae bacterium | reverse complement strand
CGGGGGAGCGACCATGAGCCACGACACCGTCCATCCCGTGCCAGCGGAGTGGGCCAAGCGCGCGTGGTGCGACGAGGCCAAGTACCAGGCCATGTACCGGCGCTCGATCGAGGACCCGGACGGGTTCTGGGCCGAGCAGGCCAAGCGGCTGGACTGGATCAAGGCGCCGACCAGGATCAAGAACACCTCGTTCACCGGCCAGGTGGCGATCAAGTGGTTCGAGGACGGGGTCTTGAACGCCTCGGCCAACTGCCTGGACCGGCACTTGGCCAGGCGCGGCGACCAGACCGCCATCCTGTGGGAGGGCGACGACCCCAAGGAAAGCCGGGCCGTCAGCTATCGCGAGGCCCACGCCGAGGTCTGCCGGCTGGCCAACGTGCTGAAAGCGCGCGGCGTCAAGAAGGGCGACCGGGTGACGATCTACCTGCCGATGATCCCCGAGCTGCCCTTCGCGCTGCTCGCGTGCGCGCGCATCGGCGCGATCCATTCGGTGGTGTTCGGCGGCTTCTCGGCCGAGAGCCTGGTCGGACGCATCCAGGACTGCAAGTCGGACTTCGTCATCACCGCCGACGAAGGGGTCCGGGGCGGGCGCCGGATTCCGCTCAAGGCGACGACCGACGAGGCGCTCAAGCGCTGCCCCGGCGTCCGCCACGTCCTGGTCGTGCGGCGCACCGGCGGCGAGGTGCCCTGGGTCAAGGGGCGCGATCTGTGGTTCCACGAGGAGCGGGCCAAGGCGGCCGAGACGTGCCCGCCCGAGCCGATGGGCGCCGAGGACCCGTTGTTCATCCTCTACACCTCGGGCTCGACGGGTAAGCCCAAGGGCGTGCTGCACACCACCGGCGGCTTCATGGTCTACACCGCGCTCAGCCACCAGTACGTGTTCGACTACCACGACGGCGACATCTATTGGTGCACCGCCGACATCGGCTGGGTCACGGGGCACAGCTACATCGTCTACGGGCCGCTGGCCAATGGCGCGATCTCGGTGATGTTCGAGGGCGTGCCCAACTACCCCACCGCGTCGCGCTTCTGGGACGTCGTCGACAAGCACAAGGTCAACACCTTCTACACGGCGCCGACCGCGATCCGCGCGCTCATGCGCGAAGGCGACGAGCCGGTCACGCGCACCTCGCGCAAGAGCCTACGCCTGCTCGGCACGGTCGGCGAGCCGATCAACCCCGAGGCGTGGGAGTGGTACTTCCGCGTGGTCGGCGAGAGCCGGTGTCCGATCGTCGATACCTGGTGGCAGACCGAGACCGGCGGC
>CAZGYG010000127.1:0-2591 GCA_964530335.1 uncultured Rhodospirillaceae bacterium | reverse complement strand
ATCCTGATCACGCCGCTGCCGGGCGCGATGGCGCTGAAGCCCGGCTCGGCGACCCGGCCGTTCTTCGGCGTCAAGCCGCTGATCGTCGACGGCGACGGCAAGGTGCAGGAGGGCGCCGCCAGCGGCGTGCTGTGCATCGCCGACAGCTGGCCGGCCCAGAACCGCACGGTCTACGGCGACCACCAGCGCTTCATCGAGACCTACTTCAAGGCCTTCCCCGGCAAGTACTTCACCGGCGACGGCGCGCGCCGCGACGCCGACGGCGACTACTGGATCACCGGCCGGGTCGACGACGTGATCAACGTCGCCGGCCACCGGCTGGGCACCGCCGAGGTCGAGAGCGCGCTGGTCGCCCACCACGACGTGGCCGAGGCCGCGGTGGTCGGCTGCCCGCACGACATCAAGGGCCAGGGCATCTACGCCTACGTGACGCTGAAGGTCGGCGTCGCCCCGACCGAGGAGCTGCGCAAGGCGCTGGTGCAGTGGGTGCGCAAGGAGATCGGCCCGATCGCCGCGCCCGATCACATCCAGTGGGCGCCGGCGCTGCCCAAGACCCGGTCGGGCAAGATCATGCGCCGCATCCTGCGCAAGATCGCCGCCAACGAGCACGAGCAGGTCGGCGACACGTCGACGCTGGCCGATCCCGCGGTGGTGCGCGACCTGATCGACAACCGGCTGGTGCGCTGAGGCCGCGGTCGCGGGCGTGAACGACATAGCCTTCGCGGCGCCTGGCGCCCACGCGCCCTTCGCCGACGACGCCGCGGTCGAGGACATCGTCAGGGGCTTCCTCGACCGTTCGCTTGCTCGCCCGCGCTGGAACCACCACGCCCACCTGGTGGTCTCGATCTGGCACATGCGCCGCTACGGCTCTGAACGTTCGCTCGTGATGCTGCGCGACCGCATCTGGGCGTACAACCAGGCGGTCGGCACGCCGAACACCGACACCAGCGGGTATCACGAGACGATCACCCGGTTCTTCGTCTGGCAGGTCGCGCGCTACCTCGACGCGGCACCCAGCGACGCCAACTTCGCCGCCCTGGTCAACGATCTGGCGGCGCGCGCCGAAGGCCGCAAGGAGCGGCCGTTCGACTTCTGGAGCCGGGACGTGCTCATGTCGGTCGAGGCGCGGCGCGGCTGGATCGCGCCCGACCTCGGGCCGCTCGAGACGTGACCCCGCCCAGGCTCAGGACCGATTTCTGGGTCCAGGTCCTGGTGCGCCGTGGCGACCAGGACTCGATTCCCGTGGTCATCGCGCACCGGGGCGACGACCAGTCGGGCGCCGTGATCCTGAAGTTGAACCGGCTCGGCGCCGGCTGCCACGTCTACGCTCGCACCAGCGACGGCGAGGGCAACCCGGCCTGGATCTCGGTGCTGGGCCCGGCCCCGGTCGCCGAGGCCGAGGCCGACGCCTACGCCCGCCGCGCGGTCCAGCGCGACCCGGACGCCTGGGTGGTCGAGATCGAGGACAAGGACGGGCGCTACGAGCTCGACGCCAAGGTGGTGTGAGGTGAGGGCGGCCCGCGCCGCAAGAACCGGGCATGACGGCCGCGGCAACGTCTTGATAGTAAATTTTCAAACGATCTCTAGCAGGCTGCTGAAAAACTCCAGCGTTGTCATTGCGAGGAGGCCGAAGGCCG
Source organism: uncultured Rhodospirillaceae bacterium (assembly GCA_964530335.1). Classification (GTDB taxonomy): domain Bacteria; phylum Pseudomonadota; class Alphaproteobacteria; order SP197; family SP197; genus VGDP01. Next base: position 954 of record CAZGYG010000127.1, on the reverse strand, counting down.
ACGTGGCAATCCAGGATTGCAGGGCTCGTGCGGTTGCCCCTGGATCGCCACGGACGCTGCGCGTCCTCGCGATGACGACAAAGAGGGTTTTTCACTAACCTGCTAGGTGGTTGCGCGAAACGCGGCGGTCGCCGCAAGAACCGGGCTGACGGCGGGCGGCGCGACCTTCATGGTCGCCACATGGACGGCGCAATCGAACGGACGATGGGCGCGCGGGCATGGGCGCTGCTCGTCGCGCTCGCCGTGTTGTGGGGCGGCACGTTCTTCTTCGTCGAGGTCGCGATCCTGGATCTGCCGCCCTTGACCATTGTTGCCCTGCGCGTCGGCGTGGCGGCGATCGCGCTCAACCTCGTGCTTGTCGTCCTCGGTCGCCGGCTGCCCACGAGCCGTGCCGCGCTCGCGGCCTTCCTCGGCATGGGAGTGATCAACAACGCGGTGCCGTTCAGCCTGCTGGTCTGGGGCCAGATCGAGGTCACGGGCGGCCTCGCCGCGATTCTCAACGCGACGACGCCGCTGTTCGCCGTGCTGGTCGCCCAGGTGTTCACCAGGGACGAGCGGGCGGGTCCCACGCGGATCGTCGGGGTCGCGGTCGGGATCTTGGGCGCGGTGGTGGTCATCGGCCCCGGCGCTCTCGCCAGCGCGGGCGCCTCCGTCCTCGCCCAGATCGCCTGCCTCGGCGCGGCCCTCGCCTATGCCTTCGCCGGCGTCTTCGGCCGCCGCTTCCGCCGCCTCGGCATCCCCCCACTGGAAACGGCCACGGGCCAGGTGATCGCGTCGAGCCTGATCATGGCGCCCCTCGCCCTCCTGGTCGACCAGCCCTGGGCGCTGCCGGCGCCATCCCTGGAAACCTGGGCGGCCGTCCTCGGCCTCGCCCTGCTGTCGACCGCGCTCGCCTACGTCCTCTACTTCCGCATCCTGGCGCTGGCCGGCGCGGTGAACCTGTTGCTGGTCACG
>CAZGYG010000126.1:0-4011 GCA_964530335.1 uncultured Rhodospirillaceae bacterium | reverse complement strand
AGGTGGCGTAGCCGGGGGAGTCGCGGTCGAGCTGGCGCTTGAGGGCGTCGAACAGGAGCCGCGCGGAGTCGTCGGGGCCCGAGGGCTTCGCGTTGCCGCGGATGCGGTCGAGCACGTGCTTGGGCATCGGCGCCGGCTGGTAGCCCGAGACGGCGACGCGGTACTGGCGCACGCACGCGTACTCGAAGTAGTGGAAATCGTGGAACGCCTCGGCGACGGTCACGGCCACGACGGTCAGCCCGTGGTTGCGGCTGAGCAGGATGGTCTTGCCGGCGAACGCCCGCGCCATGCGCTCGCCCTCGGTTTCGTCGAGCGCGAGCCCCTGGTAGGCATCGTCGTAGGCGACGCGATCGAGGAACCGCAGGCTGTCCTGGTCGATCATCTCGAGCCGCGCGTCATGGCAATCGGCGAGCCAGGTGGCGTGGGGCGGATGGGCGTGGATGACGCAGCGCGCCTCGGGGATCAGCGCGTGGATGCGCGAGTGGATGCAGAACCCGGTGCGCTCGACGAAGCCATCGCCCTCGAGGACCGCGCCGTCCGCCGCCACGACGATCAGGTTGCTGGCGGTCACCTCGGACATCAAGAGGCCGTGGGGCTTGACCAGGAAGCGGTCTTCGCCGGGAAGCGCGAGGGTGAAGTGGTTCCAGATGCCGTCGTCGTAGCCGAACAGGTTGGCGAGCCGGTACGCGGCGGCGAGGTCGATGCGGGCGTCACGCACGCTGTCGCGCGCGGGGCTGAGTCGGGCGATGTTGCTGGTCATGGACGTCCTTTCGGTGACGGCATTGGTCGATGACGGCATTGGAAAAAGGGTAGCGTCCCCTTTTTAGCCTCTGAGGCGGGCGTTGTCGGGGTCCCATGGGCTGTCGGGGATGACGGTGCACGGGTAACGGCGGCCGAGGATCTCGATCTTGAGCTTGGTGCCTGGCGCGGTGTGCTTGGCGTCGACGTAGGCCAACGCAAGACTCTTACCCACGGTGTAGCCGTAGGCCCCCGAGGTCGCGCGGCCGATCATGGCGTGACCGGCCCAGATCGGCTCGTTGCCGAAGGGGTCGGCGTTCCTGACCGCGCAAGCGAGCGTGACCAGCTTGCGCGGCACACCCTGCTGGCGCTCGGCGAGCAGGGCGGAACGCCCGGGGAAGTCGCCCTTGTCGAGCCGGATGAAGCGATCGAGGCCTGCCTGCCAGGCGGAATACTCGGTGGTCAGGTCGACCCGCCAGTACTTGTAGCTCTTCTCGACGCGGAGCGAATCCATCGCCCGGATGCCGAACGGCTTGATGTCGAAGCCGCGACCCGCGTCCATGATCCGGTCCCAGATGTGGTTCTGGTAGGTTAGCGGGTGGTGGAGCTCCCAGCCGAGCTCGCCGACGAAGTTGACCCGCATGGCGCGCACCGGGGCCATGCCGATCGCGATGTCCTGGGCGGTGAGCCAGGGGAACGCGGCGTTGGTCACGTCGGAGCGGGTGATCAGGTCCAGCACGTCGCGGCTGCGGGGCCCGGCGACGACCAGGACGCCCCACGCCTGGGTCAGGTTGTCGAGGCGCACGCTGCCGTCCGTGGGCAGACGCCGCCACAGCTCGTCGAAGTCGTGGCGTTCGGCCGCCGCCGCCGAGACGATGTAGAAGCGGTCGGGCGCCAGCCGGGTGATCGTGAACTCGCTGACCACGCCGCCCTTGTCGGTCAGCAGATGGGCCAGCCCCGTGCGTCCGACCTTCTGCGGCAGCCGGTTCGCGACCATGCCGTCGAGCATGCGTTCCGCGCCCGGGCCGGAGACCTCGAACTTGGAGAACCCGGTCAGGTCCAGGAGCCCGACGCGCTCGCGCACGGCGCGACATTCCTCGCGCACCGGCTCGAAGAAATTGGTGCGGTGGAAGCTGTAGTGGTCCTTCGCCTTGGCCCTGGACGGCGCGAACCAGTTGGCGCGCTCCCAGCCGAACTTCTGGCCGAACACGGCGCCCAGCGCCTTCTGCCGGTCGTAGCAGGGCGGGGCCTTGGCCGGGCGCGCGCCCGGGCGTTCCTCGAGCGGGTAGTGGATGACGAAGATGTGCTCGTAGGCCTCCTCGTTCTTCGCCTTGGTGTACGCCTGGTTGGCGTAGGCGCCGAAGCGGCGCGGATCGACGTCGTAGGGATCGGTGCCCGGGTCGCCCTCGACGATCCAATCGACCAGGACCCGCGCGGCGCCGCCGGCCGCGGTGATGCCGAAGCTGAAGCCCTCGGCGAGCCAGTAGTTCTTGAGCCCCCACGCCGGCCCGATCAGCGGCCCGCCGTCGGGGGTGTAGGGGATCGGACCGTTGATGCAGTCCTTGATGCCGGCCTTCTCGAACACGGGCACGCGCTTCATTGCGGCCTCGATGTGCGGATGGAGCCGGTCGATGTCCGGCGGCAGGAGCTGCTGGCCGAAATCCGCCGGCACCCCGTCCACGCCCCACGCCGGCGCGCCCTTCTCGTAGGGGCCGAGGATGAGACCCTGGCGCTCCTCGCGCATGTAGTACGAGGCGTCGGATTCGCGCAGCACCGCGAGCTCGGGCAGCCCGGCCTTCTTGCGCGCCACCAGCTCGGGGATCTCGTCGGTGACCAGGTACTGGTGCTCGACCGGGATCACCGGGATGTCGAGCCCGACCAAACTGGCGACCTGGCGCGCCCAGCTTCCCGTCGCGGTCACCACGATGTCGCACGCGATGTCGCCCTGGGTCGTGACCACCCGCCATTCGCCCGACGGGGATTGCCGGATGTCCTTGACCTCGGTCTGGCGGTAGATCTCGGCGCCGCCGTTGCGCGCGCCGATGGCCAGCGCCTGGGTCAGGTCGGCCGGGGCGATGTGACCGTCGTGCGGGTGATAGAGCGCGCCGACCAAGCCGGCGGTTTCGCACAGGGGCCACAGTTTCTTGATCTCGGCGACGCCGATCATCTCGAACGGCACGCCGATCGTGTTCGCGGTGCCGCAATACTTCTTGTATTCGTCCATGCGCTCGCGGTTGGTCGCGAGCCGCAGGTTGCCGGTGACGTGGAAGCTCACGTCCTGGCCGGTCTCCGCCTCGAGCGACTTGTAGAGGTCGACCGAGTACTTGTGCATCTGGCCGACGCAGTAGCTCATGTTGAACAGCGGCAGGAGCCCGGCCGCGTGCCAGGTCGAGCCGTGGGTGAGCTCGGACTTCTCGACCAGCACGACGTCGCGCCAGCCCTTCTTGGTCAGGTGGTAGAGGATGCTGACCCCGACCACCCCGCCTCCGACCACCACGACCCGAGCGTGCGATTTCATGGCCGTTTCCTCCCCCCGAAGCCCGAGTTTGTAGCAAACCGGCCGGCCAGGGACCAGGGCGGTCGAACCGCCGCCGTCCAACCTTAACGGGACGTTAGCCCGAATGCGTTGCTATGGGCCGGGAAGACCGCATCACGACCATGAACAACCTTGCCGGACAGCCAACCCTGACCGATCCGCCCCAGCGCCCTTTGGACGCGGCGGTGTACCGCGAGCTCGTTCGCGGCACGAACATCAACGAGGAAACGTTGCTGGCGACGGACTACCTCAACCACTTCAACGAAGTCGTCATGCTCATGGAGATGCTCGAGCAGTCGCCCGAGTTCATCGACGACGTGCGGGGGTGGCGGCCGCTGAGCTACGTCGGGCACTTCCACCACGGCGGATTTCGTCACAAGGCCCTGGCGATCGCCGCCTACGCGTGCTCGCCGGTCGTGTACCGCCTGCCGTTCGACGAAACGGTCGCCGAGATCGACCGCGCGATCCTGGGCGTCGTGGCGGCCATCGAGAAGGCCGGCGCCACAAGCGATGCGCCGGCGTTGGCCCTCGCGGCGTCGAACGGCGCCCGCGAGGCGCGCCAACTGATCGACCAGGCGAGCGCCATCATCAACGGTCACAGCGCGCGCCAGGCCGAGATCGACGTGCTGATCGCGGGCGTTCCGGCCGATCAGCAGCCGCGCGAGAAGAACCAGGCGGCGGGCGCGCCGGAAGCCGCGTAGGCCGGCACCCAGCCCGAGGCGACGACGCCGGGATCG
>CAZGYG010000125.1:0-4048 GCA_964530335.1 uncultured Rhodospirillaceae bacterium | reverse complement strand
GTCGGGCTGACGCCGCCGGGCACCAGGCCCGTGAGCGCCCGCGTGATCGGATCGACCGGACGCCCGGCGTGGTCGAGCCGGTCCTTGCGCATGACCGCGCGGCGGACCAGGGCGCCGCCGATGGAGCGGAAAGGTTCGGGCGGGAACGACGCCTCGGGCGGGCGGACCAGCCGCGAGCCCGACCATTCGTCGCGGACCCCGAGCGCGAGCGAGGCAAGGATGCGTGCGCCGAGCCGGGTCGGGCCGACGCCATTGCCCGAGAAACCGACACCGAAGAAGATCGTCTCGCTGCCGGGCAACGGCCCGTAGAACGGCAGGCCGGACGCGGTGCGGTCGACCGGCCCGGACCAGGATTCGGCCGGAGCAACGTCGGCGAGCCGCGGGACCGCCTGGGCGAATTCCTTCTGGATGAGGTCGAGGCGGCGGGCCGGTCCATCGAAGAACGCGCCGACGCGTCCACCAAACGCCATGGCCCCGTTGCCCTTGCCGAACTTGACCCGGCCGTCGACCGTGTTGCGAATGCCGACGATCATGGCGCGCGAATCCGTGATCGCCGGCCCCTCGGCCCAGCCCATCGCCGCCAGACGGTCCGGGATCGGCGCGCTCATCGCGGCATCGCCGGCGACCACGACGAACGAACCGCGCAACGCGCGGAACGCCGCCGCCCAGGCGTTCATCGCCAGCACGATCCGATCGGCCCGGAGCGCACCCCGGGCGGTGACGACCGCGGGCCGCGCGCCGCGCACGAGCCGGGTCATCTCGGAACCCTCGAAGACGCGGACGCCGCGGGCGAGGGCCACGCGCCGCAGCCCGCGCGCGAGCCTGGCCGGGTGCACGGTGGCGCAGGTCGGCTCGAGCACCCCGCCGCCGGCGAGGCCATCGATGCCCCAGCGGGCGGCGATGTCCTTGGCCGGGACGGCCTGGAACGGCGTGATCTGGGAGCGCGCGAGCGCCTCGATCACCGGATTCCACGCGCCCGCCTGGGCCAGGCAGGTGGCGCCCCACAGCCAGCCGACCCGCCGGTACTCCGCGTCGATGCCGTTGGCCGCGCAGAAGCGGCCGATCTCGGCCACGTCGGCCGCCGCGACGGCGCCGATGCGGCGAGCCTCGTCGCTGCCCATCAGGCGCTCGAGGCTCAGGAACTTGGCCCACAGGTTGAGCACGAACCCCGAGTTGCGGCCGCTGGCCCCGGCGCCGCAGATGTCGCGCTCGACGATGGCGACGTCGAGCGCGGGCTCGCGCGCCTTGAGCTCGAGCGCGGTCCACAGCCCCAGGTAGCCGCCGCCGACGATGGCCACGTCGGCGCGGGCCTCGCCGACCAGCGGCGGCGCTACGGCCGCGTCGTCGGCCAGCGCCTGGCGCAGCCAGAGGCTGCGATGGGGTTCGGTCATCGTCCGCCGCTCACGTCGAGCGTGAAGCCGCTGACGTAGGAGGCGTCCTCGGAACACAGCCACACGGCGGCGGTGGCGATCTCGCGCGGCTGGCCGATGCGGCCCATGGGCACGGTGCGCCGCCCCATTTCCTGAACCTGCTCGATCCCCAGGTTGGTGTCGAAGATCTCGGTGTGGATGAGCCCCGGGCGGATGCACGCCACCCGCACGCCCTCGCGGGCGACCTCGTTCGAGAGCGCGTGGGTGAACGAGTCGACCGCGCCCTTCGAGGCGGTGTAGACGCCGTCCTTGGGCAGACCGCCGCTGCGCGCCGAGATCGAGCCGATGTTGACGATCGTGCCGCCGGCGCCGCCCCGCGCGGTCGACATGCGGCGCACCGCCTCGCGCGAGCAGAGGATCAGCCCGACCACGTTGACGGCGAGCACGCGATCGATGCCCGGACGCTCGGCGTCGGCGATCAGGCTCTCGTAGTCGATGCCCGCGTTGTTGACCAGCGCGCCGACCGTGCCGAGCTCGCCGTCGACGCGCTTGAACATGTCGACGATGTCGGATTCCACGCCGACGTCCGCCTTGACCGCGATCGCCTTGCGCCCCCGGGCACGGATGCCGGCGGCGACCGCCTCGGCCTTGTCCTTGGCGCGGCTGTAGTTGACCGCCACGTCCCAGCCGCGCTCGCCGGCCAGCGTGGCGATCGCCGCACCGATGCCCCGCCCCGCCCCCGTCACGATCATCACGGGCATGGCTAGACCTTTTCCGCGCTATTCCGCCAGCGTCTCGCCCGAGCCGCCCATCTCGGCCGGCACGTCCTTGAACTTGGGCAGGCCGTCCCGCATGGGGATGACCTTCTCGGCGTAATGGACGTGCACCTTCGGCTCGAACGCGAGGTCGGGCAGGATCGCGGCGTAGACATCGATAAGGTTCCAGCCCGGATGGGCGGTCATGACGTGCCCGCCGCAACGGCGGCAGTATTGCCGGTGGCTGCGGTCGGTCTTCTTGTAGGTGGCGAGGTCCCCCTGACCCTTGGTGACCTTGACGTTCGCGGTGGGCCAGAGCGTAAAGGCGTTGATCGGCCCCGCCGACCAGTGCCGGCACGATTGGCAGTGACAGTAGCCCATGGCGGCGGGATCTCCCTCCGCCTCGATCGCCACGGCGCCGCAGAAGCAGCTTCCGGTGTAGGTCTTTGCCATCGTCGTCTCCTCCTTGGTTGGCTCCCAACGGACGTCAGGCCCCAACCCTCGCGGCGCCCTACCCTGCGGCCCGGGAAGTATGCACGCCGGACGGGACGCCAGGAAGGGCGCTTCGGGACTCGAACAGTCCGCACGCGATCGGGTATATTCGTGGCTAGCTTGGCGATGGGCACGACCAGGACCCCGGCTGCCCTCAGCCCTGCCCGGCAGCCCTCAGCCCTGGAAGTGGCCCCAGATCGTCCAGCCGCCGATCAGCACGAAACCTACGCCGGCGATGAGCTTGAGCGGGATCATTGCGAGGTAACGCTCCGCCACGGTGCCGAGCACGACCGCGAGCGCCGTCGCGGTCACCAGGGCGGCGGCCGCCGCAACGAACACGACGATTGGCGACGCCTGACGGCCGGCGGCGAACAGCAACGTCGCGAGCTGCGTCTTGTCGCCAAGCTCGGCCAGGAACACGGTGGCGAAGATCACCAGTGCCACTCGCATGGGAACCTCGCTGCGGTGGGCCGACGGGGCGGGCCGTCAGGCCCGGAACCGGTCGGTCGCTTCGATCAGGCGCGACAGGATGCCGGGCTCCGAGTACGCGTGCCCGGCGTCGGGGACGATGTGGAAGTCGGCCTGGGGCCACGCCTTGTGCAGGTCCCACGCCGACCTGACCGGGGTCGCCATGTCGTAGCGCCCCTGGACGATGACCCCCGGCACGTCCTTGAGCCGGTGCGCGTTGTCGAGCAGCCACGTGTCCGACGTGAAGAAGCCGCGGTTGTGGAAGTAGTGGTTCTCGATGCGCGCGAAGGCGGTGGCGAAGGTGTCGCCGGCGAAGCGCTTGATACGTTCGACGTCGGGCAGGAGCGAGATCGTCGACCCTTCCCACGTGCTCCACGCCCGGGCGCACGCGAGCTTGACCGCCTCGTCGTCGCCGGTCAGCCGGCGGTGGTACGCGGCGACCAGGTCGCCCCGCTCGGCCTCGGGGATCGGCGCCAGGAACGCCTGCCACAGGTCGGGGAACAGCCACGAGGCGCCTTCCTGGTAGTACCACAGGATCTCGGCGCTTCTCAGCAGGAAGATGCCGCGCAGGATCAGGCCGGTGGCGCGCTCCGGGTGTTTCTCCGCGTAGGCGAGGCCGAGGGTCGAGCCCCACGAGCCGCCGAACACGAGCCAGCGATCGATCGCCAGGTGCCGGCGGATCGCCTCCATATCGGCGACCAGGTGCCAGGTCGTGTTGTCGTCGAGCGCGGCGTGGGGCGTGGACTTGCCGCAGCCGCGCTGGTCGAACAGCACGATGCGGTAGGCCGCGGGGTCGAACAGCGAGCGGTACGCCGGGTCCGTGCCGCCGCCCGGGCCGCCGTGGACGAACACCACCGGCTTGCCCTTGGGGTTGCCCGATTGCTCGACGTAGACCTGGTGCCCGCCGCCGACCTCGAGCATGGTCGTGGCGTACGCCTCGATCGGGGGATAGGGCTTGCGCAA
>CAZGYG010000124.1:0-4224 GCA_964530335.1 uncultured Rhodospirillaceae bacterium | reverse complement strand
GCTACCCGGCGACGCCGGCGCCTGGGCGCGCGTGCTGGCCAAGGACGGCTGGGCGCTGCGCGCGGCCACGACCGCGGCGTGGGCGGCGGCGCGCACCGTGCTGGCCGGCACCGCGCCCCTGCCCCGGCGCAAGTAGCGGCCGTGGCCCCCGCCCGCGTCACGTTCCGACGCGCGCGCGCCGACGAATGCGCGGGCTTGAGCGCGCTCGCCCTGCGTTCCAAGGCGTATTGGGGTTACGACGACGAGTTCATGGCCAAGTGCCGTGACGAGCTCACCTTGCGCCCCGACGCTGTCGCGACCGGTGCCTATTTCGTCGCCGAAGCGGAGGGCGTGCCGGCCGCCATCTATGCCTTCGGGCCGTTGAGCGACGGCGATGCCGACGTGCTGCTGTTCTTCGTCGATCCGCCGTTCATCGGCAAGGGCGTCGGCAGGACGATGTTCGACCACATGACCGCCGAGGCCCGCCGCGTCGGCTACCGCCGTCTCGTCATCGAGGCCGATCCGGGGGCTTTGCCGTTCTATCGGTGCATGGGCGCGCGCGCCGCCGGCCGAGCGCCATCCGGCTCGATTACCGGCCGCACGCTGCCCCGGCTGGTCTACGACCTGTGATCGCCCAGAGCCCGGCGGTCACATGCCCAGCACAGGGTGCGGGCGGTAGGGCTTTTCCAGGGATTGGACTTCCGCGTCGTCGAGCGCGAGGTCGAGCGCGCCGACGGCGTCGTCGATGTGGCCGACGCGGCTCGCGCCGATGATCGGCGCGGTGATCCCCGGCTTGGCGAGCATCCAGGCGAGCGCGACCTGGGCGGGCTTGACCCTGCGCCGCTTGGCCACGGCGAGGACCCGGTCGAGCACGTCGAAGTCCTCGCTTTTGAAGTAGAGCCCCTCGGCCCAATCGTCGCTCCGCGCCCGCACGGTCGCCCTCGGCTTGCGCTGGCCGCGCTTGCGGCTGCCCGTGAGAAACCCGCGGGCGAGCGGGCTCCACGGGATCACCCCGATGCCCTCCGCCTGGCACAGCGGCAGCATCTCGCGCTCCTCCTCGCGGTAGACCAGGTTGTAGTGCGGCTGCATGGCGACGAAGCGCGCGGCGCCCATGGCGTCGGCCAGGTAGAGCGCCTTGGCGAACTGCCACGCGTAGCACGACGAGGCGCCGAGGTAGAGCGCCTTGCCCGCCCGCACCACGTCGTCGAGCGCCGCGATCGTCTCCTCGATCGGCGTCTCGTCGTCCCAGCGGTGGATCTGGTAGAGGTCGACGTAGTCCATCTTGAGCCGCTTGAGCGAGGCGTCGATCGAGGCCATGACGTGCTTGCGCGACAGGCCGCGATCGTTGGGGTCGTCGCTCATCGGGTTGAACAGCTTGGTCGCGACGACGACGTTCTCGCGCCGGGTCATGGTCTTGAGCGCGTTGCCGAGGACGATCTCGCTCGCGCCCCGCGAATACATGTCGGCGGTGTCGAAGAAGTTGATGCCGCGATCGAGCGCGCGCCGGATGAACGGCCGCGCCGCGCGCTCGCCCAGCGTCCACGGCCGCCATTTCGGGTCGCCGTAGGTCATCATGCCGAGGCAGATGCGGCTGACCTTGAGACCGGTGGCGCCGAGGTTCACGTACTGCATGGTCCGCCCTCCCACCCCTTCATAGCGACGGCCCGGCGGGCCGACAAGGCGGCAGGTCAGCGGAGCACGACGGCGATGTCGACGACCAGCGCCGCCGTGGGCGTGACGACGATCGGGTTCAGGTCGAGTTCGGCCAGGCGTTCCCGCTGCTCCCACGCGAGCCGGCCGAGCGCGAGCATGGCCCGGACCAGCGCCTCGCGCGCGAGCGGCGGAGAACCGCGCCAGCCGTCGAGCAGGCGGTGGCGATCGACGCGCTCGATCATCGCCGCCACCTCGGCGCGATCGAGTGGCGCCAGCGCCACGGCGCGGGCGTCCATCGCCTCGGCCAGGACGCCGCCAAAGCCGAGCACGACCGCCGCGCCGAGCCGCGCGTCGTTCTTGACCCCGAGCAAGAACTCGAGCCCCGTCGCGCTCGCCTGGACGACGAAGCCCTGGAGCGCAGGGTTGGCCGCGGCCATGGCGGCGGCGGCGGCGCGTACCTCGTCCGCGCCGCCGAGACCCAGGCGCACCAACCCGTGCTCGGTCTTGTGCGCCACGCCCGGCACGATGCCCTTCAGCACCGCCGGGAAGCCGAGCGCCGCCGCGCCGACATCGCCGCCGGCCGGAACGTCGCGCTGGGCCACGAGGTTCAAGCCATACGCCGCGACCAGCCGGCGCGCGGTCGGCTCGGCGACCAGGCCCGCGGGCAGCGCCGCCAGGTCGAACGCGGGTGTCGTGGTTTCGGCCGGCGGCACCTCGCGCCACGCCGCACGATCCCACAGGGCGCGCAGGGTCCGGGCTATCCGATCCGGCGTGTCGACCGCCACCACACCGCCGTCGTTGAGCGCGCCGAGGATCGCGCCGATGCCGGGGCCGGACTGCCAGCACACGGCGAGCGGCTTCTTCGATTTCCGCGCGTGGCCGACCAGCACCGGCACCGCGCTGGCGGGATCGAGGAACGCGGTTTCGCCATAGAGCACCGCGCCGACCGCCGGATCGGCGTCGAACGCTTCGAGCGCCAGGCGCAGGTTCTCGGCCTCGTCTCCCGGCTCACCCCTGCCGGCGGCGTCCAGCGGGTTGGCTGGCCGGGCGTTGACGCCCCGCAGCCGCTCGATCGTCGCCTCGCCCAGGCCAGCGAGCGGCACGCCCGCGTCGCTCAAGAGGTCGCCGAGAACGACGGCGTAGCCGCCGGACAACGACACCACGGCGAGCCCGGTCCCCGGCGCGACGCCGTTCCCGGCGAGCGCGCCGGCGGTGACGTGCAGGTCGTCGATGTCGGCGATCGCGACTGCGCCGTGCCGGGCGAGCGCGGCGGCGACCACCTGGGCGTTTCCGGCGACGCGCCCCGAGTGGGAAAGCGCCGCGGCCTCACCCGCCGTGGTGCGGCCGGCGACCAGCGCGAGCACGGTCTTGCCCCGCGCCCGCGCCGCGCGCGCGAGGTCGAGGAACCCGGGCCAGTCGTCCAGATCCTCGAAGTAGGCGGCGACGACGCGGGTTGCCTCGTCGTCGAGCAGGGCGGCGACATAGTCCACCGTGCCGAGGTCGAGCTCCTGCCCGCTCGACACCAGGGCCGAGAACCCGACCCGGCTTGCGCGCGCGCGGTCGATCACGGCGCCCAGGATGCCGCCGCTCTGCGAGACGACGGCGACGCGGCCGGCGCGCGGCGGACCGTCGAGGAGCCCGCTCGAAATCGCCATCGCCGCGCGGGCCGGCGGCACGACGACACCGACCGACATGGGGCCGACGATGCGCGGACCGACGTCCCGCGCCTCGGCGCGCAGCCTGGCCGCGTCCGCTTCGGCGACGGCGCCGACGACGACGAGGAACCCCACGCCCTTGACCCGGCATTCGGCCATCAGGGCCGGAATCCGCTGGGGACCGACCAGGGCGACCGCCACGTCGATCGCCTCGGGCACGGCGTCGAGGGTGGGATGGCACGGCCGGCCGAACAGGCTGGGATACTTGGGGTTGACCGCCGCGATGGCGCCGGCGAACCCGGCGTCGAGCGCGTAGCGCAGCGCCCGACCGCCGTAGCGCGCCGTGTCCTCGGACGCGCCGACGAACGCGATGCCGCGCGGGCGCAACAGCCGCCCGAGGTCGGGCCGCGTCACGGGCGAGGCCTCAGGGCCAGGGTGCCATCACGACTTGGGCCGCAATTCGGGCGGCGTGAGCCGCTGGTTCTCGAGCGGGGTCACCGTGGTGCCCGTGGCCCGCGCGATCAGGATCGGCGGATCGAGCATGGCGCCGTGGGACGGCGCCGAGCCGATGCCGTGAGCGCGCGCGACGACGTGGGCCTCGTAGGAACGCTTGCGCGACGTGCGCCCGACCGCGAGCAGCCGCGCCGTCACCCGCACGTAGTCGCCCTGGTACGCCGGCGCCAGGAACTCGACATTGTCGAACGCCCGCATCAGCCCCGCGTCGCCATCGAGCATGTAGGCGAGCTTGCCGCCGGCCATGCCGAACAGCTCCAGAATCGTGCCGAGCGAGACCACGCCGTCCGGGTAGTGGCTGTCCACCCTGGTCTCGACGGTCGCCACGTAGGCGCCGAGGTCGGCCTTGGCCATCGAGAGTCTCCCCGTCGTCGTGCGGCGTCGTAGCACGACGTTGGCGGCGACGACAGCACGCCGTCCCACT
>CAZGYG010000123.1:0-4381 GCA_964530335.1 uncultured Rhodospirillaceae bacterium | reverse complement strand
CTCCTGGGCAAACGGGTGGACTACTCCGGGCGCTCGGTCATCGTGGTCGGACCCTACCTGAAGCTCCACCAGTGCGGGCTGCCCAAGAAGATGGCGCTCGAGCTGTTCAAGCCGTTCATCTACGCCAAGCTCGAGCTCTACAACATGGCGCCGACCATCAAGGCGGCGAAGCGCCTGGTCGAGAAGGAGCGTCCCGAGGTCTGGGACATCCTGGAGCAGGTGATCCGCGAGCACCCTGTGCTGCTGAACCGGGCGCCGACGCTGCACCGGCTGGGCATCCAGGCGTTCGAGCCGGTGCTCATCGAGGGCAAGGCGATCCAGCTCCACCCGCTGGTGTGCGCCGCGTTCAACGCCGACTTCGACGGCGACCAGATGGCGGTTCACGTGCCGCTTTCGATCGAGGCCCAGCTCGAGGCGCGGGTGCTCATGATGTCGACCAACAACATCCTGAGCCCGGCGAACGGCAAGCCGATCATCGTGCCGAGCCAGGACATCGTGCTCGGGCTCTACGATCTGACCCTGGAGGTGCCCGACGAACCGGGCGACGGCATGGCGTTCGCCACCATCGGCGAACTCGAGCACGCGCTGGCGGCCAAGGCGGTGACGCTGCACACCCGCATCAGGTTCCGCCACACGGGCGTCGACGCCAAGGGCCACGCGTTGACCCGCACAGTCAAGACGACCCCGGGCCGCGCGCTTCTGTCCGAACTGCTGCCGCGCAACCCGGCGATCTCGTTCGACCTGATCAACCGGGTCCTGACCAAGAAGGAGATCGGCGAAGTCATCGACGTCGTCTACCGCCACTGCGGCCAGAAGGACACGGTGATCTTCTGCGACCGGATCATGGCGATGGGCTTCACCTACGCCTGTCGCGCGGGCATCTCGTTCGGCAAGGACGACATGGTCATCCCGCCGGGCAAGGGCGAGCTGGTGCGCCAGACCCAGGAGCAGGTCAAGGAGTTCGAGCAGCAGTACCAGGACGGCGTCATCACCAAGGGCGAGAAGTACAACAAGGTGATCGACGCCTGGTCGCACTGCACCGACCAGGTGGCCAAGGAAATGATGGACGGCCTAGAGTCGACCGAGATCGTCGACCCCAAGACCAAGCGGCGGCGGCCTCTCAACTCGATCTACATGATGGCCCATTCGGGCGCGCGCGGCTCGCCGAACCAGATCAAGCAGCTCGCGGGCATGCGCGGCCTGATGGCGAAGCCTTCGGGCGAAATCATCGAGACGCCGATCATCGCGAACTTCAAGGAAGGGCTGACGGTGCTCGAGTATTTCAACTCGACCCACGGCGCGCGCAAGGGCCTGGCCGACACGGCGCTCAAGACCGCCAACTCGGGCTACCTCACCCGGCGTCTGGTCGACGTGGCGCAGGATTGCATCATCGTCGAGGACGACTGTGGCACCGATCAGGGGCTGGAGACCGCGGCGGTGGTCGAGGGCGGCGAGGTGCTGGTGCCGCTCGTCGAGCGCATCCTCGGCCGCACGGCCGCGCGTGATGTGCGCGAGCGCGAGCGCAACGTCGTGATCGTCGCCGCCGGCGTGCTGATCGACGAGGTGGCGGCCGACCGGATCACCAACGCCGGCCCCGAATCGTTGAGGATCCGCTCGGTGCTGACGTGCCGCAGCGAAGTCGGCGTGTGCGCCAAGTGCTATGGGCGCGACCTGGCGCGCGGCACGACCGTCAACATCGGCGAATCGGTCGGGGTCATCGCCGCCCAGTCGATCGGCGAGCCGGGCACCCAGCTCACCATGCGTACGTTCCACATCGGCGGCACGGCCCAGCGCAAGCTCGAGCAATCCTCGATCGAGGCCACGTCCGACGGCGTGATCAGCGTCCAGAGCACCCGGCTGGTCCGCGACAGCAAGGGCCAGTTCGTGGTCATGAACCGCAACTGGGACCTTGTGATCTTCGACAGCAAGGGTGTCGAGCGCGCGCGCTACCGCAAGCTGCCCTACGGCGCCCGCCTGCTGGTCGAGCCGAACGCGCGAGTCAAGAAGGGCATGCGACTGGCCGAATGGGATCCGTACAACGATCCTATCGTCGCCGACGTCGACGGCTTCGCGGCCCTCGAGGATCTGGTCGAGGGCGTCAGCATGCGCGAGATCGCGGACGAGGCGAGCGGCGTGACCAGCCGTGTCGTTATCGACTGGCGCATGCAGCCGAGCGGCTCGAAGCTGCGCCCGCGCATCGAGCTCAAGGACGCCAAGGGCCACACGGTCGAGGTGCGCAAGGGCGTCGAGGCCACGTACCCGTTGGCCGTGAACGTCATCCTGGTCGTCGACAGCGGCACGGTGGTCAGGGCGGGCGATGTCATCGCGCGGATTCCGCGCGAATCGGGCAAGACGCGCGACATCACGGGGGGCCTGCCCCGGGTCGCCGAGCTGTTCGAGGCGCGGCGGCCGAAGGACGCGGCGCTCATCGCCGAGGTCGACGGCCGGGTCGTGTTCGGCAAGGACTACAAGGCGAAGCGGCGCGTCGCGATCGAGCCGGACGACTCCAAGCAGGAGCCGACCGAATACCTGATCCCGAAGGGCAAGGCGATCCTGGTGCACGAAGGCGACCACGTGCAGCGGGGCGACCCGATCATGGACGGCAACCCGGTGCCCCACGACATCCTGCGGGTGCTCGGGGTCGAGGCGCTGGCCAGCTACCTGGTCAACGAGATCCAGGAGGTCTACCGGCTTCAGGGCGTGCGCATCAACGACAAGCACATCGAGGTGATCTGCCGCCAGATGCTCCAGAAGATCGAGATCACGGCGCCGGGAGACACGACGTATCTGGTGGGCGAGCAGGTCGATCGCCGCGAGTTCGACGCCACGAACGAACGGGTCGTCGCGGACGGCGGCGCTCCGGCCCAGTCGCACCCCGTGCTCCAGGGCATCACCAAGGCCTCGCTGCAGACCAAGTCGTTCATCTCGGCGGCTTCGTTCCAGGAAACCACCCGGGTGCTGACCGAGGCCGCGGTGGCGGGCAAGGTCGACCGGCTGGAAGGGCTGAAGGAGAACGTCATCGTCGGGCGCCTGATTCCGGCCGGAACCGGCGGATTTGTCGCCCGGATGAAGGCGATCGCGGCCGAGCGGGACCGCGCCGCGCTGGCGGCCCGCGCAGCGGCGGCCGAAAGCGGCGAGGAGGAAGCTGTCGCATCATAGACGCGACGCGACGGCCGCCGGCTGTCGGTGGCGGCCGCTATCCTCCGGAAATTGCCGGGCGTTGGGGCTTGACGCCGTTCCGACCCGTGAATAGTATGCGCGCTCTTTTCGGGGCGGGTCGGTCGGCTTTCGTGCCAGGGCTCCGCGCCGACTAGGCGGGTCTCAACTGACGACGTCGTACGCGCCGGGCCGTCGGCCAGGGGGCCGTGGCCCGTTTTTGCCGTGGGTTGCCGGGGCGAACGAAGGTAAAGACGAAGGATTACGCCGGATGCCGACGATTAACCAACTGCTGCGCAAGCCGCGCGAAACCCGGCGCGCCCACAACAAGGTGCCGGCGCTCGAGGCCTGCCCGCAGAAGCGCGGCGTGTGCACGCGCGTCTACACGACCACGCCGAAGAAGCCCAATTCGGCGCTGCGCAAGGTCGCGCGCGTGCGGCTGACCAACGGCTACGAGGTCACCAGCTACATCCCGGGTGAAGGCCACAACCTGCAGGAACATTCGGTCGTCATGATCCGCGGCGGCCGGGTGAAGGACCTGCCCGGCGTGCGCTACCACATCATCCGCGGCACGCTCGATACCCAGGGCGTGCAGAAGCGTCGCCAGCGCCGCTCGAAGTACGGCGCGAAGCGGCCGAAGTAGGGGGCGGGAATGTCGCGACGTCACGCCGCCGAGCGGCGCGAGGTTCAGCCCGACGCCAAGTTCGGCGACCTGGTCATCACCAAGTTCATGAACTGCATGATGTACCGGGGCAAGAAGTCGGTGGCGGAGACCACGCTCTACGGCGCCTTCGAGACGATCCAGAAGAAGTCCGGCCAGGACCCGGTCAAGGTCTTCCACGACGCGCTCGCCAATGTCCGCCCGGCGCTCGAGGTCCGCTCCCGCCGAGTCGGCGGCGCGACCTACCAGGTCCCGGTCGAGGTGCGCACCGACCGGCGTCAGACGCTGGCCATCCGCTGGCTGATCGCGGCGGCCCGCGCGCGCAACGAGCAGACCATGACCGGCCGGCTCAGCAACGAGCTGATGGACGCCGCGCAGGGCCGGGGCTCGGCGGTCAAGAAGCGCGAAGACACGCACCGCATGGCGGAGGCCAACAAGGCCTTCTCGCACTACCGCTGGTAGCCGGGCTCCAGGGATCCTCGCCATGGCCCGCGTCACACCCCTCGAGCGCTACCGCAACATCGGCATCATGGCCCACATCGATGCCGGCAAGACGACGACGAC
>CAZGYG010000122.1:3311-4737 GCA_964530335.1 uncultured Rhodospirillaceae bacterium | reverse complement strand
GTCGACGGCATGTACGAGGCGACCCGCGCCCAGGGCTTCGGCGCCGAGGTCAAGCGCCGGGTGCTGATCGGAACGTATGTCTTGTCCGCCGGCTACTACGACGCCTATTACCTGCGGGCCCAGCGCGTGCGCACGCTGATCCTGCGCGATTTCACCCGGGCGTGGGAAACGGTCGACGTGGTCGTCACGCCGACCGCGCCATCGGCCGCGTTCGCCATCGGCGAGAAGATGGACGATCCCGTCGCCATGTACCTCAACGACGTGTTCACGGTCCCGGCGAACCTCGCCGGTTTGCCCGCGATCTCGGTGCCCGCCGGGCTGTCCGAGGACGGCCTGCCGCTGGGTCTCCAGGTCATCGGCAAGGCGTTCGACGAGGAAACCGTGTTCGCCGCGGGCGCCGCGCTGGAATCCGCCGCCGGCTTCACCCATCGCCCCGACGGAGGCGTCGCGTGAGCGCGGGCTTGCTCGAAGGCGCCAGCGGCCCATGGGAGGTCATCATCGGCCTCGAGGTCCACGCCCAGGCCATCTCGAACGCCAAGCTGTTTTCGGGGGCGTCCACCGCGTTCGGGGCCGAGCCCAACACCCAGGTCTCGTTCGTCGACGCGGCCATGCCCGGCATGCTGCCGGTCATCAACTGGCGCTGCGTCGAGCAGGCGGTGCGCACGGGTCTGGCGCTCGAGGCCGAGATCAACCTGGTCTCGATCTTCGACCGCAAGAATTACTTCTATCCCGACCTGCCGGCGGGCTATCAGATCTCCCAGTACCAGAACCCGATCGTCGGGCGGGGCCGGCTCACCCTCGACATGAAGGACGGCTCCACCCGCACCATCGGCATCACGCGGCTCCATCTCGAACAGGACGCCGGCAAGAGCCTGCACGACATCGACCCCTCCGCCAGCCACGTCGACCTCAACCGCGCCGGCGTGGCGCTGATGGAAATCGTCTCGGAGCCCGACCTGCGCAGCGCCGAGGAGGCTGGCATCTACGTGAAGAAGCTGCGTTCGATCCTGCGCTACATCGGCACCTGCGACGGCAACATGGAGGAGGGCTCGCTGCGCTGCGATGTCAACGTCTCGGTGCGCCGGCCCGGCGGCGCGCTCAACACGCGCTGCGAGGTCAAGAACGTCAACTCGGTGCGCTTCGTGCAGCGCGCGATCGAGTTCGAGGCCCGGCGCCAGATCGGAGTCCTCGAGTCCGGCGGCACGATCGTCCAGGAAACGCGTTTGTTCGACGCGGGCAAGGGCGAAACGCGCTCGATGCGCAGCAAGGAGGAAGCGCACGACTACCGCTACTTCCCCGATCCCGACCTGCTGCCGCTGCGGCTCGACCCCGCGTGGGTCGCGGGCCTCAAGGCGACGTTACCCGAGCTGCCCGATGCCAAGAAGGCGCGCTTCATGGCGGACTACGGGCTCTCCGCCTACGACGC
>CAZGYG010000122.1:0-3211 GCA_964530335.1 uncultured Rhodospirillaceae bacterium | reverse complement strand
GGCGCGATCGAGGCGGCGATCGAGGCGATCATGGCCCGCGAGGCCGCCAAGGTGGCCGAGTACCGCGCCGGCAAGGACAAGCTGTTCGGCTTCTTCGTCGGCCAGGTCATGCGCGCCATGGCCGGCAAGGCCAACCCCCAGGCGCTCAACGAGCTCCTGCGCAAGAAGCTCGCCGGATAGAAACCCTGCATCCGCCATGCCCGATCCGCGCAACCAGCGGCCCGAGACCCTCGCCGCCCAGGCGCTCGGCTGGGTCGAACCCGCGACCCGCGCCATCGTTCCGTCCATCGTCGCGTCGACCACGTTTGAACGCGAGGCTGATCTCAGCTACCCCGGCGGCGCGAGCTACGCCCGGCACGGCGAGGCCCACGCGACCCGCCAGGTCGAGGCGGTGCTGGCCGCGCTCGAAGGCGGGGCGCGGGCACTGGCCTTCGCCTCGGGCATGGCGAGCGCCGCCGCCGTGTTCCAGACGCTTTGCGTCGGCGACCACGTGGTCGTCCAACGGCCGCTCTACTACGGCATCGGCCGCTGGCTGCGTGAACAGGGCGCGGCCCGCGGGCTCGCGTGCGACTTCGTCCCGGCGACCGAGCCCGAAGCGGTGGCCCGTGCCCTCCGGCCGGGCTCGACCCGCGTGGTGTGGATCGAGACGCCGGCCAACCCGACGTGGGACGTGGTCGATATCGCCGCGCTGGCGGCGCTCGCCCACCGAGCGGGCGCGCTGCTCGTCGTCGACAGCACCGTGGCGACCCCGGTCCTGACCCGGCCCATCGAACTCGGCGCCGACGTCGTCATGCACTCGGCGACCAAGTACCTCAACGGCCACAGCGACGTGCTCGCGGGCGTCCTTGTCGTCGCGACGGGACGCGACGACTTGGCCCAACGACTGATCGACGCGCGCAACGACAACGGCGCCGTTTTGGGGCCGTTCGAGGCGTGGTTGCTGCTGCGCGGCCTGCGCACGCTGTATCCGCGCGTGCGCCAGGCCTCGGCGACGGCGTTGCGAATCGCCCAGCATCTTCAAGGGCTTGGCGGTGCCGCGGCGGTGCTCTACCCGGGGCTGCCCGATCATCCGGGCCACGCGATCGCCGCGCGCCAGATGACCGGCGGCTTCGGCGGCATGATCTCGGTGCGCGTGCGCGGCGGCCGCGCGGCGGCGCTTCTCGTGCACGGCCGCCTCGAGGTATTCAAGCGCGCCACCTCGCTCGGCGGCGTCGAAAGCCTGGTCGAGCACCGCGCGAGCATCGAGCCGCCGGGATCGGGCGTGCCCGACGATCTGCTGCGGCTTTCGGTCGGCCTCGAGCACCCCGACGACCTGATCGCCGACCTGGATCAAGCGTTCGCCAACGTCTGACCCCCGATCGTGTCTCCGCCGTTCGACGCGACAAAGCCGGTGCCGAGGTGAGCGATCCGCTCGCCGGCGCCTCGGTCGCGCGGGTGCGCGCCGCGTTGTCCGCCTTGGGTTCCGCGGCCGAGATCGTGGCGCTGCCCGGAACGGCGCGCACGGCGGCGGACGCCGCGGCGGCGGTCGGGTGCCCGCTCGGCGCGATCGTCAAGTCGCTCGTGTTCGAGCTCGACGGTCGCCTGGTGCTCGCCTTGATCGCGGGCGACCGGCGTTGCGACGGTGTCGTGCTGGCGCGCGCCCTCGGCGCAAGCAACGCGGCGCGTCGAGCGGACGCGGACCGGGTGCGCGCCGAGACCGGTTTCGCCATCGGCGGTGTCGCGCCCATCGGGCACACCACGACGCTGCCAACTGCGATCGACGCCAGTCTCGGGCGGTTCGCCAGCGTCTACGCCGCCGCCGGGCACCCCTACTGCGTGTTCCGGACCTCGGCGGCCGAGCTCGCCCGCTTGACCGGCGGCGGCGTTGTCGACGGTCTGGGCACGAACGTCTGACGGGGCGCTTGTCGCGGCGCCCGCGGCCCCTCATATGTGCCCAGGTCATCGCGCTGGCCGCGAGGCAGTGTCAGGAGTCGGAAGTTGAGCGAGAACGGTACGAGGCTGGAAGGTCTGCGTGCGCGGCTGCGCGGCGTCGTGACCATGCGCCGCCTGGGCCGGGCGATCGTCGTCATCGCCGCCTTGATGCTGCTCTATTACCCGGTCGGCATGGCGCTGATCCACACCATCGACGACGATCCGGCGTACTTCGCCGACGCCGAGGTGCCCGCCAAGTCGAGCCGCGCCATCGCCCTGGCGGCCGCGCTGGTCGATCGCGAGATCAACGGCCATCCGTGGGTTGCCAACGATCCGTTCTTCCTGCCTTCCGCCGCGCTCGACAACATGCCGAACTTCCAGCAGGGCATCGTCGCCGCGCTGGCGCGTTTCGCGGTGGAATCGCGCGATCTGCTCGGGCGCACCCGCGGCTCGAGCCAGGTCGACCCGGACCTGGAACGCGCGGCCAGCCTGCTCCAGTACTCGGGCAAGGTCTGGGTGTGGGACCCGTCGGTGTCGTGGCTGCCGACCGCCACGTCCGAGCAGCAGTACCAATCGGCGGTCGCGGCGCTGGAGCGCTACAACGACCGGCTGGCCGGCGGAAGCGCTGTGTTCGACCGGCGCGCCGACAACCTGATCGGGACGCTCGATCGCATCGCCGCCGACCTCGGCTCGGCCTCGGCCGCCACCGACGAGCGCATCGCCGAGGACGCGCCGATCCTGTTCGACTTCATTTCCGACGACATCTTCTATCGCAACAAGGGGCTGCTCTACGGCTACTTCCTCCTGCTGCGTGAGCTCGGGCGGGATTACGCCGACCTCCTGGCCGAGCGGCGCCTCCAGACGGCGTGGGGCCAGATGCTGCACAGCTTCGAGGAGGCGGCGACGCTGCAGCCCATCGTCGTCGTCAACGGCGCTCCGGCGAGCCAGGCGCTGCCGAGCCACCTGGCGAGCCAAGGCTTCTACCTGCTGCGCGCCCGCGTCCAGGTGCGCGAGGTCGGGAACATCTTGCTGAAGTAGCTGGCCTGCTGAAGTAGCTGGCCTGCTGAAGTAGCTGGCCTGTCGAGGTAGCTGGCCTGCTGAAATGCGGAGCCGGGCGCGAAGGTTTGACAGCCCGGCGAGCCGACCGTAAGTAGGCCTAGCGGCCACGCGGCAACTATTGCCCGCGGGCGGCAAGCCGGTGCGGGCAGGAGCGGTGGCCGAGTGGCTTAAGGCGGCGGTTTGCTAAACCGTTGTACGGCCAAAAGCCGTACCGGGGGTTCGAATCCCCCCCGCTCCGCCA
>CAZGYG010000121.1:0-4805 GCA_964530335.1 uncultured Rhodospirillaceae bacterium | reverse complement strand
TGCGCCGTGACAACGGAAAACAGAGCCGTCAGCGGCCTGGAAAGGCCATGTTCGATGGTCGTGGCAGCGAGGGGCCGCCATCACCGTGCTCCAGATCGCCAAAGGGAGCCCAGATGGCTACTCTCACGCTCGGAAGCCAGGTCATCTGGGGAATGTCGGATTAGACGCTCAAAGCTGCGCGTCGTCGATCGCGCGGAGGAGGACAGCGCCGCTGGTAAGCGGACCGAGCAACGCCTGGGCTTGCGGCAGCACGCGGTCGGCGAAGATGCGCGCGGTGATGAGCTTCGCCTGGTAGAAGCCGCGCGGCAGCGGCGCCTCGCTCCCGCCCTCGAGCCGGGCGCGTGCTTTCAGCGCCGCGCGCGCCATGACGTAGCCGCAGGCGACCACGCCGAACAGCTTGAGGTAGTCGGAGGCGCCGGCGAGTGCCGCGTCGCGCTCGCGCTTGAGCGCCCCGATCAGCCAGCGCGTCGCCGTGGCGAGCGCGTCGACTCCCTCGCCGAGGCGGCGCCTGAGCGAGTCGAGTTCGGGTGCCTCGGCGAGCTCGCGGTCAAACCCGCCGAGTTGCGCGAGGAAGGTGTGGACGGCACGGCCGGCGTGCTGCGCCAGCTTTCGACGCACGAGGTCGAGCGCCTGGATGCCGTTGGCGCCCTCGTAGATCGCGGCGACGCGTGCGTCGCGCAGGTGCTGGGGGGCGCCGGTCGATTCGATGTAGCCGACGCCGCCCAGGATCTGGATGTTGCGGGAGGCGATGTCGAAGCCGAGGTCGCTGCCGTAACCCTTGACCACCGGGGTCAGGAGCCCGACCAGCGCTTCGGCCCGCGCGCGGGTCCCCGGGTCGGGGTCGCGGCGGGCGATGTCGATCTGCTCGGCGGCGAGGTAGGCAAGGCCGCGCATGGCCTCGGTCTCCGCCTTCATGGTCAGGAGCAGGCGGCGCACGTCGGCATGGTCGATGAGGCGGGCCGGCTGGCCATCCAGCCGACGCCCCTGGCGTCGTTCCGCGGCGTAGGCGCGCGCCTGCTGGTACGCGCGCTCGGCGACGCCTACGCCCTCGAGGCCGACCACGAGGCGGGCGCTGTTCATCATCGTCAACATGGCGGCCATGCCCTGGTTCACCTCGCCGACCAGCTCGGCTTGGGCGCCGTCGCCCTCGCCGAACGCCATGACGCAGGTCGGGCTCGCCCGGATGCCGAGCTTGTGTTCGAGGGCGAGGGCGCGCAAGTCGTTGCGCGCGCCCCGCCGGCCATCCTCGCCGACCAGGAACTTGGGCACGATGAACAGCGAGAGGCCCTTGATCCCGGGCGGCGCGTCGGGTGTGCGCGCGAGCACCAGGTGGACGATGTTGTCGGCGAGATCGTGCTCGCCGTAGGTGATGAAGATCTTTGTGCCGCGCAAGCGGTAGCGGCCATCCTCGGGCACGGCGCGGGTGACGAGCGCGCCGACATCCGAGCCCGCCTGCGGCTCGGTCAGGCACATGGTGGCCGTCCATTCCCCGCTGACGAGGTGGTCGAGATAGCGCGCCTTCTGCGCCGGGCTCGCGTGGACGGCCAAGAGTTCGACGGCGCTTTGCGTCAGCAGCGGGCAGAGCGAGAACGCCATGTTGGCGGCGCCCCACATCTCGTTCGCTGCGGTGGCGACGACACGCGGCAGGCCGGGGCCGCCGAGATCGGCCGCGAAGGGCAGAGCGCTCCAACCCGCCGCGACGAACCGCCTGTAGGCGTCGGAAAAGCCGCCCGGCGTCGTCACCACGCCGTTGGCGAGGCGTGAACCCTCGATGTCGCCGGGCGCGTTGAGCGGCGCCAGCACCTCGGCGGCGAAGCGCCCCGCCTCCTCGAGCACCTGATCGATCGCCGTCCGATCCGCGTTGTTTCCGGCGAGCGCGATCAGCCGATCGAGATCGACCAGCTCGCCGAGCAAGAAGCGCATGTCGGCGAGGGGAGCGGCGTAGACGGTCACCTGGCCAGCCTCGCCCGGCCGGTCGCGACGCCGTCGGCCAGCGCGGCGAGGACGATCTCGGCGCACGCGTTCGCGTTCAATATTTCTGGCATTCTCATATGTATTGATCCATAACTTTCTCCCAACAACATATACACCGAATATTTGTTTTGCCGAACCCAAACGTTCTTCATATCCTATATCATCTTCAAGCGCCTTGCGACGCGGATAGAATCGCAGTTCAATGGCTTGACTGCCGGGTCGGTGACGCCGTGCTGCGCCGCGTAAAGCGCCTTGCCAATATCGCCGCGGACCCGTGCGGGGAATTGCCGCAGGTCGATCCGGCTCGAGCCCATCCAGACAATCGGTCTGACGCCGCCGATCACCATACCAATATACATAATACAGTATAATTTTCAAGTCCACGGCCCGGACCGTTCCGGCACGGAAACTTCGGCGCGCCGCGGCCGACCGGCCCGCGCGGCCGGCCGGCGCGGCTTGTCAGGGCACGACCCGTCGTTATGATGCCCGCGCCCTGGGGCGACCAGGCGTGACGGTGAGCCATGGCCCAGCGTTCGATAACGATCTTCGGCGGCTCCGGCTTCATCGGCCGGCACGTGGTGCGCAAGCTGGCGGCCGAGGGCTGGCGGGTTCGCGTCGCCGTGCGCGACCCACAGGCCGCGGCGTTCCTCAAGCCCATGGGGGACGTGGGCCAGATCGCGCTCACGCGCGCCGACGTGCGCGACGAAGCCCGGGTCGCCGCCGCCGTCGCCGGCATGGACGCGGTCGTGAACCTGGTCGCCATCCTTTACGAGGGCGGCGGGCGGACGTTCGAGGCGATCCATGTCGCGGGCGCCGGCAACGTGGCGCGCGCGGCGCGGGCCGCGGGCTGCACCCGGCTGATCCAGGTCTCGGGGATCGGCGCGGACGCGGCTTCGCCGTCACGCTTTGCCCGGACCAAGGCGGCCGGCGAGGCGGCGGTTGGCGCCGCGTTCCCCGGCGCGACCATCCTGCGCCCGAGCATCGTGTTCGGACCCGAGGACCAATTCTTCAACCGGTTCGCGGCCATGGCCCGCATCAGCCCGGTGTTGCCGGTGATCGCCGGCGCCACCCGCTTCCAGCCGGTCCACGTCGACGACGTGGCCGAGGCCGTGCGCGCGTGCCTGAACGATACGGCGTCCGCCGGGCGGACCTACGAGCTGGGAGGGCCGCGCGTTTACACCTTCCGCGAGCTCATGGCCTATGTGCTGCACGCCACCGGGCGGCGGCGTTGCCTTGTGCCGGTGCCCCGCGCGCTCGCCATGCTCCAGGCGAGCGTTCTGCAGTTATTGCCGGTGCCGCCACTGACCCGCGACCAGGTGCTGCTGCTCGGGCGCGACAACGTGGTCGGGCAAGCCGCGGCGGGGTTCGGGGACCTGGGTATCCGCCCGACTGCGCTCGAGGCCGTGGTGCCCGGCTACCTCGCGCGCTTCCGCCGCTCCGAACCGCAAGCACCGGCGGCCTGATCGGCAGGCTCATCCCAGGTAAATCCAGCCGAGCAGGCCCGCGCCCAGGGCGAGCCGGTAGACCACGAACGGCGCGAAGCTGGCCTGGCGCAGCCAGCGCATCAGCCAGGCGATGGCGGCGAGCGCCGCGATGAAGGTGAGCACGGCGCTGAGCGCCGCGTCCCCTGCCAGCGCCGCGTCGCCGGAATGGATGAGTTCGAGACCCTCGAGCACGCTCGCGCCCGCCACCGCCGGGATCGACAGAAGAAACGAGAAGCGCGCCGCCTCGGTGCGGTGCAGGCCGAGCAGGCGGGCCGCCATCATGGTGATGCCGGATCGGCTGGTGCCCGGCAACAGGGCGACCGCCTGGGCGCAGCCGATGACCAACGCCGCGCCGAACCCCAGGTCGTGCATGGCGCGGCGCATGGGCCCGAACCGGTCCGCCAGCCACAGCGCCACGCCGAACACGACGGCGTTCCAGGCGATCAGCTCGGCGCTGCGGATGCCGCCGGGGAAGAACTCCTTGATGACCAGGCCGACGACGACCGCCGGAACGGTGGCGATGGCGATGAACAGGGCCAGCCGGCCGTCGCGGTCGTCGCGCCGGCCGCCGAGCAACCGGAAGAAGCCCACGGTCAGGCGAACCACGTCGCGCCAGAAATAGACGAGCACCGCGATGAGCGAGCCGAAATGCGCCGCCACGTCGATGACCAGCCCCTGGTCGGGCCAGCCGGTGACGATGGGCAGCAGGACCAGGTGCGCCGACGAGCTGATCGGCAGGAACTCGGTGATGCCCTGGACCAGGGCGTGGACGACGATGTGGAGCAGGCTCACGGCAAGTCCGGGCGGCGCGGCGGGCTGCGGAACGTAGCATTGAGCGCCAAGGAGCGGCGGCGATTATATAAGTCCGATACGGACCTATTATATGACGCCATACAGCGCCCTTGAGCGTCGATGGGCGATTGCCGTCTGGTTGAGGGTATTTTAGGTCAGTGTCGTTGACTTTTCGCCCATAAATTGCTGGCATAGCTTGCCTGCCTCGCCTAACATCACGGGACGACATCGTCGGGCGACGGCGTTTAGGGGTTACATGGCCACTGGCCTGCTCAGATTTGTCGACCTGGCGAAGGCGACGCCGGAGAAGCGCGCGGTGGCGACGCGCAGCGCCGATTTCGACGAGATCTACCGCGAGTTCGCCCGGGACAAGGCGGCCGAGCAGGCGGCACGTTGTTCCCAGTGCGGCGTGCCGTTCTGCCAGATCCACTGCCCGCTCCATAACAACATCCCGGACTGGCTGAAGCTGACCGCCGAAGGCCGTATCGAGGAGGCCTACGAGCTCGCCGCCGCGACCAACACGTTCCCCGAGATCTGCGGCCGCATCTGCCCGCA
>CAZGYG010000120.1:0-4959 GCA_964530335.1 uncultured Rhodospirillaceae bacterium | reverse complement strand
ACGATGCCCAGGGATTTTCAGCAGCCTGCTCGCGGGCTGACAGGGGCGGCCGCGCGCGCTACGGTCGGGCCCATGTCCGACCCCGCCTCCCGCCTCGCTCTCGGCTTTGCCAGCGTCGCGCACACCTATTCGCACCTGTTCATGGTGCTCTACCCGACCGTCGTGCTCGCGCTCGAGCCGGTGTTCCATCTGGCTTATGGCGATCTGGTCCTGCTCGCGGTCGCCGGCAACGTGCTGTTCGGCGCCATGGCGCTGCCCGCCGGCTGGCTCGGCGACCGCTGGAGCGCCGAGGGCATGATGACCATCTTCTTCCTCGGCACCGGGGCGTCGGCGATCCTGACCGGGCTCGCGGATACGCCGCTTGGGCTCGCGGTCGGCCTCACGCTGATCGGCGCGTTCGCCTCGATCTACCACCCGGTCGGCATCGCGTGGCTGGTGCGGGTCGCGGTCAACCGGGGCCGCGCGCTCGGCATCAACGGCGTGTTCGGCAACCTGGGCACGGCGGGCGCAGCGCTGGTGGCCGGCGTGCTGACCGAGGCGGTCGGCTGGCGCGCGGCCTTCATCGTGCCGGGGCTGGTGTGCGTCGCCACCGGCATCGCCTTCGGCTTCGCCGTGCGCACCGGGCGCATCGTCGCCCAGCGCGCCGACCGGCATTCCGAGCCTCCCGCCAGCCGGGGCGACATGGTGCGGGTGTTCTGGGTGCTGTCGCTGACCATGCTGGTGACCGGAATCGTCTGGCAGGTCGTCCAGTGGTCGCTGCCCAAGCTGATCGCCGAACGGGTCGCCGGCCCCGACGCCGGGGTCGCCGCGACCGGCGGCATGGTCTCGCTCGTGTTCCTGTTCGCCATCGGCTCGCAGTTGCTCGGCGGCTGGGCGGCCGACCGCTTTGACTTGCGCCGGGTCTACCTGATCGCCTTCTGGCTCCAAGCGCCGCTGCTGCTCGGCCTCGCTGTCGCCGCCGGCGCCGCGATCCTGCCCGTGGCGACGGCGCTGGTGTTCGTCAACACCGGCAACACCCCGGCCGAGAACGCGCTGCTCGCGCGCTACGCGCCGGCGCGCTGGCGGGCCACCGCGTTCGGCGCCAAGTTCGTGCTGTCGCTCGGCGTCGCGGCGGGCTCGACCGCGCTGGTCGCCGTGGTGCACCGCTGGACCGGCTCGTTCAGCCTGCTGTTCGCCGCCCTCGCGGTTGTCGCGCTCGGCGCGGCTCTGGCCGCGCGGCACCTGCCCAGGTACCAGCCGTTGCCGCTGGTGGTGGCGGCCGCCGAATAACTACTGGGCGGCGTCCGGCGTGCCGAGCAGGGCGGCGGCGAAGGCGCGGGCGTCGAAGGGCTTCAGGTCGTCGATCCCTTCGCCGACGCCGACGAAATGCACCGGCAGGCCGAACCGCTCGGCCAGGGCCACGACCACGCCGCCCTTGGCGGTGCCGTCGAGCTTGGTGACGATCAGGCCGGTCACGTCCAGCGCGGCGCGGAACGTCTCGACCTGCCGGTGCGCGTTCTGGCCGGTGGTGGCGTCGAGCACCAGGAGGCGCGCGTGGGGCGCCGCCGCGTCCTGTTTGGCGAGCACCCGCGCGACCTTCCGCAGCTCGTCCATCAGCTCGTTCTTGTTGTGCAACCGCCCGGCGGTGTCGATCAGCAGCACGTCGATGCCTTCCGCCTTGGCGCGCGCCAGGGCGTCGTAAGCGAGTCCCGCCGGATCGGCGCCTTGATCGCCCGCCACCACGGGGCAGCCGGCGCGCGCGCCCCAGACCTCGAGCTGTTCGATCGCGGCGGCGCGGAACGTGTCGCCGGCGGCGAGCATGACGCTGAGACCCTCCGTCTTCAGGCGCGCCGCCAGCTTGCCGATGGTCGTGGTCTTGCCGGTGCCGTTCACGCCCATGACCAGGACGACGAAGGGCTTCGCGGGGTCGACGACGAAGGGGCGTTCGACCGGCGTGAGCGCCGCCGCCAGGTGGCGGGCGAGCACACCTTTGACTTGCTCGACGCCCGCGTCCTTGTCGAGCGTCTCTGCGGCCAGCGCCTGGGTGAGCTTCGCCGCCGTGGCGACGCCGAGATCGGCGGCGATCAGCAGCTCCTCGAGCTCGGCGAGCGCGCGTGCGTCGATCCGGCGCCCGGTGAACAGGGCGCCGAGGCCCTGGGCCAACCGTTCGGACGAACGCGCGAGCCCGCCCTTGAGGCGCTGGAACAGCCCGGACGTGGCAATCGACATCAGGCTAGAGCGTGTTTCGGCTGAGTAGAACCACCCCTCACCCCGACCCTCTCCCACAAGGGGAGAGGGGGCACTATCGAGCAGCGGCGGGATCTTGCCCTCTCCCCTCGTGGGAGAGGGAGGGGCCCATGGCGAAGCCATGGGAGGGTGAGGGGGGCGTACACCGACGGATCAATGATTACGCGCGGCGGTATCACAGCTAATCTCATCTCGCTATAGGGCACGCGCCACGAGCCCGCCGGCATCGGCGCCCGTCACCTCGGCCGCAACGATCGCACCGGCCTGGAGAACCTCGTCGAGCATGACGGGAACATAGTGCTCGCTGCGGGCCCGGCATCCGTCCTCGACCAGCGCCGCGATCCGCCGTCCGACCAACGACCGCCCGAACCGCGCGAGCGCCGCGTCGCCCGCGGCGCGCAGCCGCGCCGCGCGCGCCTTGCGCTGGGCGATGGGCACCTGCGGCATGCGCGCGGCCGGGGTGCCGGGGCGGGGCGAGAACGGGAAGACGTGGAGATGGACCAGGCCGCAGTCGGCGACCAGCCCGAGCGTGTCCTCGAACATGGCCTCGGTTTCGGTCGGGAACCCGGCGATCAGGTCGGCGCCGAGCGCGATGTCGGGGCGCGCCGCGCTCAGCCTGGCGCACAGATCGACCGCGTCGGCGCGGCCGTGGCGCCGCTTCATGCGCTTGAGGATCAGGTCGTTGCCGGATTGCAGGCCGAGGTGCGCGTGGGGCATCAGGCGCGGTTCGTCGGCGAACAGGCGCACCAGGTCGTCGTCGATCTCGGCCGAGTCGAGCGAGGTGAGCCGCAATCGCGGCAGTTCGGGCACCTCGGCCAGGACGCGGGCCGCGAGACGGCCGAGCGTCAGCCCGCCGTTCCGGTCGGAACCGTAGGCGGTGACGTCGACCCCGGTCAGCACGACTTCGTTGATGCCGGCGCCGACACAGCGGCGGACCTGGGTGACGACCGCCTCGGGCGCGACGCTGCGGCTCGGTCCGCGGCCGTAGGGGATGATGCAGAAGGTGCAGCGATGGTCGCAGCCGTTCTGCACCTGTACGAAGGCGCGCGCCCGTTCGGCGAACCCGGCCGTCAGGTGCGACGCGGTCTCCGTCGTCGCCATGATGTCGTTGACCAGCACGCGCTCGGCGGTCGCCAGCGCTTGCGCCGAGAACTTCTCGACGTTGCCGATCACGTGATCGACCTCGGGCAGACGGGCGAAGGACGCGGGGTCGATCTGGGCCGCGCACCCCGTGACGACGATGCGGGCGCCGGGGCGTTCACGCCGGATGCGGCGGATCGCCTGACGCGCCTGGCGTTCGGCCTCGGCGGTCACCGCGCAGGTGTTGACGATCACCGTGCCGTCCAGCCCGGCCGCCATGGCGAGCGCGCGCACGGTCTCGGCCTCGGCGGCGTTGAGCCGGCAGCCGAAGTTCACGACCTCGGGCGCATTCATGCGAAGGCCGCCGGGTCGAAGGCGCCGTCGAACACGGTGGCGGCGGGCCCCGTCATCACGACGCGATCGTCCTCGCGCCACTCGATCCCGAGTTCGCCGCCGTCGACCACGACCGTCACCATGCGCCCGGTCAGGCCGCGGCGATGCGCGGCCACGGCGGCGGCGCACGCGCCGGTGCCGCACGCCTGGGTCAAGCCGGCGCCGCGCTCCCACACACGGAGGCGCAACCGGTCGCGCCCCAGGGCGCGGGCGAACCCGATGTTGGCGCCTTCGGGAAACAGCGCATGGCGCTCGAGCGGCGGACCGACGGTCGCGATGTCGATCGCCTCGGGGTCGGCGACGAAGAAGACCGCGTGCGGGTTGCCCATGCTGAGCGCCATGGCCGGGCCCAGGTCGGGCCGCCCGAGGTCCAGGTTCGCGGTATCGGCCGCGCGAGACAGCGGCACGGCCTGCCAGTCGAACCGGGGCCGGCCCATGTCGACGGCGATACGGCCATGCCCTGCGTCCCGGCACGCCAGATCGCCGGCGAGAGTGCGGATCACGGCCGAATCCGCGCCGCTTTGATCCATCAGAATTCGCGCGGCGCAGCGCGTGCCGTTGCCGCAGGCCGCGACCTCGTTGCCGTCGGCGTTCCAGATGCGCATGAAGGCGTCCACGCCCTCGGCCGCCTCGAGCCGCAGCACGTGGTCGCAGCCGATGCCCCGGTGGCGATCGGCCAGGGCCTTCGCCAGACCGTGTCCGATCGGCACGTCATGGGCGCGCGCGTCGATCACGACCACGTCGTTGCCGAGCCCGTGCATCTTGGTGAAGGGAACCATGACCCGACTTATAGGGCCGGGCGTTGGGGGAATCCATCTTGGCCGGCCGCGCGGGCCGATCGAGTTGCCGCCGGCGTCGGCACGCCCCATATTGCGGGGCATAAGCCCCATGCCGGGGAGGAGATGGAGATGACTCGCTGGATTGCCGCGCCCATTTTGGTCGCCATGGTGGCGGCCGCTTCGCCGGCGTTCGCCCAGGGTGACGCCGAAGCGGGCGCCAAGGTGTTCAACAAGTGCAAGGCGTGCCACACGGTCGAGGCGGACGGTAAGAACAAGGTCGGCCCCAATCTCCATGGCCTGTTCGGCAGGACCTCGGGCACGGTCGAGGACTTCAAGTATTCCGACGCCATGACGGGCGCGGGTATCGTCTGGGACGAGACCACGATCGCCCAGTACCTGGCCAACCCAAAGGAGTTCATCCCCGGCAATAAGATGGCGTTCCCCGGCCTGAAGAAGGAAGAGGACATCGCCAACGTCATCG
>CAZGYG010000119.1:0-5159 GCA_964530335.1 uncultured Rhodospirillaceae bacterium | reverse complement strand
GGGCGAACGGCCCATGGAAAAGGGGACGCTACCCTTTATACGACATCACCCATCTGTGGGAGCCGCACGTCATCCCGCTCATGCGCTGCAACATCTGGCACGTGCGTGGCCGCGACCGCGATCTGATGCTCGACACCGGCATGGGCATCGTCAGCCTGCGCAAGGCGGCGCGCGATCTGCTGGACAACGCGGTGACGGCGGTGGCGACCCACGCCCACGGCGATCACGTCGGCGGCCACCACGAGTTCGACGACTGCCTCGTCCATGCCGCCGAGCGCGACGCCCTGGCGAACGACGCGTGCGACTACAGCCTCGACGTGCGCGACTTCGGCGCCGAATTCGTGAGCTATCTCAACGCGGATACTAAAATCGGATATCACAGCGATCCGCCGCAGCGCCACACAGCGGCAACCCGCACCCTTGTCCAAGACCCACGGGGCAGCGATCGGAGCAGTCATCCCGCGTCCGCACGCGCGTTCTTCAACAACCTACTAGGCGTTGGCCTAAGGGCATTCGGCATACAAGCAGCGCAGAGGGCTTCGACGAAGTAAAAGTCGCCATATGTCGATGCGCAGTCCAATCCATCGTTGTTCGGCTTTCGGTAGCATCCGTGCTTCAACAGGCCCCGGTGTGTCGCCTCTTTCGCCAGACAATGTTCGCAGAGCTTTGCGAGAAGTGCGAGACCGCGCCTTCTCCATTCGGCTCCGGATTCAGCATCTGGATGCAGGGCTGACAGATCCAACAATGCCGATGCGACGATAGCTGCGGCCGAGGAATCGCGCGGTGAATTCGGATTCGACGGATCGTCAAAGTCCCAGAATGGAATAAGAGTCGCGTCAAGTCGACTCAGGAAATGGTCGGCTAATCGTTCGGCCAATTTGAGATATTCGATCTTTCCGGTCGCACGTGCGGTCGCCACAAAGCCGTAGACGCCCCAGGCTTGACCGCGTGACCAGCAGGAGCCGTCTGCATAGCCGCGGAAGGTAAACTTCCGTGTGGCGTGGCCAGTTACTTGGTCGAACTCGACGGCATGTACGGTCGAGTAGTCCGGCCGGACAAAATTCCCCTGCGTCGTCCGAGCATGTGCTTCACCAGCCTCACGGAGGCCGGCGTCCTTGCTCTCCTCCGCTGCCCAGTAGAGCAATGGCAGGATGGGCATTGTATCGATTTGGACGGTTCGGCTGCCTCTGTCGTCGACGAGAGGCCACGAGGGGATATAAGCGTTCTCTCGTGTCGTCACGACGCGCGATCGCAGTTGGTTCGCTCCATGCACGCCGATCTCGCGAAGCCAAGGATCGCCCGTGATATGATACGCAGATGGGACGCTGGTGCAGAGGTTGAAGCCTATGTCGTGGGTGTTCCGATCGTCTGAGTGGGGTACTATCGAGCGCATTCGTAAGAGGGCAATGTCAAGAAAATGCTGTCTTCCGCTGCGCAAGAACGCGGCCAGGAGCATGCCGATCCAGAAGCCGCAGAACCAATTGCCGAAACTGCCTTCTCCTGTGTAAGCCTCAGTTTGTGAAGCGGGCTTCGTACGCCATGCACCGGAAGTGTCTGTCGCGTACGGAAATTCGGGACCAATGGTCCGTTCGTCTTCCTCGATCTTCGCGACCAGCAGGTCCAATCCTTCGTGGAAGAGTTCAGTTTGCTTGCCTGTTGATGCTGTCACGCGAGTCCATCTCCGGCCGATCCCAACGAGTCGACCAATCCATCAGGGATTGCATTCAAGCACCGCAATTCCACTGTCCGTGCTGATGGGCACCCTGGGCGAAGCCTTCGCCCCACACCACCGCGGACTCTTCTTTGGCCATTCCAAAAAGGGGACGCTACCCTTTTTCGGCGCGGTGACCCGGGCGCTCATACGACCTCCTTCTGCTCCAGGCCGTCGCCGATCGGCAGCCACGGCACCTTGGAGCCGACGAAGATGTGCCGCAGCCGGCCGGGTGGAGTCGTCATCTCGTCGGGCCAGTCGCACACGCCGGGCATGAACCAGCGCTTCTCCGGTGTGGTGTCGTCGTGGATGAACAACTGGCAGCCGCAGGTCTTGCAGAATTGCCGGTGGACCGGCGGCGAGCTCGAGAACGTCGCCAGGTTGTCCGCGCCCTGCTCGATCACCACGTGCTCCGTGGCGACCGTGGCGTACGTCGCGAACATGGTGCCGTGGCAGCGCCGGCACATCGAGCAATGGCAGTGGTAGAGCTCCATCGGCGCGGCCGTCACCTTGAAGCGCACCGCGCCGCACTGGCAGCGGCCGGTCACGGGTCGGAGGTTCGTCATGTCGAGCCCTCGGGTCGTTGCAGGCGATCGAGCATCGTAGCCCGAACGTCGCGCCGCGCGCGATGGCCGGGTTCTTGTGCCGCCGGCAAGGCCGCGCCACACTCCGCCGGTTCGTCGCGAACCTGGAGGCGTCATGGCGCTCGAAGTCATCGGAGCCGGCTTCGGCCGCACCGGCACGGACTCCATGAAGGACGCGCTCGAGGCGCTTGGCCTCGGTCCGTGCCATCACATGAAGGAGGTGCTCGCCAGCCCGGATCAGTTGGCGCTGTGGCGGGCCGTGGCGCGCGGCGATCGACCGGACTGGGACAGGCCTGACTGGGACGGGCCGGACTTGGACACGATGTTCTCGGGCTTCCGGTCAGCGGTCGACTGGCCCTCGGCCTTCTATTGGCGCGAGATCGCCGCCCACTACCCGGACGCCAAGATCCTGTTGACCGTGCGCGATGCCGACGGCTGGTACGCGAGCTTTTCGAACACGATCCTCAAGGTGGTCATGTCGAGCTCCGACCCGGATTCGCTCGGCCGTGCGCTGATCGTCAACAAGGTCTTCGGCGGCCGCCCGGACGATCGAAGCCACGCGATCGCCGCCTACGAGCGGAACACGGTCGAGGTCCAGGCGGCGTTCGGGCCGGATCGTCTGTTGACCTACCGGCTTGGCGACGGCTGGGAGCCGCTGTGCCGCTTCCTCGGGCGGCCGGTGCCGGCGGAGCCCTTCCCGCACCGCAACACCGCCGCCGATTTCCAGGCCTTCATGGCCAGTCACGGCGCCAGGCCCTGATCCGCCGGGGGCTTAGCCCTCACGCCGGCCAGGGTCCGACCAGGCGGCGAAGTCCGTCGGCGACCTTCCCGGCGTCGCCGAGCGCGGCCTTGTTGAGCGGCGCCGATACCACGGGCGACGAGAGCGATCCGGTGACGCGCAGCACCTCGTGGTCGAGCCGATCGAACAGCCGTTCCTGAATCTCCTGGGCGAGGCGCGCCCCGATGCCGAGCCCGCGCGCGGCTTGCTCGGCGATCAGCACACGGTTGGTCCGCTTGACGCTGGCTTCTATCGTCGCCCAGTCGAGCCCGATCGGATCGAGCGAACGCAGGTCGATGACCTCGGCATCGATCCCCGACGCATCGGCCGCGGCGACCGTGGCGCCGACCATGGCGCCGAAGGTCAGCACCGTGCACGCCTTGCCCGGACGCACGATCCGCGCCTTGCCGAACGGCACCAGGAAATCCAGCTCGTCGGGCAGCGGCCCGGTTTCCTGGAACAGTTCGACGTGCTCGATGACCAGCACCGGATCGTCGCAGCGGAGCGCCGCGTTCATCAGCCCGACGTAGTCGAACGGCGTGGACGGCTGGACGATCCGCCACGCCGGGAACATGGCGAACAGCCCACTCGGGTCGCCCGAATGCTGCGAGCCGTAGCCGGCCGAGGGCGACACCCGGCAGCGCACCACGACCCGCACCGGGAAGCCGCCACCGAACATGTGGCGGACCTTGGCGATCTGGTTGAACAACTGGTCCGCCGCCGGCAGGCAGAAGTCGCCGAACATGATGTCGACCACCGGGCGAAGCCCCTCCAGCGCGGCGCCGAGCGCCATGCCCAGGAATCCGTTCTCCGAGATCGGCGTGGCGAAGATGCGCTCGGGGAACCGCTCGATGACGCCGCGGGTCGAGCCGCTGACGCCGCCCTTCAACCGGTGCACGTCCTCGCCCATGACCACGATCGTCGGGTCGCGCGCCATGTTGCGCATCAGCACGTCGGCGATGGCCGTGATGAGCTTGGCGTCGCGGCGCGCCGTGGCCGGCACGTCCTCGAGCTCGAGGAACCGCTCGCCCGCGAGCTCGGCCAGGTCGCCGCGAATGCCGTGATCGACGGTCCCGGGGTCGGGCAGCAGCCCGGGGCGCACGACGATGCGGTTGCCCTCGGGCGCGGTCGTCGTCAGGGCGGCGGCGGCCGAGCCGACCAGTTCGGCGGCGCGCCGGTCGAGTGCCGCGACGCCCTTCTCGTCGAGTACGCCGAGCGCGACCAATCGGCTGGGCATGGTCGAGACCGGGTCGCGCTCGCGCCACGCACTCTCCTCCTCCTTGGCGCGGTAGCCGAACTCGCTGCCCGGGCGCGGCCCCATTTGGTGCAGGAAGCGGTAGGTCATGGTCTCGACCAGCACCGGGCCGCCTTCCGCCTCGATGTAGTGCCGCGCCCAGGCCATGGCGTGCTTGACCGCGACCGCGTCCATGCCGTCGGTCTCGATCGCGGGGAAACCGAGCATCGGCCCGCGCGAGGTCAGCCGCGTCTCGCGCGTCTGCTCGGCGAGCGTGGTCGAGACGGCGTAGAGGTTGTTCTCGACGAAGAACACCACGGGCAGCCGGTAAAGCGCGGCCAGGTTCATCGCCTCGTAGGCCGCGCCGTTCATCATCGTGCCGTCGCCGAAGAACGCGACCGCGATCGCCCCGGTGCCCAGGACCTTCGCGGCGAGCCCGTAGCCCGCGGCGTGCGGCAGGTTACCGCCGATGATGGCGCTGGTGCCGGGCACGCCCGCGGGCGCCCAGCGCATGTGCATCGAGCCGCCCCGGCCGCCGCAGAAGCCGTCGGCGAGCCCCATGATCTCGGCCAGGGCGCGCCGCGTCAGCACCAGGCAGTCCGCCGGCAGCGGGTCGCGGCGCGGATCGTAGTCGTCCGGCAGCACCGTGTTCAGCAGCTTGGCCAGGATCTGGTGGTGCGCCCGATGGGTGCCGTTGATGGCGTCCCTGGTGCCGAGCCCGATCATGGCGCCGACCGCGCCGGCCTCCTGGCCGATGCTGGCGTGCGCCGGACCGTGGATCAGTCCGAGCCCGTGCAGCTCGAGCACCTTCTCCTCGAACCGCCGGATGATCATGAGTTGCTCGAACATGCG
>CAZGYG010000118.1:0-5322 GCA_964530335.1 uncultured Rhodospirillaceae bacterium | reverse complement strand
GTTTAGGAAACCGCCGCTCTATCCGGCTGAGCTACGGGGACGCGGATCCGTTGCCATGTAGCCGCGCCGCCCGGTCACCGTCAATCGCCGGCGCGGCCTGGCCCCGCCGGGCGAGCAGGTTGGCGAGCCAGTCCGGGTCCATTTCCGGCACCGAGGACAGCAGAAGCTCCGTGTAAGGGTGATGCGGCGGCGTCAGCACCGCCGACTTCGTCCCCTTCTGCACCACCCGGCCCTGGTGCATGACGACGATTTCGTCGGCGATCGCCCTCACCGTGCCCAGGTCGTGGGTGATGTAGAGGTACGAGACGCCGAGCTCCTTCTGCAGCCGGAGCAGGAGCTTGAGGATGCCTTCGGCGACGATTTGGTCGAGCGCCGAGGTTACCTCGTCGCAAATGACCAGCTCCGGCTCGACAGAAAGGGCGCGTGCTATGCAGATGCGCTGCTTCTGGCCGCCGGAGAGTTCATCGGGTAGCCGATACATGAACCGGCTGTCGAGCTCGATCATCTCGAGCAGCTCGACGATCCTGGCTTCGCGGGCCTTGCCCGTCAGCCCCCGGTGCGCCGTGAGCGGTCGTCCCAGGATATCGGCCACGCGCCGCCGCGGGTTCAGCGCCGTATCGGGCATCTGATAGATCATCTGGATGCGGCGCAGCAGGCCCTTGGAACGGTGCCTCAGCGCGGGCGGCAAGGCTTTGCCGTCGAACAGGAGCCGGCCCCCGATCGGCGGGAGCAACCCCGTTATGACGCGGGCGAGCGTCGACTTGCCCGAGCCCGATTCGCCGACCACCGCGACGGTGCGCCCACGCGGAACCTCGATCGAGACGTCGTGCAGCACCTTGATCTTGTTGCCGTAGGCCGCGTCGACGCCCTCGACGCTCAGCGCGATCGCCTCGCCTTTTTCCTCGTCCTTGCGCAGCGTCCGCACCGCCCATAGCGACTTCGTGTACGCTTCGCGCGGACTGGCCAGCATGGTGCGCGTCGGCGCCTCCTCGACGGTCGCACCGTAACGCAGCACCATGATTCGATCGGCCATCTGCGCCACCACGGCCAGGTCGTGCGAGATGTAGATCGCGGCGGCGCCAAACTGGCGGACGACATCCTTGATCGCGGCGAGCACCTCGATCTGCGTCGTGACATCCAACGCCGTGGTCGGTTCGTCGAACACAAGCATGACGGGGTTGCACGACATGGCCATGGCGGTCAACGCACGCTGCAATTGGCCACCCGAGACTTGGTGGGGGTAGCGCCGACCGATGGTTTCGGGCTCAGGCAGCCGCAGGCGCCGGAACAGCTCCACGGCCACCTTCTCCGAGTCCGCTTCCCGCGCGATGCCGTGGAACGCCGGCCCTTCGACGCATTGGTCCATCAACGTGTGCGCGGGATTGAAGGCGGCCGCCGCGGACTGCGCGACGTAGGCCATGCGCGCGCCCCACAGCCGGCGTTTGGCTTGATCGTCCGCGGTTCCGAGGTCGACGCCGTCGAACACGATCGATCCGCCGGTAATCCGGCATCCGCCGCGCGCGTAGCCCATGACGGCGAGACCGATGGTCGACTTCCCGGCACCCGATTCGCCGATCAGACCCAGGACTTCGCCGCGGTTAAGCGTCAGGTCGACGCCCTTGACGATTTCGTTCCACCCCTCCTCGGTGCGGCCCTCGACGCGCAAGCCCCGCACCACGAGGAGCGGCGACGCGGACGCGTCCTGCGCCGGGCCGCTAACGGTCATCCTTGAGGCCGCTCGCTTTATGGAGGAACCAGTCAACCACGAAGTTGACCGCGATCGTGAGCAGCGCGATCGCGCCGGCCGGCAGCAGGGGCGTGATGTCGCCGTACGAGATCAGCGTCGCGTTCTCGCGCACCATCGAGCCCCAGTCCGCCGTCGGCGGCTGGATGCCGAGCCCGAGGAACGACAACGCGGCGATGGTCAGGAACACGAAGCAGAAGCGCAAGCCGAACTCAGCCACCAGCGGCGGCAGGATGTTGGGCAGCACCTCGAAACCGATGATGCGCCCGAGCCTTTCCCCCTGAAGCTTGGCGGCCTCGACATAATCGAGGACGACGACATTCATGGCCACCGCGCGGCTCAGACGGTACACGCGCGTCGCGTCGAGCACGGCGATGATCAGGATCAGGTTGGTCACGTTGGTGCCGAAGACGCTGAGCAGGACGAGCGCGAAGATGAGCTGCGGAATGGCCATGAGCAGATCGACAAGGCGGCTGGCGATCTGGTCGAACCACCCGCCGATGACCGCGGCGAGCATGCCGATCGAGCCGCCAAGCGTGAACGAGAGCGCGGTCGTGAGGATCGCGATGCCGACCGTATTGCGCGCGCCGTAGATGAGGCGAGAGAGAATATCGCGCCCGATCTGATCGGTGCCGAGCGCGAACTGATCGCTCCACACTTCGTATTGCTTGCCGACGACCTCGGCCTCGCCGTAGGGCGCGAGCAACGGAGCGAACAGGGCGACGAAGATGTAGGCGGCCAGCACGGTAACGCCGAACCAGGCGCTCGGCGGCGCGCCGCGCATGGCGCGACGGAACGCCGCCAGCGCTCCCCGGGGCCGCCCGGCCGGCGGCGGGGCGGCGATGGCGGCGGGGTCGGCGGTCGTCATCGCGGGTGAAGAAGGCGCGGGTTGGTGACGATCGCCGCGATGTCGGCGATCAGGTTCAGCAGGATGTAGGCGAGCGCGAAGATGATCGCGCACGCCTGGACCACTGGAATGTCGCGGGTCTGCACGGACGTCACCATGAGCTGCCCGATGCCCGGGTAGGCGAAGACGACCTCGACCACGACCACGCCCACCACCAGATAGGCGAGATTGAGCGCGATGACGGTGGCGATCGGCGCCCAGGCGTTGGGCAGCGCGTGGTGCACAATCACGCGGCCCGGCGGCAGGCCCTTGAGGCGCGCGGTCTCGATGTAGGAACTGCTGAGCAGGTTGATGATCGCCGCGCGCGTCATGCGCATCATGTGCGCGAGGATGACCAGCACTAGGGTCAGCACGGGAAGCCCTATGCGGGCGACGTGCTCGCCGAGCGGTGTATGCGCATCGACCGTGGCCAGCGAGTAGAACCACGGGTTCCGCACGGCGAGAAACAGCATGAGGATGTAGCCGACCAGGAACTCCGGCACCGAGATCGAGGTGAGCGTCGTCAAATTGACCAGCCGGTCGAAGATGCTGTTGCGATAGAGCGCGGCGAGCAGCCCGATGGCGAGCGCGAGCGGCACCGCGACGATCGCGACGGCACCGGCGAGGAACAGCGTGT
This sequence comes from uncultured Rhodospirillaceae bacterium, assembly GCA_964530335.1. Classification (GTDB taxonomy): domain Bacteria; phylum Pseudomonadota; class Alphaproteobacteria; order SP197; family SP197; genus VGDP01. Next base: position 2,055 of record CAZGYG010000118.1, on the reverse strand, counting down.
TGGCGAGCCTGGGCTCGATCAGCGAGGCGACGGTGCGGGCCGTGCCGCCGGTATTGGTTATGCTCGAGAAGGTGACGCCGAAATCGCCCTGTAGCGCGCCGCCGAGCCAACCGAAGTAGCGCTCCACGAGCGGCCGGTCGAGACCCGCCCTATGTCTGAAGTTCTCGACGATCTCCGGCGTCGCCTGCTGCCCGAGCAGGGCCTGGGCGAAGTTGCCGGGCAGCATCTCGACCAGGCCATAGACAATCAGCGAGACGACCCACAGCGTCAGCAAGCCGAGCGCCAGACGCTGCAGACATGTCCTAGCGACCGGATGCACCGCCCACCCCTCCGGTGGAACGACCCGACGAAACCGGGACGGTGCGGCCACCCGCCCCCGGCGGCCGCACCACCTCCGATGTCACGCCGGCCGATGTCACGCAAGACTTACGCGAACCACCACTTCTCGGCGAGGCGCAGGCCATCGACTTCCCAGTTGCCGGCGATCACGTCATGAGCCAGACGCGTACTGTTGGCGGCGACCATGGTGTTGAAGACAAGCACGATCTGGCCGCCCTCGTCGTGGACGAGCTGTTGCGCCTCGGCATAGATGGCGGCGCGTTTCTTCTCGTCGGTCTCCGCGCGCCCGGCGATGAGCAGCTCGTCGAAATGCGGGATCGCCTGGTGGTTCTCGTTCCAGGACGAGCCGGTCTGGTACGCGGTCGTGAACATCCAGTCGACCGTCGGGCGGCCGGACCAATACGAGGCGCTCCAGCCCTTCACGCCCCACACGTTGGTCCAGTAACCGTCGTCCGGCTCGCGCACGACGTTGACGTCGATGCCGCACTTGGCCGCCGATTCGCGGATGAGCTGGCCGGCGTCGATCGCGCCATCGAACGCCGTGTTGGCGACGTGCAAGTCGACCGCGAGCGAACTCAACCCCGACTGCCCGAGGTAGTACTTGACCTTGTCGGGATCGTAACTGTGCTGCGGCTGCGGGTCGATCGCGAACTTGACCGAGGCCGGGATCGGGTTGTCGTTGCCGATCGTGGCATGGCCGAGGAAGACCTTGTCGAGGATCTCCTGGCGGTCGATGGAATACTTGATCGCCATGCGCACGTTGTTGTCGTCGAACGGCGCCACGTCCATCAGCATCGGCAGCACGTAGTGGGCGTAGCCCTGGATCTCGGTGATCTCGACGTCCGGGGTACGAGCGAGCAGGTCGAGCGTCTTGAGGTCGGGCCGCGCCATCCAGTCGATCTCGCCCGTGGTCAGCGCGTTGGTGCGCGCCGTCACGTCGCTCAGCGCCCTGACCTCGCAGCTGTCGACGTAAGGCCGACCCTCGAAGTGATAGTTGTCGTTGCGCACGAAGCGGCTGACGACGCCGGGTTCAAAGGATTCGAGCTTGAACGCGCCCGTGCGGTTGCCCGACTGCCAGTCCGCCTGCCCGTCTGCGCCGACGGGCAAGATGGGCGCCTTGTAGTCGCTGACCAGATAGGCGAAGTCGGCGTTGCCCTCGGCCAGGGTAAAGACCACCGTGTCGGGGCCGTCGGCCTTGATCTCCTTGACCGCGCTGAGCACCGACTTCATCGGGGATTCGCTGTCCTCCTTCATGATGTGGTGGTAGGAGGCCAGCACGTCCTCGGGCGTCAGGGGCTTGCCGTCATGGAACGTCACGCCCTTGCGCAGATGGAACGCCCAGGTCTTGGCGTCGTCGCCCACATCCAACGACTCCGCCAGGTCGAGCACGATCTCGCCCTTGTCGTCGACCTGGGTCAGGCTGTTCGAGAGGTTGCCCCAGAACATCACCTGGGTCGAGGTATCGGGCCAATACGCCGGATCCAGGCTGTCGTTGGTATGGCCATGCGCCAGGCCCATGCGCAGATGGCCGCCGCGCTTGGGCGCGGCCCGCGCCGCCTTGATGAACATCGTCTCGGCCGCGGCCGCCGACACGCCGACCGTCAGCGCGAACTGCACGAAATCCCGCCGCGATATCTTGCCCTTCGCGGCCAGCGTCTTCATTTTTTCCAGATCGTACATGCTTGATTCCTCCCGGATCGCGGCGAACGTGCCGCC
>CAZGYG010000117.1:0-5494 GCA_964530335.1 uncultured Rhodospirillaceae bacterium | reverse complement strand
GCCGCCTACCGCGAGTTCTTCACCCGGGTCAGTTGCGGTTGATCGCGGCGACGGCCGCGGCGGTGATCGCGAGCTGGCTGGTGATCTGGGTGATGTCCTTGATGAAGGCGAAGGCGTCGAACGGCGCGGGCTCCTTCGGCACCACGACCGTGGCGCCCGGCGGCACGGCGACCGGCGTGTAATTCCACGCCGACACCGAGACCGGCTGGGCCTCGCCGTTGGGCAGGACCACGAAGATGCGGCCGTCGTCGGCGCTGCGCCTGAGCCCGCCGGCCTTGTCGATGTATTCGTCGACCCGTGCCCCGGGCACGAACTGGAGTGTGCCCTCGTTGAGCACGTCGCCGATCACGGTCACCGAATTGGGCCGCTTGGGCATGAACAACCGATCGCCGCCTTCCAGCACGGTGTCGAGCTCGGGGCGCACCTGGAGCACGGTGGGATCGGCCTCGATGACGACGCGCCCGACCGGCTCGGCCTCGCGCAGCTGGTTGGCCAGCGCGCGCAGCGCGTCCGCGCCGGTCGCGGTCTGGATACCGGTGGTGCGCGAGGTCAGGGCCTCGGCGAGCGCGATCTCAAGCTCGCGCGCCGCCCGCTCGAAGGCCACCTTCTCGGACTGCTTCGTGCGCTCGCGTGTGAACACGGCGCCGTAAGGGTAGGCCTGGGGCGTCAGGCCGCCGGCGCGCGCGATGACCTCCGAAAGCCGCTCGCCGCGCCGGACCTCGTATAGCCCCGGGCGCAGGAACTCGCCGACCAGCAGGATCGGCTTCTCGTCGCGGTCGCTGAACCGGGAGGCGAACAGGACGATATCGCCGGGCGCCACGAACACGCGCTCGGTGCCGCCGCTCGAGAGATCGATGGTCTCGCGCACCGACTGGGAGGTTCCGCTGCCATTGTCGACGACGTCGCGCATGATCTCGGTCTTGGTCAGATCGACCCGCAGCCCGGTGCCGCCGGCGTATGCCAGCACCGTGTTGAGCGGCGTGCTCGGCGCCACCGGGTACACGCCCGGGATGCGCACCTCGCCCTTGAGCAGCGCCAGATGCTCGAGCACGAAGGGCAGCAGGTCCGCGTAACGGTCGTAGATCTTCGGGCACGGCTCGCGCGGCGTAATGATCGGCTCGAGGTCCCGCGCGCCCATGAGGAGGGCGTTGGGAAAGCGGCCGGGCTGGGACGTCGACACCACGTTGTGCAGCACGAACAGTCCGGCGCAAAGATCGCCGATCTGGCCGGCGCTCTGCAGCACGTTGACCAGGCCGCCCGACGCCGCGAGCCCCGTGTCGGCGGCCGCCACCGTGACCGGCGCGGCGGCGACCCCCGCCGCCGACACCTGGCCGGCCTCAAGCCCGGTGGCGCTGGGCAACCCCGGCGCGCCGTCGCCGCCCCCGACCAGGCTGAGCAGCCGATCGAACACCTCGCCGCCGGCGAGCACGGCCTGCACCTCCATCGACCACAGGTAGCGGACGTCCTCCAACCCGAGCACGATCAGCCGGTCCTCGGCCTTCAAGGGCATGTCCTGGACGCCGCTCAGCACCCGTTGCAGGTCGACCGGCACGAACACCGGCGAATTGGTGAAAGGCTCGTGGGTCCTGAGCACGGCGAACAGCAAATAGGGCGTCTCGTCCAGCGCGAACACGTCGGGGATCAGGGCGCGCACCGTCGGCGCAGAGGCGAAGGAACGCCGCCCGGGCAGGCGCACGTGCCCTTCCAGGAACACCGAGCCGACCTGCACGTCGTCGCCGAACTCGACCACGGCGATGTCGCCGTCGCGGACGGTGCCGGCCTGATCCTGCGGCGCCTCGCGCACCTGCTGGCGACCGCTCGGGTCCAGGCTGAGGGTCAGCACGCGGTTGCCGACCGGGCGCAGCGGCCCGCCTGCGAACGCGAGCATGTCGCCGAACGCCGCCTCCGCCTCGCCCTCGGCCAGCTCGTAGATGGCCGGGCGGCGGACCTTGCCGCCGATCGCGACGGTGGCGCCCAGCGGCGGCACCAGGATGCGGTCGCCGTCCCTGAGCGTGAGTTCGCGGCTCGGCACGCGGCCGAGCAGGATGTCGTAAAGGTCGAACCAGAAGTAGTCGTCGCCGCGAACCACCTGGATCCGCCTCAGGCTGCCCGCGCGCGCGACGCCGCCGGCCACGAACAGCGCGTCGAGCACGCTCGACAGGCTCGTCAACAGGTGGACGCCGGGCGTCGCCACCTCGCCGAGCACGACCACCGATATCGAACGCACCTGGCCGACCGACAGGTAGACGCCGGTATCGATGAGCTGCGCCGCCACCCGGTCCTCGGCCTCGGCGCGGAAGTCCGCGAACGTCCGGCCGGCGGCCACCACCGGACCGATCGTCGGCAGCAGGACGCGGCCTTCGCGATCGACGATGGCCGCCTGGTAGGTCGAGCTGGCGCCGAGGTAACCGATGATGATCTCGTCGCCGACGCCGAGCACGTAGTCGTCGGAAATGGCTCCAGTGGTCAGCAGCGGCGGCGATACCGGCTGCTCGAACAGGTCATAGCCGTACAGTTCGATGTTCTCGCCAAGCCGCTCGCTGTAGTCCCGCTCGAGCGCCGACAGGTCCGTACGCAGCGGTTCGGCCTCGCCCTCGGCGGCCCGGCGCTGCCGGGCCAGGGCGCTCAGGGCTTGCGCCTGGCGCGCCTCCTCGGCCTTCAGGGCCTCATCGCGCGCCCGATCGACCGGCGAGGTCTCGGGTATCGGCGTACCGACCTGCTGGCCTTGTCGGCGCAGGAAGTCGCCGAGGATCTGGTCGATGAACTCGGGCGAGATCGTGCCGCCGGAAATCCCCTGGGCGCGCACGCCCGGCGCGCCAGCGCCCAGCAGGGCCGCGACCAAGGCGGCAAGAACGATGACCCCACGGAGCCACGACACCATACGCTACTCCCTCCGCCGCCCCCGGCTCCACGTCGGCGATCCACCGTGGTCAGGCACTCGCGACATCAAACTTCAGGCCTCGAGGCAGGGGGCTGTGGGTCGGTCGCTGACGGCCCACTTCTAGCCATCCTCCGGCCGCGAGTCCACCACAACGTCGGGATCGATGCGCCGCCGACCGCGCGCGCCCGCGGCCCGACGGCGGGTCGCGGAAGCTCCGCCGCTCGTGGTAAGAGTCGCGCAACGGCCGCCTGGAGCACGATGCACGCCTTTCCGGGATCCTTGGAACCATGCGCTGGCTGATCACCGGCGGCGCCGGCTTCATAGGCACGAATCTGGTCGCACGGCTCGACGCCGAAGGCGGGCACCAGGTGCGCGTCTACGACGACCTGAGCGTTGGCAGCGAGGCCGCGCTGACCGAGGCGGCTTCTGGACCGAACGGCGTCGAGCTGGTCGTCGGCGACATTCTCGACGTCGAGCGGCTCGCGCGCGCCGCCGAGGGCGTCGACGTCGTCGCGCACCTGGCGGCCAACACGGGGGTGGCGCGGTCGATCGCCGATCCCCAGACCGACTGCCGGATCAACGTACTGGGCACGCTCAACGCGCTCGAGGCGGCGCGGCGGGGCGGGGCGAGCCGCTTCGTGTTCGCCTCGAGCGGCGCGCCGCTCGGCGACGTGGCGCCGCCGGTGCACGAAGGCCTGGCGCCGCGCCCGATGTCGCCCTACGGCGCGAGCAAGCTGGCCGGCGAAGGCTACTGCTCGGCCTATGCGCATAGTTTTGGGCTGGCGACCGCCGCCTTGCGCTTCGGCAACGTCTACGGCCCGCGCTCGAGCCACAAGGGCAGCGTCGTCGCCAAATTCATCCGTGCCGCCCTGGCCGGCGAGTCGCTGACGGTCCACGGCGACGGCGGCCAGACGCGCGACTTCGTTTACGTCGACGATCTGGTGCGGGCGGTCATGCTCGCCGCGCGCGCCCCCGGCCTCGCGGGCGAACTGTTCCAGATCGCGACCGCGCGGGAAACCTCGGTCGGCGAGCTCGTCGCGGCGCTGCTACCGGTGCTCGAGGCCGCCGGCGTCGCGCGACCCAAGGTGTGCCACGAAGCCGCGCGCGCGGGCGAGATGCGGCGCAACTACGCCGACACGACCAAGGCGCGGATGCGGCTCGGCTGGTCGGCCGAGGTTCCGCTCGATCAGGGGCTCGGGCGCACCGTGGCGTGGTTCGTGGCCCGGCATAATTCCGGCTGAGTCGCGCCGACCGAAGGGCGGCCGGGCCGCTTGGTCCCGGCCCGGCGATCTGGTATCGAGGCGCCGCGCCCGCGACCAACGGCCGAGGCCCGCGTGATGGCACCAGAGTGGCGAGAAACGTCCGTCTTCATCACCGGCGCCTGCGGCACCGTCGGACGGGCCTTGGTCGCCTTGCTCGATCGGCTCGGCGCCGGCGAGATCGTCGGCATCGACAACAACGAAACCGAACTGTTCTTCCTGCGCGAGGCCTACGGGGCGAATGGCCGGGTACGGCTCTACGTCGGCGACGTGCGCGACCGCGACACGCTGGCGGAGCGCATGCGCGGCAGCCAGGTGACGATCCACTGCGCCGCCTACAAGCACGTCATCCTGAGCGAGGAAGCGCCGCGCAACGCGGTCCAGACCAACATCCTGGGCACCAGCAACGTGATCGAGGCGGCGCTGGGGTGCGGCGTCGAGCGCGTGCTGTTCACCTCGTCGGACAAGGCGGTCAACCCGACCAACGTCATGGGCACCTCGAAGCTGATGGGCGAACGGCTGATCACCGCCGCCAACGCCAACCGGCGGGGGGCGACGCCGATCCTGGCGTCGGTTCGCTTCGGCAACGTGCTCGGCAGCCGCGGCTCGGTGATCCCCGTGTTCCGGCGCCAGATCGCCGCCGGCGGGCCCGTGACCCTGACCGATGCGCGCATGACCCGGTTCGTCATGGCGCTCGACGAGGCGACGCGGCTGGTGGTCGACGCCGCGTTCCTGATGCGCGGCGGCGAGGTGTTCGTGACCAAGATGCCGACGATCCGCATCGCCGATCTCGCCCAAGTCATGATCGCGGAACTGGCGCCGACGCTGGGACGCGATCCGGTCGCCGTCGCGACCATCGGCGCCAAGGCGGGCGAGAAGCTGTACGAGGAGTTGCTGAGCGAGGAGGAAGCCGGGCGCACGGTCGAGCTCGACGCCTATTTCGTGGTGCTGCCGGCGTTCCGCGGCGTCTACCGCGACATCGATTACGGCTATCCGGGCGCCCGGCCCGCCGTCGCGCGCCCTTACACCTCGGCCGGCGAAACGCCGCTCGATCGTACGGCGCTCGGCGAGCTGCTGCGGCGCAACAGTCTCTTGGCCACGGAAGGTAAGTAGAAGGCCATGCGCGTCCTGGTGCTCGGCGGCGACGGCTACCTCGGCTGGCCCACGGCGATGCGTTTCGCCGCGCGCGGCCACACGGTTCTGGCCATCGACAATTACCTGCGCCGCCGCATCGCCCAGGAAACCAGCTCCGAAGCCCTGATCCCCGCGCCCAACCTGCCCGACCGCGCCGAAATATTCGCCGCCGCCGGTGGGGGCCGGGTCGAGGTGCGAATCGGCGATTGCGCCGACTACC
>CAZGYG010000116.1:0-5504 GCA_964530335.1 uncultured Rhodospirillaceae bacterium | reverse complement strand
GACCGACCGGGTGTCGATCCAGGGCCGGGCCTTGGGGCCGAGCCAGGGGCGCGCCTTCTCGTAGGCGGCGGCGGCGCGGAACACGCGCACGTCGTCGAAGGTGCGGCCGACGATCTGGATGCCGGTCGGCACGCCGTTGCGGTCGAACCCCGAGGGCACGCTCATCACCGGGCAGCGGCTCATGACGTTGAACGGGTATGTCATCACCCAGCCGAGCACCGGATCGACCAGCTTGCCGTTGATCCGCACTTCCTCGCGGGTCGGGTCCAGGTCGGCGCGCACGGCCGAGAGCGCGTTGGTCGGGCAGATGAATACGTCGTGGGCGTCGAGGATCGGCCCCAGCGTCTCGTACATCTTGGCCGCCCCCGTCATCGAGGCGAAGAAGTCGGTCGACGTCGAATGGCGCGCGGCCTCGGCCCACGCCCGCGCGTAGGTCGTCATTTCGTAGCGGTGCTCGCGCAGGTGCCGGCCGATATAGGCGCCGAAAATGTGCTCCAGGTGGTTCATCGCGGTGGACAGAACCCCGAGCGTCCAGCCGAGATCGACCTCCTCGACGGTCGCGCCCAGGCTCTTGAACGCCGCCACGGCATCGCGCGTGTTCTTGGCCACGTCCTTGTCGACCTCGGCGTAGCCCAGATCGATCGAGTAGGCGATCTTCCAGCCCTTGATCGGGCCGAGCTTCGCCACCTCGGGGATGCGCAGCCTGGGCCGCACCGTCGCGATGTCGCGCGGGTGCGGGCCGGACATGGTGTTCTGGATCAGCGCCGCGTCGGCGACCGTGCGGGCCAGCCCGCCGGCGTGGCAGTAGGCGTCCAGGTTGAACGGCGGGTCCTGGGGGTTGCGGCCGTAGGGCGGCTTGAAGCCGACCACGCCGCAGCACGACGCCGGAATGCGGATCGAGCCGCCGATGTCCGAGCCGCTGGCGATCGTCGTCATGCCGGCGGCGAGCGAGGCGGCCGATCCGCCCGAGGAACCGCCGGGGGTGTAGTCCGTGTTCCACGGGTTGCGGGTGACGCCCCACAGCCGCGACCAGGTCTGGCCGAGGCAACTGAACTCGGGCGTCGCGGTGCGCGCGTGCACGATGGCGCCGGCATCGAGCATCCGCTCGATCTCCGGCGAGGTCGTGGTCGCCACGAAGTCCTTGGTGATGAGCGAGGCGCTCGAGGTGACCTTGCCCTTGATGAAGGCCTCGTCCTTGACCGCGAACGGGACGCCCTCCAGCGGCCGCGGCCGGCCGTCGGTCTTGCGGTAGCGGGCATGGGCCTCCCGCGCGCTCGCCCGCGCCTCGTCGAAATAGCGGAAGGTGAAGGCGTTGATCTTGGGCTGCACGGCCTCGGCGCGCGCGATCACCGCGTCGAGCAGTTCGACCGGCGACAGCTTGCGCCGCCGGAACAGGGTTAGCGCCTCGCTCGCCGAGAGGTAGCAGAGATCGTCCTTGGTCATGGTTCCTTCCCGCCGCGATGTGTGCCTGTTGCCGCAGGCATAGCCCCACGACACCATTTGCGCCAGTCGGGTTTCGAGTTCGCCCTTGGTTACAGAAGCCGGCCCTGATCCGGCTTGGCGCGGCGCGGGCGCGCCGGGGGCGCGCCATCCGTGACGGTCGCGCGGCGTTCGCCGTCGCGGAAGGTGAGCGCCAGCGTCGTGCCCGGCGCGGCCTGGGCCGCGCTGGTCACCGCCCGGCCGGCCGCGTCGCGCGCGAGCACGAAGCCGCGCGCCAGCACCTGCTGGTAGCCGAGCCCTTCGAGCAGGCGGCCGTGGTGGGCGATGCGCTCGGCGCCCGTGGCGATGCGCCGGCCGAGCGCGTCCGCCAATCGGACGCCCAACCGGCCGATCTCGACGCCGCGACGGCCCAGTTCCCGCCGGAACTCGCGCGGGCGCAGCGCCCCGGCGGCGGCGGCCAGCCGCGCGCGCTTCGTCGCCACGACCTCGCGCGGGTGGCGCAGCCGCCCGGCCGCCACGGCAACGTGCCGCCGCCGCTCGCCGAGGTAGAGCCCCGCGACGCGGCGCAGTCCGGCGATGGCGTTATCCAGCCGCTGGGTCCGCTCCTCGATCAGCCGGCCCGGTTCGCGCAAGCCACGGGCGAGCGCGGCTACCGTCGTGCGCTGCGCCGCGATCCGGCGTGCGCCCGCGCCGACCAGCCGGGAGCCGAGTCCGAACACCCGTTCCAGCAATTCGGCGCGCACCGGCACCGCCATCTCGGCCGCGGCCGTGGGCGTCGGCGCGCGGCGGTCGGCGGCGAAGTCGATCAGGGTCACGTCGGTCTCGTGGCCGACCGCGGCGATCAGCGGGATGGTCGATGCGGCGGCCGCGCGCACGACGATCTCCTCGTTGAACGCCCACAGGTCCTCGATCGAGCCGCCGCCCCGGGCGACGATGATGACATCGGGCCGCGGCACCGCGCCGCCGGGCGCCAGGGCGTTGAAGCCTTCGATGGCGCGCGCCACTTGCTCGGCCGCGCCGGCGCCCTGGACGAGCACCGGCCACACCAGCACCCGGCGCGGAAAGCGGTCCGCCAGCCGGTGCAGGATGTCGCGGATCACCGCGCCGGTCGGCGAGGTGACCACGCCGATCACCTCGGGCAGGAACGGCAGCGCCCGCTTGCGCCCGGCGTCGAACAGGCCCTCGGCGGCCAGCGCCTTGCGCCGCTGCTCCAGGAGCGCGAGCCAGGCGCCGACGCCCGCGGCCTCGATCGCCTCGACGACGATCTGGTACTTCGAGCGGTCGGCGTAGGTCGTGATGCGCCCGGTGGCGACGACCTCGAGTCCGTCCTCGGGTTTGATCGCCAGCCGTTGCGCGATGTTGCGGAAGCACGCGGCGTCGAGCACCGCCTTGCCTTCGCGGTCCTTGAGAGCGAAGTAGAGGTGCCCCGAGGTGTGGCGCTTGAAGCCGGAAATCTCGCCGCGCACGCGCACCCGGCCGAAGGTGTCTTCGACCGTGTGGCGCAGCGCGGCCGACAGTTCGCCGACCGTGTATTCGGGAACGTTGACGCTCAGTCCGCTGCTTTGGCCGCCAGTTTCCGCCATCGGATCTTCCCCCGGCTATGATACAAGCCGAGCGCGCGAAGTTAGCCGCCAAAATGGGGGGCAGGTTTGCGGATACTCGTTGTCGGCGGCGGCGGGCGCGAGCACGCGCTGTGCTGGTCGATCGCCGCGTCGTCGCTGTGCGACGATTTGTTCTGCGCGCCGGGCAACGCCGGCATCGCCGAACTCGCCACGTGCATCGACGTCGGCGCCGAGAATGTCGAGGGCCTGGTCGCTCTGGCGCACGATCAGGCGATCGATTTCGTCGTCGTCGGACCCGAGGCGCCGCTGGTCGGCGGGCTGGTCGATCGGCTCGAGGCCGCGGGCGTCAAGGCCTTCGGGCCCACGGCGGCGGCGGCCAGGCTCGAAGGCTCCAAGGCGTTCATGAAGGAGCTGTGCGCCCGCCACGGCATCCCGACCGCCGCGCACGCCACATTCGACGACCCCGGCCTGGCCAAGGCCTGGGTCGAGGAGCGCCGCCGGCCGTTCGTCGTCAAGGCCGACGGGCTGGCCGCCGGCAAGGGGGTGATCGTGCCCGACACGGTGGCGGCCACGGTCGAAGCGATCGACGCGCTCGCCATAGGGCTCGGCCGCGCCGCCGCTCGCCTGGTGCTCGAGGAGCGGCTGGCCGGCGAGGAAGCGAGCTTTCACTGCCTGGTCGACGGCCGCAACGTCGTGCCGCTGGCGACCGCCCAGGACCACAAGCGCGCCGCTGATGGCGACACCGGCCCGAACACCGGCGGCATGGGCGCCTATTCGCCGGCGCCCGTGGTCGATGCGGCCACGGCCGAGGCCGTGCTCGAGCGCATCGTCCGCCCGACCGTCGCCGCCATGGCCGCCGAGGGCGCGCCGTTCCGAGGCGCGCTCTACGCCGGCCTGATGATAACGGCCGAGGGGCCGAAGCTGCTCGAATACAACGTGCGGTTCGGCGACCCGGAATGCCAGGTCATGGTGACCCGGCTCAAGTCCGACCTGGTGCCCGCACTGCTCGCCGCGCGCGACGGCGAGCTCGGCCACCTGGACCTGCGCTGGCACGACGGCGCGGCGCTGTGCGTCGTCATGGCGACCCGCGGCTACCCCGGCCAATACGTCAAGGGCAGCGTCATCCGGGGCCTCGACCGCGCCGCCGCCGTGCCCGACGTGACCGTGTTCCACGCCGGCACCGCGGCGCGGGACGGCGCCATCGTCGCCAACGGCGGGCGAGTGCTGGGCGTGACCGCGCTGGCGCCCTCGCTCGCCGTGGCCCGCGCCCGCGCCTATCAGGCCGTCGATCGCATCGACTGGCCGGAAGGCTACTGCCGGCGCGACATCGGGGCGCGCGCCCTGGATCGCGGCTGACGGAGGCCGCGCCGTGCGCTAGAGTTGCGACAGGACCTTACAAGGGAGCGCCACCATGACCGACGCACGCACCGTCCATTTCGAGGGCCACGGCCCCAAGGCCAAGGGCATGGAGACCTGGGAGCCCTTCGACCCCAAGAACCTGACCGCCGGCACGCCGATCCAGCGCGGCCACCTCTACCTCGACGACAAGGCGCGCGGAGTCATGGCCGGGGTGTGGGACTGCACGCCGTTCACCGGCAAGATGGGCGCTTACCCGGTCAACGAGTTCATGCACGTGCTCGAAGGCTCGGTCACCATCGTCGAGCCGGACGGCAAGGAAACCACGGTACGGGCCGGCGAGAGCTTCATCCTGCCGAAGGGCCTGGTCTGCCAGTGGAAGCAGACCGAATACGTGCGCAAGTTCTTCGTCATCTTCGATGACACGTCCGGCGCCAAGGCGGGCGCGGCCAAGCCCGGCGTCATCAAGATCGACACCGGCGCGGCGCTCGGCCCCATGGACATCCCGGACACCAGCATGTTCATCGGCCCGGTGCCGAAGCAGACCGTGCGTTCGTGGTTCGCGGACGCGACGGGCCAGATGACCGTGGGCGTGTGGGCGACGACGCCGTTCACGCGCAAGGTCGCGCCCTTCCCGCGTCACGAGCTCATGCACCTGCTCGAGGGCTCGGTGACCATCGCGGACGGCGCCGGCGGCAGCCAGACCTTCAAGGCGGGCGACACGTTCCTGGTGCCCGAAGGCGCGCCGATAAGCTGGTCGAACGCCGAGCCGGTCAAGAAGATCTACTGCATCTTCAAGGCCCGCGCCGCCGCCAGCGCCGCCGCCGAGTAGCGACGCCCCTGACCTCTCCCGCGGGAGAGGTCGGCGGGCGCAAGCCCGCCGGGTGAGGGGCGGCGGGCAAAGCAGCGCGGATCGTTTCGAGAACGCCCGCCAGGATAAAGGGGACGCTTCCCTTTTTTGAGGAAGAAGCAGAATTCCGCGCCATTCTGGATTACCGAAAAAGGGAAGCGTCCCCTTTTCTTCCCTTTTCTTCGGTGACGCCAATCTATATGATTGCATTCTTCGGAGGCCTGACGGTGGTCACTCTCGGCTTGTTCCGTGGCCTCCAGACCCGAGGATTCCCGTCGAGGGTTTGATTCGCCGGG
>CAZGYG010000115.1:0-5634 GCA_964530335.1 uncultured Rhodospirillaceae bacterium | reverse complement strand
GGATCGCGTCCCTGCGGCCCTGCTCGGTGCCAAGCGGCGGCCAGAATATGTCCTTGAACGCGCGCTTGGCCTTCATGGCTTCGACCCCCGGGGCACGCTACGTCCGCGCGCGCGGCGCGGCAATGTGCGCTCCGAGGACGGTGCGCGGAAGGCTACGCCGCCTCGCGCGCCAGACGGGGCTCGCCGAAGCGGAAGCCCTGGCCGAGTTCGATCGGCAGGTCGAGCAGCTCGATCACGTCGGCCTCGTTCTCGATCTTCTCGACCACCAGGTTGACGCCGGTGATGCCGAGTACGTTGCGCAGCCGACGCGCCTCCGCGCCGCCGCCCGCCTGGCGCAGCCGGGTCAGCAGCGCGCCCGCGTCGAGCTTGACGAAGGTGACGCCGCGCCGGGCGAGATCGCGCGCCGGCACGTCGAGCGTGGTCACGTGGTCGACCGAGAAGCGGTAGCCGTAGTCCATCAGGCGGCCGAGGTTGGCCCGCGTCGCGGCGTCGTGGGCCAGGAACCCGTCGAAGGGGAACTCGAGCACAAGCCGTTGGGCGAGCTGGCTGTTCTGCTCGAGGAACTCGACGAACTGGGGGAAGAACGTCGCGTCGGCGATGGTGTGCCCCGAGACGTTGCAGAAGAACGCCAGGTCCGGGCGGCGACGTTCGGTACGGCGCAGCAACTGGACGCAGCGGAACAGGAGCCCGTTGTCGATCGCCCCGATCAGCCCGCTCGCCTCGGCCGGGCCCAGATAGGTGTGCGGCTCGATCAGCCGGCCGTCGGCGGAGCGCAGCCGGGTCAGGGCCTCGTAGTAGACCACCTTGCGCTGGGGCAGGCGGACCACGGGCTGCAGGTAGACGTCGATTCGGTTCGACGCGATCGCGTCGCGGATCGCCGCGATGACCTCGCCTTCGTTGCGCGCGGCGAAGGGCGGTGGCGGCGCCCAGGGCTTTGACGGAGCCCGTTCGGGCCTGGCGGCGCGCTTGGCCGTGGCTTCGGCCTCGGGCACGGCGGGCAGCGGCGCGTCCTTCTGGCCGTGCGCGAGCTGCTGCAACAGCGTCTGCAGCACCTTCATCTCGGCGACCACCTCGGGGCTCGCGCCGCCGCGCCCGCGCAGCTCGGTCAGCTCGTCGTCCATGCGCCGCATCTGGGCCAGCGAGGATTCGAGCTCGCCCATGACCTCGGCATGGCCGCGGCGCATCGCCATCAGCTCCTCGCGCACGGTCTGGTCGCGCCCGGCGCGGACGATGACGTGGTGGACGAACAACCCGCCCAGCGCGACCAGCGCGCCATAGGCGGCGGCGACGCCCGGCTCGCTCGCCGCGGCGAACTGGGGCAGCACCCAGCCTATGAGCGCCGCGATTCCGAGATAGAATCCGGCGACGATGACGTGGCTGAACAGGGACATCGGCCTCGAAAGCCTTGTTCGACGCCCGGACTCTGGCGGTGAAGCCTTGAGATTGCGTTAACCGTGTCGGGCCGGCGTCGCGCCTCGCGCGAGCCCCTGCTTGATGCGCCCGACCAGCCCCGGCCCTTCGAACACGAGCGCCGTGTAGAGCTGGACCAGGGTGGCCCCGGCGCCGAGCTTGGCCGCCGCGTCGGCGGCCGAGCCGATGCCGCCGGCGCCGACCAGCGTCAGGCGGTCGCCGACGTGGCGGCGGAGCGCGCCGAGCAGCTTTGTCGATGGCTCGAACAGCGGCCGGCCGCTGAGCCCGCCGGGCTCGGTCCGCTGGCGCGCGACGAGCGAAGCCGGCCGCGCCAGCGTGGTGTTGCCGACGATCAGGCCCTCGATGCCGCGCGCCGCCGCCGCGTCCGCCAGAACGCAGGCATCGTCCAGCGCGAGATCCGGCGCGATCTTGACCAAGATCGGTCGGGGCGGCCCCGCCTTGGCCCGCGCCGCCGCCACGGCATCGAGCAGCCGCTCGAGCGCCTCGCCGGTCTGGAGATCGCGCAATCCCGGCGTGTTGGGCGATGAGACGTTGATCGCGAGGTAATCGACCAGGCCGTGCAGCCGGGCGACGCCCTGGGCGTAATCGGCGATCCGATCGGGGGAGTCCCGGTTGGCGCCGACGTTGGCCCCGACGATGCCGGGGCCCCGGCGCTCGAGCCGCCGAGCGACCCTGTCGAGCCCGTCGTTGTTGAAGCCCATGCGGTTGATCACCGCGCGATCGGCGTCGAGCCGGAACAGCCGCGGTCGCGGGTTGCCGGCCTGGGGGCGCGGGGTCACCGTGCCGATTTCGACGAAGCCGAAGCCCAGCCTTAACAGTCCCTCGAACGCCTCCGCGCTCTTGTCGAAACCGGCGGCGAGGCCGATGGGGTTGGGGAAAGCCATTCCGAGCGCCTTGACCGCGAGCGCCGCCGGATCCGCCGGCGCCGCCGGGCCTAGCCCGAGCACCAACGCCCGGAGCGCCGCCCGGTGCGCGGTCTCGGGCGGCAGCAGCCGCCCCAACCGCCACGCGACATCGAGCAGGCCGGGCATCATGGCGCGACTGGTGCCGACCGCCGGCGCCGGCGGCGAGGCGCCATCAGGACGCGGCCGGCGACAGCCGCCCCGCGAGCGCTTGGTCGATCAGGGCGATGGTTTCCTTGCGCCCGTAGAGCGCGATGAACGAGCCCATGCGCGGGCCCTCGCTCTGGCCCATCAGCACTTCGTAGAGCGCCTTGAACCACTCGCGCAGGTTGGCGAAGTCGTGGCGCTTGCCGACCTCGTAGACCTGGGTCTGGATCGCCTCGGACTCGGCCGCCGGCGGCAGGCCGGCGAGCACGCCGCGCAGGTCCAGGATCGCGTTTCTTTCCTGCTCGCTCGGCGCGCGGAAGCGCCTGGCCGGCTTGACGAAGTCCTGGTAGTAGCGCACGGCGAACCCGGCCAGCCGGTCGAGCATCGGCGCGTTCGCCGCCGTCGTGCCGGGCGCGTAGCGGCCGATGAAGCCCCACAGCACCCCCTTGTCCTCGGCGTTGCACACGCTCGCCAGGTTGAGCAGCACGCCGTACGTCAGGGGCTGGCTGGGCTGCGGCGGCTCGCCTTCGTGGATGTGCCAGACCGGGTTGTCGAGCCGCTTGGCCGCGTCCTCGGTCCGGTACGCGACCAACCGGTCGGCGTAGTCGTCGACGTGGCGCGGGATGACGTCGAAGTAGAGCCGCTTCGCCCGGCGCGGGTTGGCGTACATAAAGAGCGCGAGCGATTCCTCGCTGCCGTACGCGAGCCAATCGTCGATGGTCAGCCCGTTGCCCTTGGACTTCGAGATCTTCTCGCCCTTGTCGTCGAGGAACAGCTCGTAGGTGAACCCTTCGGGCGGCCGGGCACCGAGCACGGCCGTGATGCGCGAGGACACCTTGACCGAATCGATCAGGTCCTTGCCCGACATCTCGTAATCGACGCCGAACGCCGCCCAGCGCATCGCCCAGTCCGGCTTCCAGCCAAGCTTGCAGTGCCCGCCGGTCACCGCCACGTCGACGTGCTCGCCGGTCTCCGGGTCGCGGTACGCCACCGTGCCGGCGGCCACGTCGCGCGCGACAATCGGCACCTGCAGCACCCGCCCGGTGCGCGGGCAGACGGGCAGGAACGGCGAATAGCTCATGCGGCGCTCGGGGCCGAGCGTCGGCAGCATGATCGCCATGACCTCGTCGTAGTGTTCGAGCACGAGCCGGAGCGCCGCGTCGAACCGGCCCGAGGCGTACCACTCGGTCGAGGACTGGAATTCGTAGTCGAAGCCGAAGCGGTCGAGGAACGCGCGCAGCATCGCGTTGTTGTGGTGGCCGAAGCTCTCGAACTTGCCGAACGGGTCGGGCACGCGGGTCAGCGGCATGCCGATGTAGGTGCCGAGCAGCTCCCGGTTGGGCACGTTGTCGGGCACGCGGCGCAACCCGTCCATGTCGTCGGAGAACGCATAGAGCCGCGACGGCAGGTCCGACAACCGAGAGAACGCGTGGCGCACCATCGTGGTGCGCACGACCTCGCCGAAGGTGCCGATGTGCGGCAGGCCGGACGGCCCGTAGCCGGTCTCGAACAGGACGTAGCCCTTGGCGGGCGGACCGTCGGCGAAACGCTCCAGCAGCTTGCGCGCCTCGACGAAGGGCCAGGCGCCGCTCTGTAGCGCGAGGTCGCGAAGCTCGGACACGATCGCTCCCGGATATGTGGCGCGACCCTACGGAGCGCAAGCCGGAGCGTCAACGGCCGCTTCCGTTATAGTCGGCGCGTGCACAGCATCGCCCCGGGCCCGTCCGGTTCCGCGCTCGTGGTCGGCGCCGGCGCCGCCGCCTACGCCGACGCCGAAGGCGCCCGGACCATCGCCAAGGACGAAGCGCGCCGGCGCCTGGCCGAGCTGCCGATCGTCTGCCATGCTCCGGCGACGTTCGCGCGCCTCGCAGTCCCGACCGGCCAGGCGCGCGACATCCTCGAGCTCGTGGCGTTCGTCCTCCCGGCCCGGTTCGTCGTGCCGACGCCCACGGGCGTCGCCCAGGCGCTCGGGCTGCCCCGCCCCGACGGGCTCGCGGCCGAGGCCCGGTCGCTCGGGCGCGCGCGGGACGACCTGCTCGCCCGGCTCGCCCGGCTGCCCGAGGCCGAACGCGCGGCGCTCGCGCGTCTGGTCCGCACCATGGCGCTGGGCGCCTGGCCGTGGGCCGCCGAGGTCGGCGAGGCGCTCGGCGTCGCCGGCCCGCCCGGCGGGCTCGACGTCTGGCGCCGCCTGCCCGAGTGGCAGGACCACGCGCCGCGCCCGCCGGCCGGCGCCCAGCCGGTCAGCGACGCCGAGGCGCGTCACCGGCTCGCCCTCATGCTCGGCCCCGGCGCCGAGGACCGGCCCGAGCAGGCCGATTACGCCGCCGCCGTCGCCTTGGCCTTCGCCCCGCGCGAGGAAGAAGGCCAGCCGTGGTTCGTCATCGCCGAGGCGGGCACCGGGGTGGGCAAGACGCTGGGCTACCTCGCCCCGGCCACGGTCTGGGCCGAGAAGAATGAGGGCACGGTCTGGGTCTCGACCTACACCCGCAACCTGCAACGCCAGGTCGATCAGGAGCTCGACCGGCTGTTCGCCGAACCGGAGGCCAAGGCGCGGCGCGTCGTGGTGCGCAAGGGGCGCGAGAACTACCTCTGCCTGCTCAACATGGAGGAGGCCGTGGCCGGCGCGCTGGCGCGCCCGCGCGACGCGGTCGCGCTCGGGCTCATCGCGCGCTGGGCCGAAGCCACGCGCGACGGCGACCTGACCGGCGCCGACTTCCCGGCCTGGCTGGTCGAGCTCCTGGGCCGGCGCCTGACCCACGGCCTGGCCGACCGGCGCGGCGAGTGCATCTACAGCGCCTGCCCCCACTGGGGCCGCTGCTTCATCGAACGTTCGATCCGGCGGGCGCGCCGCGCCGACGTGGTCATCGCCAACCACGCGCTCGTCATGATCCAGGCCGCGCGCGCCGGCCGGCCGGACGAGGAGTCCTGGCTGCCGGTGCGCTACGTGCTCGACGAAGGCCACCATGTGTTCGACGCCGCCGACAGCGCTTTCTCCGCCTACCTCTCGGGCAGCGAAACCGCCGAGCTCCGGCGCTGGCTGGTCGGCGCCGAGGGCGGCCGGGCGGGCCGCGCGCGCGGGCTCGAGCGCCGCGCGGGCGAACTCATCGACGACGCGGCGCGGGTCCCGCTCGAGGCGATCCTGGCGGCGGCGCGG
>CAZGYG010000114.1:0-5997 GCA_964530335.1 uncultured Rhodospirillaceae bacterium | reverse complement strand
CGTCACGGGCCGCCGGCGGTTGACCCGGGCATCGCCGGCTGCGTAGATACCCCAATCGAGGCGAGGAGCTGTAATGCCCGGGCTCGACCTGGTGATTCGCGGCGGCACGGTGGTGACCGCGGGCGACAGCGTGCGCTGCGACGTGGGCATCGCCGGCGGGCGCGTGACCGTGCTCGGCCGCGACCTGCCTAAGGCCACGCGTGAGATCGACGCCACGGGCCGTCTGGTCATGCCCGGCGGCATCGACAGCCATTGCCACATCGCCCAGGCGTCCTCGTTCGGCCTGCGCACGGCGGACGATTTCACCTCGGGCTCGCGCTCGGCGCTGATGGGCGGCACGACCACGATCATCCCGTTCGCCTGCCAGCACCGAGGGCAATCGCTGCGCCGAGTGGTCGAGGACTACCACGCCGAGGCCAACGGAAAGTCGTACACCGACTACGCGTTCCACCTGATCGTCGCGGACCCGACGCCCACGGCGCTCGGCCAGGAACTCCCGGCGCTGATCCGCGACGGCTTCACGTCGTTCAAGATTTACATGACCTACGAACGCCTCAGGCTCGACGACCGCCAGATCCTCGACGTGCTCGCGCTGGCCGGGCGCGAGGGCGCGCTGGTCATGGTCCACGCCGAGAACCACGACGTGATCGAGTGGCTGACCGAGCGGCTGATCGCCGCGGGCAAGACCGCGCCCAAGTATCATGCCCACGCCCACGCCGTGCCGGCCGAGCGCGAGGCGACGCACCGCGCGATCACCCTGGCCGAGGTCGCGGGGGTGCCGATCCTGATCGTCCACGTCTCGTCCGGGGCCGCGATCGAGCAGATCCGCTGGGCGCGCGCCCAAGCCCTGCCGATCCACGGCGAGACCTGCCCGCAATACCTGTTCCTGACCGCGGCCGACCTCGACCGGCCCGGCTTCGAGGGCGCCAAGTTCATGTGCAGCCCGCCGCCGCGCGACGAAGCGAACCAGGAACTGGTGTGGCGCGCGCTCGGCGATGGCACGCTCGATGTGTTCTCCTCGGATCACGCGCCCTACCGCTACGACGCCGGCGGCAAGCTCGCCCACGGGCCCGACGCCCCGTTCCAGAAGGTCGCCAACGGCGTGCCGGGGATCGAACTCCGGCTCGCGCTCCTGTTCTCGGAAGGGGTCGGCAAGGGGCGCATGAGCGCCGAACGGTTCGTCCAGGTCACGGCGACGAACCACGCCAGGCTCTACGGGCTCTACCCACGCAAGGGCACGATCGCGCCGGGCGCCGACGCCGACATCGCCATCTGGGACCCGGACCGCGAGGTCACGATCGGCGCGGCCATGCTGCACGACAACGCCGGCTACACGCCCTACGAAGGCCGCAGGATTCGCGGCTGGCCGACCACGGTGATCGCCGCGGGCGAGGTCGTGGTGAGCGATGGCGAGCTCGCGGCGCGCCCCGGGCGCGGCCGGTTCCTGCGCTGTGGCACCCCGGGCCCGCTCGCGGCGCGCGCCGCATGAGCCGGGTCCTGACCGTCGCCGGGGCGCAGCTCGGCCCGATCGCGCGTACCGAGCCGCGCGCGAGCGCGGTCGCGCGCATGATCCGGCTGATGGAGAAGGCCCATGCCAAGGGCGCCGGGTTGATCGTTTTCCCCGAGCTCGCGCTGACGACCTTCTTTCCGCGCTGGTACATGGCCGACTGGGCCGAGGTCGATCGGTTCTTCGAGGACGCCATGCCAGGCCCGGAAACCCGCCCGCTGTTCGACGCGGCGCGCCGGCTGAGCCTCGGGTTCTATCTCGGCTACGCGGAACTCGTGACCGAGGCCGGGCGGACGCGGCGGTTCAACAGCTCGATCCTCGTCGATGCCTCAGGCGCGATCGTCGGGCTCTACCGCAAGGTCCATCTGCCCGGCCACGCCGAGAACGAACCAAGCCGCCCGTGGCAGCACCTCGAGAAACGCTACTTCGAGCCCGGCAATCTCGGTTTCCCGGTGTTCCGCGCCATGGGCGGGATCATGGGCATGTGCGTCTGCAACGACCGGCGCTGGCCAGAGACTTTTCGGGTGATGGGCCTGCAAGGGGTCGAGCTGGTGGCGTGCGGCTACAACACGCCGGTACGCAACCGGGTCGCGCGCGAGCCCGAGCACCTGCGCATGTTCCACAATCAGATGTCGATGCAGGCCGGCGCCTACCAGAACGGCACCTGGGTCGTCGGCGTGGCCAAGGCCGGGCTCGAGGACGGCGTCGAGATGATGGCCGGGAGCTGCATCGTCGCCCCCACCGGCGAGATCGTCGCCCAGGCCGCGACCGACGGCGACGAGCTGATCGTTTACGACTGCGACCTCGACGCCGGGCGGTACATCAAGGAAACCGTGTTCGACTTCGCCGCCCACCGGCGCATCGAGCACTACGGGCTGATCGCCAGCCAGACCGGCGTGGTGCCGCCGCCATGAAGCTACCCGAACCGAACGAGCTTCCCGAAGGCGTGTCCGTCGATCGTCTGGTCGACGTCTGCCGGCGCTGGCGCATCACCGAGCTCGCGCTTTTTGGCTCGTTCGCTCGCGGCGACGCGACGGGCTCGAGCGACCTTGACCTCATCGTCTCCTACGAACCCGACGCGCCGTGGAGCCTTTTCGATCATGTCGCCGTGCAGGAGGAGCTCGCCGAGGTCTTTCATCGGCCGGTCGATCTTCTGACGCGCAAGGGCGTCGAGCAAGGCGGCAACCCGATCCGTCGCCGCGCCATATTGGATTCGGCCCGTGTCATCTTCTCCGCGTGACGCCGAATCGATCGCCGACATTGTCCGCGCGGGCCGCTTCATAGCGACGTTCATCGCCGGGATGACCAAAGACCAGTTCCTCGCCGATTTGCGTACCCGGTCGGCGGTCCAACATCAGCTTCTCATCATCGGGGAAGCGGTGAAGCGGTTGTCCGATACGTTTCGCGCCGCCCATGGCAATATCCCCTGGCAGCGCATCGCAGGCACCCGTGACCACCTGATTCACGGCTATGATTCCGTCGACATGGACCTCATCTGGCTCGCGGTCTCACAGCAAGTTCCGAATTTGGTTGCGCAACTGGCGATCATCGAAACGCCATGACAAACCGGATACTCGTCATCAACCCCAACAGCTCGGAGAGCGTGACGGCGGCCATGGACCGGGCGCTCGAGCCCTTGCGCCGCGCCGACGGGCCTGCGATCGCGTGCGCTACCCTCGCCGAAGGCCCGCCGGGCATCGAGACCGCGCGCCACATCGCCGGGGTCGTGCCGCCGCTCTGCGCGCTGATCGGGCGCGAGGACAACCGCTCGAACGCCTTCGTCATCGCCTGCTTCTCGGACCCCGGGCTCGACGCCGCGCGCGAGACCACGAACCGCCCGGTCATCGGCATCGGCGCGGCGGGGCTGACGAGCGCGCTCAATTTCGGCGAACGGGTGGGCGTCGTCGCCATCCGCCCGGCCTCGGTCGTGCGCCAGGCGCGCATGGCGCGGATGCTCGGGATCGCCGACCGCT
Source organism: uncultured Rhodospirillaceae bacterium (assembly GCA_964530335.1). Lineage (GTDB taxonomy): Bacteria > Pseudomonadota > Alphaproteobacteria > SP197 > SP197 > VGDP01. The sequence goes on along the minus strand of CAZGYG010000114.1, from coordinate 2,517 downwards.
TCGCCGGCTCGATCGCGCTCGACATGGCCGTGGTCGAGCTCGACGACGAACGCCGCGTCACGGCCCGCATGACCGAGGTCGGCCGGCGGCTCCGCGACGACAAGGGCGCCGACGTGATCGTGCTGGGCTGCGCCGGCATGGCGGCCTATCGCGACGGCCTGCAACGCGAGCTCGGCGTGCCCGTGATCGATCCGACCCAGGCGGCGGTCGGGCTCGCGATCACCGCCGTGAGCGTCGGTTACACGCCCGGTTAGGTTTGCGCGCTGGCGTGGCCGGCATTGCCGGCGCACGCTGACCGGCGCCGTCGAGGGAGGCGGACATGGCTGAGGTTCACGCGGGCAATTGCTTGTGCGGCAGGGTACGGTTCGAGGCGAGCGGCGAACCCTTGTGGGTCGCCCACTGCCACTGCGCGAGCTGCCGGCGCAACACGGGCTCGGCGGTCGCCACCTTCGTCGGGTTTCGCGAGAAAGACTTCCGCTACACCCAGGGCGCGCCCAAGGTCTATGAATCCTCGCCCGGCGTGAAACGCAGCTTCTGCGCCGATTGCGGCACGCCGCTGACCTACGGCGGCGCGCGCGCGCCGGGCGAGGTCCATGCCTATCTCGGCGTCATGGACGACGCGGCCCGATACCCGGCGACCGTCCACGTCTTCACCGAGGAAGCCCTGCCCTGGCTCCATATCCAGGACCAGGCCAAGCGGTTCAAGAAGACCGGCCGCGACGAGCGCGGGTGATACGCGAAGTCTCCGAGCCATGACGATCGCGACATTCCAGCACGTCGAGCCGCTGCGCGAGGAATGGCTCGACGTCATCGGCCATCTCAACGAGGCCGGCTACTCCGTCGCCTTCGGCATCGCCAACTGGCCCTTCTGCGACGAGCTCGGCATCGGCGTCGCCTACGTGAAGGAGACCGGCCGCGCGCTCTACACGGTCGAATGCCACCTGCGGCTTCTCAAGGAGGTGCGCGCCCCGGCCGAGCTCCGCATCGAGGGCACGGTCCTCGAGTACGACGAAAAGCGCCTGCGCAGCGCCATGACCATGACCGTGGACGGCATCGAGCGGGCGACCGTCGAGAACCTGGGCGTCCACGTCGACACCGGGTCCGGCCGCACGATGGCGTTCCCCGACGCGGTCATTGCCCGGCTGGAACGGTACCGGGCGGCGAGCCTGCCCGCGTGGGCGGGACGCGGCATCTCGCTCGCCCGGCGTTGAGCGCGCCCAAAACCGCGGGCGAGGTCGAGCACACCCTCTCAACCGGCCGTAGACGGCCATCGTTCACGAGAATGTTACGGGCGAGATGCGTCCGCCGGCGCGGAACGCCCGTATGGTTCCCGGGCGGCACGGTGCCGCGACAACCATCCGCATCCGGAGAGTCATCATGAGAGAATCGTTCGTTCGGCGGGCCGTGCTCGGTGCCGCAATCGCCGCCGTGCTCGTCGCCTTCGCGCCGTCGTTCGTCGCCGCCGAGTCGATGCGCCTGTCGGGCGACGACATCAAGGCCTTGATCGGCGACACGACGATCAGCGGCACCATGCTGCCCGACGTTCCCTACGCCGAGTACTACGGCGCCGACGGCACGATCCGGGGCGGCACCGGCGAGAACGCCTACACCGGCGCCTGGTCGATCGAGGGCGACACGATGTGCTTCGACTACGGCGATCCGGCGACGTTCAGCTGCTGGGGCATCGCGGCCGAGGGCGACACGGTCCAGTGGATCGACAAGGATGGCAACGTCGGCGGCACCGGTACCGTCGCCAAGGGCAACCCAAACAACTTTTAGGTCGGCTCACAGCGGCGGGCGGGTGGCGGCCCAGGGCCGCGCGCCTTATACCGTTGGGCACTCTGTCCGGCCCGTCGGTGTTCCCCCCTCACCTTCCCATGGCTGCGCCATGGGCCCCTTCCTCTCCCACTGGAGAGGGAACGCGCGACTCCCTCTCCCGCTGGGAGAGGGTCGGGGTGAGGGGTAGCGAGTCCGCGCGCTTTAGGTGTTCATGGACGAGAAGAACTCGGCGTTCGACTTGGTGTGCCGGAGCTTGTCGAGCAGGAACTCCATGGCGTCCGCCGGGCCCATCGGCATCAGGATGCGGCGCAGCACCCACATCTTGCTGAGCGTCGCCTTGTCGACCAGGAGCTCCTCCTTGCGGGTGCCGGACTTGCCGACATCGAGCGCCGGAAACGTGCGCTTGTCGGCGAGCTTGCGGTCCATGATGATCTCGGAATTGCCGGTGCCCTTGAACTCCTCGAAAATCACCTCGTCCATGCGGCTGCCGGTCTCGATCAGCGCGGTGGCGATGATGGTCAGCGAGCCGCCGTGCTCGATGTTGCGCGCGGCGCCGAAGAAGCGCTTGGGGCGTTGCAGCGCGTTGGCGTCGACGCCGCCGGTCAGCACCTTGCCCGACGACGGCACCACCGTGTTGTAGGCGCGCGCAAGCCGGGTGATCGAATCGAGCAGGATCACCACGTCGCGCTTGTGCTCGACCAGGCGCTTGGCCTTCTCGATCACCATCTCGGCGATCTG
>CAZGYG010000113.1:0-6095 GCA_964530335.1 uncultured Rhodospirillaceae bacterium | reverse complement strand
GGTCACGGCCCTGCTGCTCGGCGCCGCCTTCCTCGGCGAGGTCGTGCACCTTCGCGAGCTTCTCGGCATGGGCGTAATCGGCGCCGGGCTGGCGCTGATCGACGGGCGTCTGGTACGGCTCGCGCGGCGGGCGGCGATCGGCTAAGTCTCTCGGATGGATCGGATCCGATCGTTCCTTGGCGGCGGCTGGCGCCGGCCCGAGGTTCTGCTGCTGGTCATGGCCGCGGCGGTGCCGTTGAGCTTCGCCACGTGGAACGCGCTTCTGAACAACTTCGCGCTCGAGCGCGCGGCGTTCACCGGCCAGGACATGGGGGTCCTGCAATCGCTGCGCGAGGTGCCGGGGTTCCTCGCCTTCGGCATCGTCGCCGTGCTGCTGGTCATGACCGAACAGACGGTGGCGTACGTCGCGCTGGCGCTGCTCGGGCTCGGCGTCGCGCTGACCGGCTGGTTCCCCTCGGCGGTCGGGCTGTGGGCGACCACGGTGATCGGCTCGATCGGGTTCCACTACTACGAGACGGTCCAGACCTCGCTGTCGCTGCAATGGGTCGAGGCGTCGAAGGCGCCCGAGACCCTGGGCCGCATCATCGCCGCCGGGTCGTTCGCCTCGATCGTGGCCTTCGGGCTGACGTGGCTGGCGTTCGACGCGATCGGGCTCGACTATGTCGCGATCTACGTGTGCGCGGGCGGGCTGACGATCGCGGTCGCGCTCGGCTGCTGGGCGCTGTGGCCGCGCTATCCGGAACGGGTGCGCCAGCACCGCACCCTGGTGCTGCGCCGGCGCTACTGGCTCTATTACGCGCTGACCTTCATGGCCGGGGCGCGGCGGCAGATGTTCATCGTGTTCGCCGGGTTCCTGATGGTCGAACGGTTCGGCTTCACGGTCGGCCTGATCTCGGCGCTGTTCCTGGCGAACGCCGCGATCAACATGTGGCTGGCCCCGGCGATCGGCCGGCTGATCCAGCGCTTCGGCGAGCGGCGCGCGCTGATCATCGAATACACCGGGCTGGTCGGCGTGTTCCTGGCCTACGCCGCGGTCGACGACCCGTGGCTGGCCGGCGGGCTTTACGTGCTCGACAACCTGTTCTTCGCGCTGGCCATCGCCATCAAGACCTACTTCCAGAAGATCGCCGACCCGGCCGACATCGCATCGACCGCGGGCGTCGGCTTCTCGATCAACCACATCGCGGCGGTGATCATTCCCGTGGCGTTCGGCGCGCTGTGGATGATCTCGCCGGCGGCGGTGTTCCTGGCCGGCGCGGCCATGGCAGCGGCCACGCTCGCGCTGGCGTTCAACGTGCCCGCCGCGCCGCGCCCGGGCCACGAGGCCATCCTCGCCTGGCGGCGCCAACCGGCGCCGGCCGAATAGCGTCACGGCGCGAAGCGCCGGCACCGGCGGAAGTGAGCGTCAGGGCACCGGCTGGCAGAACCGGCCCCGCGCGTGCAGCGCCGCGCACGCGGCCGTGGCCGCGTCGAGACTAAGCGGCCCGGCCCGCACCTGGTGGAACACGCCAGTGCCGAGGTCGAGCGGCACCACCTCGAGCGAAAGCCCGCCCAGCACATCGGGGTAGGCGTTCTGCAGCGCCGTCCAGGCCGTTGCCGCCTCCGCCGCGCTCGGCAACGAAGCGAGGTGCAGCCGGGCGCTCCCCGGTTGGGTCGTGGCGTCGTCCGGCGCGACCCCGGCGAGGGCGAAGTCGGGCGCCAGGGGGTAGCGCGCCCGCGCCCGCCAGCCGGCGGCGGCGGCGCGGTACCAGCGCAAGGCCTCGCGCACGTCGCGCTGGCCGTTCGCGCCTTGCTCGTAGAGCTGGCCCAGGCGGAACGCCGCCGATTCGTTGCCCGCCTCGGCCGCGCGCCGATACCATGCCATGGCCTGGTCCAGGTCGCGCGCGACGCCACGGCCGCGCTCGTGGAGCTCGCCCAGCCGGTAGGCCGCGTAGGCGTTGCCCTGCCAGGCCGACCGCCGATACCACAGCGCCGCCGCGTCGTAATCCGGCGCGCCGCCGCGCCCGTCCTCGAACATGGCGCCGAGCGCCGCCTGGGCCTCGGCGTCGCCCGCGCGCGCCAGCGCCAGCACCGCGTCGTCCTCCGGCGAGGCGAAGCGGCCCAGCCCCGGCGCGCACGTGAGCAGGACGAACGCGAGGACCGCGACCGGCGGCAAGACTTTCATACGGCGACGTTAAGCCACGTCCCGCACGCTGCCTACGGCGCACCAACATCACGGCAGCGGCGTGCCGTCCGCCGCGCACCACGGCTGGCGCGCCCCGCCCGCGTAAGCGCGCGCCAGACCGACCGCGACCAGGCTTTCGGCTACATCGGCGCCGGCCGCGGTCGTGACCTTGGCGCGCACCCGGCCGCCGTACTTGTCATAACCGACATCGCTCAGGGCGACCGGATCGGCGCCGACCAGCCAGGCCAGCGCCGCTTGCGCCGCCAGGCCCCGGGCGCGCTCGGCGGCGCACGCGGCGTCGAGCTCGGGTGTGTCGATGCCGTCGATGCGCACCAGGGTCGTGACGTCCTGGTCGAGCCAAATGCGCGCGCGCACGGCCAGGGTATCGCCGTCGATCACGCGTACCACCTCGGCCGGAATCGGGCCGGGCAAGGCGCGATCGCGGGACGATGCGGACAACACCCCCGCCAGCGTGATGACGCCGATCCATGCCAGCCCGACCTTGCGCAAGGCCATGGCGGTCCCCGTCGCGAACGCTTACACACGCAGGTTGTATAGCAAGTATATGAACAAAGCAAGAACATCTATCGCTCCGGCTCCGGCAGTCTCAGCCTGAGCCCGAGTTTCTCGGCGTGGCCCGACTCGACGAACGCTTGGCAGGCCTCGAGCACGCATCGAGTGTCCGGCACCGTGCTCCACGGCACCGCTTCGACCCAGCGCTCGGCGAAGTCGAGGACGCGCACGAGAGGATCGGCGTTGCCGGATCGCGACAGGGCATTGAGCGCGACCAGGTAGTTGTCGCGGTACACGGTCGGGATCAGGATGCGCGCCTCGCGCTCGGCAACCAACTCGGCATTCATCATCACCCGCGCGACGCGCCCATTGCCGTCGGCGAACGGGTGCACCTCGGAGACCAGGAACGTCATGAACGCGGCGCGGGCAAAGCCGACGTCCAGACTGCGGTAGAACTCGAAGCCGCGCTCCAGCGTGCCGCTTACCAGTTCCGGCGCGACGAACACGGTGGAGCCGAACCGATTGGCTTCCTCCTTGAACTGGCCCGGCTTCTTGTCGGGTCTGCCGCCCAGGATCGCCGCGTGCCGGTCGCGCAGCAGCTCCAAGAAGTGCACCGCGTCACGAGGTGTGCGCGTCATCTTGCTCGGGTCGCTCACCACGCGCCAGGTCCCCAGGATATCGTGGGCATCCTGCGGGCGGGCGCGCGGGATCACCCCGCGAAAAACGATGTCGGCGGCTTCCTCCACCGCGAACTCGGTGCCCTCGATGAAATTGGAGAAGTAGGCCTCGAAGAACGCGAGGGTCCCTTGACCTTCGGCGCCGAGCGCCCGCATCGGCCGTGGCGTTCGCGGCCAGGAACGCAAGGCCGCGTGCAGCGCCTCGAACAGCGGCAGGCGATCGGGATCGAACGGCCTTCCCGCGGAACGCGCCTTGCCTTGCGCCGTTTCGAGTTGCGCCTGGTACGTGCCGAGCAGCGCGCCAATCAGCCGATCGAGCGCGGCGAACTCCCGCTCGAGCCTCAGCGCACCGGCGATGCGGCGCGCGTCGTCGCGCAGGGCGTTGAGCGCGATGGGTCCGCCGCGGCGCAGTACGTCGTCCAGGCGCGCTTCAATCTCCTTGCGCGAGAGCGTGTGCGCCATGGCCGCGCCGCGCGCGCGCGACGCAACCATGTTCTCCAGGTAGGCGCGCGGCACTGACGACAGGTAGAGGTCGCCGATGAATGGGCGATCGTCCTCCAATCGCGCGTGGCCCTTACGCGGCCGGATGACGATGCCAGGCAGCGTCACGTCGCGCGTGCGATCGGCGATCACGAAGATCGACCCGTCGCTCGCCGGCCCGTTCTCCAAGGCCGTGCGGTCGGCGACCAGCGCACCGGGCACGTAGCTGCTGACCAGATGCCACAGATTGCGCCGAACGATCCGCTCGGGCGCATCGTCCAGATTCTTGGTGTAGAGACGCGGGCCGATCTTGCGCAGCACGCCCTTGCGCAGCGCCCGGTTCACGATCGGGCTCAACGCCGTCGTCGAGACGAAGACCTCGGGGAGGTCGTCGAGCGTTTTTTGCGCCATCGCCGTATCCTATGCGGGCATCCTAGCATAAAATTGTCTTATAAAGTCGACTGAAAATTCATTTTTGCCGTATATGATCGTTATAAGATACATTTTTGTGAAATAATGCAAGTCCGTGGGCACGGTGCGTTTCCGTCGGCGGTGCCTTCGGCCCGTTCAGAAATCGCTGACCCGGCCCTTGTGTTGCCAGTCGCCATAGCGGGTCGGGTCGGGGCCAGGCGCGCCGCCGATCTCGGCGGGACGGGCGGGCGCGGGACGGACGTTTTCTGGACGCGCGAGCGGTGAGCCTCGTGGCGCCGGCGAGGTCGGGTCCGGAGCGGGGGTCGCGGGCGGCTTGGTGTCGGCCATCGGCTTGACCCTGGGTGACGGTCCCATACATACGAGCCCATACATACGAGACTGCGTTGGTCCTGACGAGGCCGAACCACCATGAACGTCGCGCGCACGGCGCTGTTGCTCGCCGCTTTGACCGGGTTGTTCCTGGCCGCCGGCTACTCGATCGGCGGCGAGGGCGGCATGGTCGTCGCGTTCCTCGCGGCGCTGGCCATGAACGGGTTCGCGTACTGGAACGCCGACCGCATGGTTCTGGCCATGTACCGGGCGCGCGAGGTCGGACGCGCCGAGGCGCCGGACCTGGTCGGCCTGGTCGAGCAGCTCGCCGAGCGCGCCGGCCTGCCTACTCCCCGCGTCTACGTGATCGACAACCCGCAGCCCAACGCCTTCGCCACCGGGCGCGACCCGGACCACGCGGCGATCGCGGTGACCACCGGGCTGATGCGCGCGCTCGACAGCGAGCAGACCGCGGGCGTGCTGGCCCACGAGCTCGCGCATATCAGGAACCGCGACACCCTGACCATGACCGTGACCGCGACGATCGCCGGCGCGCTCGGCATGCTGGCGAACTTCGCTTTCGTCTTCGGCCGCGGCCGCAACAATCCGCTGGGCCTGGTCGGCGTTCTGCTGGTCATGATCGTGGCGCCGCTCGCGGCCATGCTGGTCCAGCTCGCCATCAGCCGGGCGCGCGAGTACGAGGCCGACCGGGTAGGCGCCGAGATCAGCGGCCAGCCGCTGTGGCTCGCCGCCGCGCTTGAACGATTGGCCGAGGCGGCGGGACGCGTCGACAACACCGACGCCGAGCGCAACCCGGCGACCGCGCACCTGTTCATCGTCAACCCGCTGCACGCCCACGCGGTCGATGGGCTGTTCGCCACACATCCGCCGGTGGCCGAGCGCATCCGCCGGCTGCGCGCCATGGCCGGCGCCCAGGGCCCGTGGGGTTGACGTGAGCCCGGCCGCGCCGGGCGAAGCGGCGCGCGCGATCGCGTTCGATCTGGTCGAAGCCGTGCTCGAACGGCTGCGCGCGTTCGATCAGGCGTTCGGCTCTCACGCCGGACTCGGGGCGTTGGCCGAGCGGGACCGCGCGTTCGTGCGCACGCTCGCGATGGCGACGCTGCGCTGGCTAGGCCCGCTCGATGCCCTGATCGACGGCTGCCTCGAACGGCCGTTGCCGGCCCGGGCCCGCCGGGCACGCCACGTGCTGCGGCTGGGCGCGGCCCAGCTCGTCGTGCTGGGTACGCCGGCGCACGCCGCGGTCGACGGCGCGGTGCGTTCGGCCGAGGCGCTCGGGCTCGGCCCGTACAAGGGGCTGATCAACGCCGTGCTGCGCCGGCTCGCGCGCGAGGGCGCCGAACGCCTTGCCCGGCTCGACGCGCCGCGCGCGGCGACCCCGGACTGGCTGTGGCGGCGTTGGGCCGCCAGCCACGGCGAGGCGACCGCGCGCGCGATCGCGACACTGCACCTGGCCGAGCCGCCGCTCGACCTGGCCGTCCGCGCCGACGCCCACGGCAGGG
>CAZGYG010000112.1:1631-6145 GCA_964530335.1 uncultured Rhodospirillaceae bacterium | reverse complement strand
CTAGGGACAGCGCGGATGAGTGCGCATACTAATACACCCCGCCTACGCTCGACGGCAGGGTCTCGACCGTGCCCGAGACCGCCGTGGGCTCGGTGCCCGGGCGGAAGGCCTCGGTGATGACGATTTCGGTTCCCGCGCCGGGCAGCAGCCCGGTCTTGGCGTCGACCTTGACCAGCCGCACGCCCGGCGGGATGCGGAAGGGCGTGCGCGGCTGGCCCTCGAGCGCGGCCGCCATGAACGCCTTGAAGATCGGCACCGCGACGCTCGAACCGGTCTCCTTCTTGCCCAGCGTGCGCGGCTGGTCGAAGCCGACGAACACCGCGCACACCAGGTCGGGCGAGAAGCCGACGAACCAGGCGTCGCGGAACTCGTCGGTCGTCCCGGTCTTGCCCGCCAGCGGCCGGCCGAGCTCGGCGATGCGCTGGCCGGTGCCGCGCTGCACCACGCCCTCGAGAATCGCGACCATCTGGTACGCGGTCACCGGGTCGAGGATGCGCTCCCGTTCGTCCACCAGCGCGGGCAGCGCCTGCCCGGTCCACGCCACGTCCCGGCAATCCGGGCACGCCCGGTCGTCGCGCCGGTAGACCGTGCGGCCGTAGCGGTCCTGGATGCGCTCGATCAGGGTGGGGATGACGCGCTTGCCGCCGTTGACGATGGTGGCATAGGCGGCCGCCATGCGCAGCACGGTCGTCTCGCCGGCGCCCAGCGCCATCGGCAGATAAGGCGGCAGGTCGTCGACCACGCCCAGGCGCACCGCGTAATCGCGCACCCGCGCCATGCCGATCTGGTTGGCCAACCGCACGGTCATCAGGTTGCGCGACTTCTCGACCCCGAGCCGCAGCGTCGACAGCCCGTAGAACTCCTCGGTGTAGTTGGCGGGCTTCCACTTCGGCTGGCCGTAACCCGGGTCGATCACGATGGGCGCGTCCTCGATCAGGCTCGATGGCGTGAAGCCCGAATCCAGCGCCGCCAGGTAGACGAAGGGCTTGAACGCCGATCCGGGCTGGCGTTTGGCCTGGATCGCGCGGTTGAACTCGCTTTGATCGTGCGACCAGCCGCCGACCATGGCGAGCACCCGCCCGTTGTGCGGGTCGAGCGCGATCAGCCCGCCGCCCACGTCGGGGATCTGCTGCAAGGCGTAGCCGCCGGCGATCGGCGTGCCGTCCTCGGCGAGCAACGCCGCGACCGCGACCACGTCGCCCGCCGCCACCACCTCGGTCGCGGCGCCGACGCTCGGGCCGAGCGTCTGGTCCTTTCCGGTCGGCCGGGCCCACGACAAACCGTCGAACGGGATGAGGCCTTCGCCGCCGTCGGCGAGCCCGATGCGCGCATCGTCGGGGCCGACCTCGAGCACGACCGCGAGCAGCCACGGCGCGAGCCCCGGCGGCGGCGGAAATTCGGCGAGCCGCGCGGCCCAGCCGTCGCCGAGCTCGAGCGCGCCGAGCGGGCCGCGCCAGCCATGCCGGCGGTCGTAGGCCACCAGCCCGTCGCGCATCGCCTGGTCGGCGATCGCCTGCAAGCGGGGATCGACCGTGGCGCGCACCGAATAGCCGCCCTCGTACAGCCCCGTGTCGCCGTAGCGCTGGGCCAGCTCGCGCCGCACCTCCTCGGCGAAGTAGTCGGCTCGCGCGACCTCGGTCGGCGCGCGCTCGGTCATGGTCAGCGGCTCGGCGCGCGCGGCCTCGGCCTCGGCGGGCGTGATCGCGCCGTCCTCGAGCATCCGGCCGATCACCCAGTCGCGCCGCTCGCGCGCGGCCTCGGGGTTGCGCACCGGGTGGTAGTTGTTCGGCGCCTTGGGCAGCGCGGCCAGGAACGCCGCCTCGCCCAGCGTGAGCTCGTCGAGCGACTTGTCGAAGTAGTCGAGCGCCGCCGCCGCGACGCCGTAGGCGCCGGCGCCCAGGTAGATCTGGTTCAGGTAGAGCTCGAGGATCCGGTCCTTGGAGAGCGCCCGCTCGATGCGGATCGCCAGGATCGCCTCCTTGGCCTTGCGCTCGATCGAGACCTCGTTGGTCAGCAGGAAGTTCTTGGCGACCTGCTGGGTGATCGTCGAGGCGCCTTGCAGCCGCCGGTTCTGCCCCGTGTGCAGCACGTTGGTGACGAGCGCGCGCACGATGCCCAGCACGTCGATCCCCGGGTGAACGTAAAAGTTCTTGTCCTCGGCGGCGAGGAACGCCTGGATGACCCGGCGCGGGTATGCCCCGATCGGCACGAACACCCGCTGCTCGCGCGCGAATTCGGCCAGCAGCCGGCCGTCGGCCGCCAGCACGCGGGTCACGATCGGCGGCTCGTAGGCGATGAGCTGGTTGTGGTCGGGCAGATTGCGCCCGTAGCTGTGCAGCACGTAGGCCGCGCCGCCAACCATCGCCAGCCCGATCAGAACCAGGCCGAGGACGAAGCGGATCAGGGTTGCCATGGTTTGCCACGCCACCGGACGGGGAGCCCGCCGGTCGATGGTTCCAATCTACCCGCGCTTCATGGCGAAGTCATGGCCTGGTACGCCGTCGCCTGCCCGAAGTAGCGATCGGCGGCGGCGACCACCGCGCCCAGCAGCGGCTTGCGCCCGGCGCGCGACGCGAGCATGGCCAGGTCCTTCGGGTTCGACAGATAGCCCATCTCGAACAGGACCGAGGGCACGTCGGGGGCCTTGAGCACCTTGAAGCCGGCGAACCGGTGGCTGTTGCGGCGGAGCGTGGCGACCGCGCCGACCTCGCGGCCCATCATCATGGCGAAGCGGGCCGACGCGTTCATGGCGTCGCGCCGGGTCAGGTCGATCAGGATGCTGGTGGTCTGCTCGTCGTAGCTCGCCGCGATCAGCTCGATGCCGGCGATCGCGTCCGCCTCGTTCTCCTTGGCCGCCAAGCGCCGCGCCTCCTCGTCGGAGGCGGTCTCGGACACGGTGTAGATCGTGGCGCCGCGCACCCGCGCGTCGTCGAGCGCGTCGCAGTGGAGCGAAATGAACAGGTCCGCCCCGGCACGGCGCGCGATGGCGATCCGCTCGGAAAGGCTCAGGAAGACATCGGCCTCGCGGGTCAGCCGCACCTGATAGCGCCCGGTCGCGCGCAGCATCTGGGCGAGCTCGCGCCCCGCGGATAGCGTGATCTCCTTCTCGAACAGCCCGCCGGTGGCGATCGCGCCGGGGTCGTCGCCGCCGTGACCCGGGTCGATCACGATCAGCGGCAGGGTGTGCGACGGCTTGTGGCCCGGAAGCGGCGGCACCCCGGGCACGGCCAGCGCCACGGGCGACGCCTGGGGCAACGACTGCGGCAACGACTGCGGCAACGACTCGGGCAGCGACTGGGGCAACGACTGGCGCGACGACGGCACGACGACGGCGACGACATCGAGCACCAGGCGGTATGGCGCGCCGTCCGCCGGCGGCAACAAGAACGCCTCGCGGATCGCCATGGGCCGGGCGAGATCGAGCACCAGCCGCGCCGTGGCGCCATCGAACTGGCCGGTGCGGACGCCCAGGATGGCGCCAATCCGCCCCACGCGCGGCGGTGACTGCAATTTCCACACGACCCCGGCCAGGTCGACGACCAGGCGATCGGGCCGGTCCAGGGTGAACGCCTGATACGCGGCCGGACCGGCCAGATCGACCACAATCCGTGCCTGATCGCCATCGGCGGCGATGCGGACGGCGCGGGCCTGGGTCTCGGCGCGCGCCGATCCGGCGTCCGCGAGGGCCGCTAGAACCAGAATCCAGATCGCCAAGCGCGCCACGTTGATCGTCCACACCCCGACACGGTTCGGACGCGAAACTCATGTGTCGAGGTAAATAGTGCATCTTTCCTGTTGATTCGACAACAGATTCGTGACGCGGCTCCGGCCGGGCCCGCGATCTTTCCGGCACCCTGTTCAAGTGTTGTGTCGGGCCGGGACGGTCCGCTACACTGGCCGCGTCATCGTCACCGGGCGCCGGGAGGCGCCGTTCGGTCCTCGACCGGACTGGTTTCTGACGGCGATACCTGTGGTTTTTCAGGAACTTGCCATGTCCCACACCGCGCAGCTTCGTCGTCCGCCGGACGCCGATGCCGGGCGGTCGGCTCCTTCGGGGGCGGTCGGGACCGGCGGGTTCACGACGCAACACATGGCCGGACCGCGGCGCGCGTTCACGCGCGCCCCAGCCGCGGCCGAGGGAAAGAAGAGGTTCGATGCCCCAACGCATGTTGATCGACGCATCCCACCCGGAGGAAACCCGGGTGGTCGTGCACGACGGGAAGCGACTTGAGGAGTTCGATTACGAGTCCGCGAACAAGAAACAGCTCAAAGGTAACGTCTATCTCGCCAAGGTGATGAGGGCCGAGCCCTCGTTGCAGGCCGCTTTCGTCGATTTCGGCGGCAACCGTCACGGCTTCCTGGCGTTCGACGAAATCCATTCCGACTATTACCAGATACCGGTCGCCGATCGCGCCAAGCTCGCCGCCGAGCAGGCCGAGCTCGAGCGCGAGGAGGCAAGGGGCGAAGCCGAGGAGGCGCGGGACGAGGCCGAGGAGGCAAAGGACGGGGACGAG
>CAZGYG010000112.1:0-1531 GCA_964530335.1 uncultured Rhodospirillaceae bacterium | reverse complement strand
CGAGGAGGCAAAGGACGGGGACGAGACGCACGCCGCCGAGCCCAAGCCCGAGGCCCCCGACGAGGCCGCGCCGCCGGTCGAGCAGCTTGCGGGGGGCGAGGACGACAGGGCCGTGCGCCGGCCGCGGGCCTCGCCGCGCAACTACAAGATCCAGGAAGTCATCAAGCGGCGCCAGATCCTGCTGGTCCAGGTGCTGAAGGAAGAGCGCGGCACCAAGGGCGCCGCCCTGACCACGTTTCTTTCGATCCCGGGCCGCTATTGCGTGCTCATGCCGAACACGCCGCGCGGCGGCGGCATCAGCCGCAAGATCACCGACGTACGCAGCCGCAAGCGCCTGCGCACCATCGCCATGGGTCTCGAGGTGCCCGAGGGCATGGGCGTGATCATCCGCACCGCCGGTCTCGAGCGCACCAAGGCCGAGATCAAGCGCGACTTCGACTACCTGATGCGCCAGTGGGAGGAGATCCGCGACGTCACCCTCAAGTCGACGGCGCCCGCGCTGGTGTTCGAGGAAGCCAACCTGATCAAGCGGGTCCTGCGCGACCTCTACGGCAACCAGATCGAGGACGTCCTGGTCGAGGGCGACGAGGCCTACCGCATCGCCAAAGACTTCATGCGCATGATGATGCCGAGCCATGCCAAGCGCGTGAAGCCGTACAAGGAGCGCACGCCGCTGTTCCAGCACTACCAGGTCGAAGGCCAGCTCGACGCCATGCACAGCCCGACCGTGCCGCTGCGTTCGGGTGGCTACATCGTCATCAACCCGACCGAGGCCCTGGTCTCGATCGACGTCAACTCGGGGCGCTCGACCCGCGAGCGCAACATCGAGGACACCGCGCTCAAGACCAACCTCGAGGCGGCCGAGGAGGTGGCGCGTCAGATCCGCCTGCGCGACCTGGCTGGCCTGCTGGTCATCGACTTCATCGATATGGAGGACCGGCGCAACGACCGTCAGGTCGAAAAGCGTTTCAAGGACTCGCTGAAGCACGACCGGGCGCGCATCCAGCTCGGCCGCATCAGCCCGTTCGGCCTGCTCGAGATGTCGCGCCAGCGGCTGCGGCCGAGCTTCCTCGAAACCTCGACGGTCGTGTGCGCGCACTGCGGCGGCCTCGGCCACGTGCGCTCGCGCGAATCGACCGCCCTGCACGTGCTCCGCACCATCGAGGAGGAAGCCTTGCGCGAACGGTCCAGCCAGATCGTCGTGCATGTCCCGGCGCCGGTCGCGCTCTATTTGCTCAACCAGAAGCGCGCCGCGATCACCGGCGTCGAGCAGCGCTGCGGCCTGACCATCCTGGTCGAGCAGGACGACACGCTGATCCCGCCGAACATGCGCATGGACCGCATCAAGGCCCGTGAAGCGCCGCCGCGCCCCGTGGAGGGCATCGCGGCGGAGGCGGCCCCGAGCGAGGCCGCGCCGGCCGAGGTCGAGGCCGAGGCCGAAACCGAGCCCGAAGCCGAGGCTCCGGCGGCGGCGCCGAGGGAGGACGCGGGCCGGCGCAAGCGGCGGGGCCGCCGCCGGCGTGGCGGCGAG
>CAZGYG010000111.1:0-6252 GCA_964530335.1 uncultured Rhodospirillaceae bacterium | reverse complement strand
CGATCGCGCCGATCCGGTGCGCGGCCAGGTAGCACCACGGGCTGTGCACGTCGAAGAAGAACTCGACCTCGGCGGGCGCGGCGGGCGTAACCGCCGGACGCCCGAGGAAGCGGGCGAGCGAAACGGCGACGCGGGTATGCCGGCCGGCCATGACGCGCCGGCCGTCCTGGTCGATGGCGACGGTGAAACCGTAACGCCGGCCGTTGATCGTCTCGAGCGCCGCGTCCACGTCGATCGGCCGGCCGACGAACGCCGGCGCCAGGTGATCGACCTCGACCCGCGCGCCCACGGTCGCGTCGTCCGCCTCGAAGTACGGCTGCAACAGCGTGCCGCAGGCATCCTCGACCATCAGGATCAGGCTGATGGAGGACACGACCTCGACGCCCGTGTTGCCCACGGCCGCCGCCGTGTCCTCGGGGCGCGCGGCGAAGGTCCGGCGCGTGCTCAGGCCTGGGGGTACGGGTCGCACTTCGTCCTCGTGGCCGATGACGGCCGGTGACAGGGCGCGCGAGCTTTGCAACACTCGCGTCCGGCTGGCAAGGAGCGAACGTGGCCTCGATCTTCGACGCGGAACTCTACCGCACGGTCGGCACGTACCTCGGCGTGGCGCAGACCTGGGAGCTCGCCGGCGCCAAGGCCGCGGTCATCGGCCTGCCGTTCGACATGGGCCGGCACGCCCGCCGCGTCGGCGCGCGCAACGGACCGGCGGCGATCCGGGCCATGTCGACCGACATGGTGCGGCGCTACCGGCCCGACCTGGCTCAGCCGTTCGACCCGGTGGCGGCGCTCGGCCTGGTCGATTGCGGCGACGTGCCGCTGCGTCCGGGCGAGGTGGACGACGCCGTCGCGCGCGGAACCCGGGCCGTTTCCCGGATCGTCGAGGCGGGTGCGATTCCGATCGGGCTCGGCGGCGATGGCGTGACCAGTTTGCCGGTGATGATGGCGGTGGCGGCGCGCCATCCCGGGATGTGCGTGCTCCACTTCGATTCCCACACCGACGCCTACCCGGACCCGCAGGGCGGCAACGCGCTCGCGCTCGATCCGGCGACGACATTCGCCGTGGCGGCCGAACGCGGGGTCGTCGATGCTCGGCGGTCGCTCCACGTCGGCATGCGCGGCACCACCTACGTGCCGGGCGTGTTCGCCTACACCGAAGGATTCGGTTACGCCGTCGTGACGCTGGACGCGGCGCGCGCCATGGGCCCCGAGCGTCTGACGGCCGAGGTGCGGGCACGCGCCGGCGGCCGGCCAGTCTACGTCTGCTTCGACATGGACGTGTTCGACCCCTCGGTCGCGCCCGGCGTGTTCACGCCCGCGTGGGGCGGGTTCACCGCCGCCGAAGGCCTCGGCTTCGTGCGCGCGTTGGCGGGGCTCGACGTGGTCGGCTTCGACGTCAACACGACCTCGCCGGACTACGACGTGCAGGGCATGACGGCGTGGCTGGCGGCGACCGTGGTCTACGAGTTCCTGTGGCTGATCGCGGCGAAGCTCGGGATCGCGCCCAGCGCCGAGGCCCGGCCATGAGCCGCGCCTTCGTCAGGGAAGACGACGCCCAGGGCCCGGAACCGCCGCGCCGCAGCCACGGCGACCAGCCGAACTACGTCACGCCCCGGGGCATGGTGGCGTTGCGGGCGCGCCACGCGGCGCTCGCGGCCGAGCGCGAGCGTGCCCAGGGCTCCGGCGCCTTCGACGCCGCCGAAACCCTGGCCCGCCTCGAGCGGGACTTGGCGTGGCTGCGCGAAGGAATCGAAAGCGCGATCGTCATCGGCGCCGACGCGGCGCCGGCCGATCGGGTCGGCTTCGGCGCGACGGTCACGGTGCGGGACGAGAACGGGCAGCCGGCCACCTACACCCTGGTCGGCGAGGACGAGGCGGACCCAAAGCGCGGGCTCATGAATTGGGCGAGTCCGTTGGGCCGCGCGCTGCTCGGCGCCGCCGTCGGCGAGGTCGTCACCTGGCGCCGCCCCAACGGCGACGTCGAGCTCGAAGTCGTAAGCTTCGACTACCGCGCGCTTCAAGGCTAAGGCGTCGCGCGGCCGCCGGAGACGTCGAGGATCGCACCGGTCACGTAGGACGCCTCGTCGGACAGCAGCCAGAGCGCGGCCTGGGCCACCTCCTCGGCCGAGGCGAGCCGGCCGATCGGCAGGACGCGCACCACGTCCGCCAGCCATGCGTCGCTGCCCGGCTGGGTCGGCGCGTCGGGCCCGCCCCGCATCATCTCGGTGTCGGTGACGCCGGGCCGGACGCAGTTGACGCGCACGCCCTCGGGCATGGCCTCCTTGCCGAGGCCTATGGTGAACGAGTCGACCGCGCCCTTGCTCGCGGCGTAGTGGGTGAAGGCGCCGGGCCCGCCGATGCGGCTCGCGGCCGAGCCGATGTTGACGATGGCGCCGCCGCTGCCGCCGTGGCGCTTGGCCATGCGCCGGATCGCCGCGGCGGCGCACAGGATCACGCCGATGGCGTTGACCTCGAACATGCGGCGTATGTCGGCGGGGGCGATGGTGTCGATCGGACCGAACCCGGGGTCGATGCCGGCGTTGTTGATGAGCGCCGTGACCCGGCCGAGCTCGCGATCGACGGTGGCGAACAGGCGCTCGACGTCGTCCTCGCGCGAGACGTCGGCCTGGATCGCGACCGCCTTGCCGCCGCCCCGGCGGATCTCGTCGACCACGGCCGCGGCTCGCGCCGGGCGTTGCGCGTAGTTGACCGCCACGGCGTAGCCGCGCCCGGCGCCCAACCGCGCGCACGCAGCGCCGATGCCGCGTCCGCCGCCCGTCACCACCAACACCCCGCCCATCGCTTCCTCCCTCAATCCCGAATGGCCTCAATCCCGAATGGCGTCGCCGAGCGCCGCGCGCACCAGCCCGTGGAACAGGGCGACGTTGGATTCCATGGCCTCGGACAGCACGGCCCGCTCGAACGCGCCGGCCGCCAGATTGCGCTGCACGCTGGCGCACACCGCCATGTCCTCCTCGACGATGGTGCGTGCCCACGCGAACGCCTCCGCGCGCGAAGCGGCGTCGAGCCCGTGGAACCACTGCCAGCTCACCGAGCGCAGGCGAGCGGGCCCCAAGGCCTCGATGCGCTCGGCCTTGAAGGCGCCGGCGCTGATCGTCGCCTGGAACCCGGGGAAGCGGTAGAACCACAGGCCGTCGCGCCCGCGCAGTTCCGCCCCGTCCGCCCGGTAGCCGACGTGGAACGCGACGCATCGGCCTTCGTCGTACGGCCGGATCGTGAGGCGTGCCGGATCGACCGACATCGTCAGGCTTTGGTGGACGTGGGGCAGGTGGTAGCCCTCGACCGTGTTGTCGCAGTAGGTCTTCCAGTTGGCATCGCCCTCGAGGGTGAACGACCCGTGGTAGTCGAAGCCCGTTGTCGGGAAGTCGGCGACCAGACCGGGAATCGCGCCGAGCCAATCCTTGAGTTCATCGCCTTCGGGGGCCACGCGCACGAAGACGAGTTCCCGCCAGGTATCGACCGCGACCGGCAGCAGGCCGTGGCTCGCGGTGTCGAGTCCGTCGCCGAAGCGCGGCGCGAGCGCGAGGCCGCCGTCGAGCCGGTAGGTCCAGCCGTGATACGGACAGCGGAACTGGTCGGCGGTGCCGGCGCCGTCGGCGACGATCGCCGCGCCGCGGTGGCGGCAGACGTTGTGGAACGACCGCAGCACCCCGGCCCCGTCGCGCACCACGAAGATCGGCCAGCCGTTGATGCAGTTCGCGGCCCACGCCCCCGGCGCCGCGACCTCGTGCGCGGGCCCGAACAACGCCCAGTTCCGGGCGAAGATCGTCCGCCGCTCCGCCGCGTGGATCGCCGGGTCGGTGTAGCACCGGGCGGCGAGCGCCCCGCACGTGGCCATGCGCGATCGCTCAGGCGGCCGGGTCGCGCCGGAGCTCGTGGCAGGCGCAATGCACGCCGCCGCCGCCCAGGGTGAACATGTCGAACTGGGGCGCGAACACCTCGAAACCCGCCGCCTTCAGCCGCGCGTTCAGGTTCGCGTTGTGCGCCATCGAGATGACCCGCTCGTCGCCGAGATAAACCACGTTGCCGCCGAGCTTGACGCATTCCCGGTACGGCACGTCGATGAAGCGGACACCCTGGGCCTTGAGCCAATCGAGCGCGTACGCCTCGAGCGCGTCGGTACAGACCAGGGCCACGTCCTTGCCCAGCATGACGACGACCGCGTCCATGTGGACGAACTGCGGCGGCAGCGGCACCGTCATCGCTTCCCAGCCCTTGGCCCGCATCCAGCCGGCCACCTGGTCCGCGCCTTCCTTGGTCGAGCGGTCGCCGGCGTAACCCAGCAACACCGCGCCCGGCCGCACGATGACGAAGTCGCCGCCTTCGAAGAACCCGGCGGTCACCCAGTTCCAGATCGGGATGCCGGCGCCGAGGTAGAACTCCGCCGCCACGGCGTAGTCGCGGTGGCGCGCCGGGGTCTGGATCGCCGCGATCGCCGCGCCCCACGGCGTCATGAAGCTCGAATCGCGGGCGAAGATCGAATAATGCAGCCCGTCGTTCGCCTCGATGAAGTGGGTGCGGATGCCTTGGCCGTGATAGATGTCGACCATCTCGCGGTGCTGGCGCATGGCCGTCTGCTTGTCGAAGCCGAGCCCGAGCTTCTCCATGTTCGCGAAGGTGTGGCGCGAGATCGAGTTCATCGGCAGCCAGGCGAAGTTGTCGGGCTTCGCCAGCAGCACGTCGCGCAACGGCATGTACGCGTTGTCGACGCCCCAGCCGTCGGGAAAGGTCACGCCGTCGCCGTCGCCAACCGTCGCCATCGTCACCTCCGTCAGGGGGACGCCGCCCCTCTACACGCGGCCAGGGCCCGGTTGAATACGGCCGTCGGGACTCAGTGCCCCGCCATCACGTAATCGCGCAGCATCTGGGCTTCGAGCTCGGTTTCCTCGATCCGGCTCTTGACCACGTCGCCGATGCTGATGATGCCGGCGAGCTGGCCGTCGACGACGACCGGGATGTGGCGAATCCTGCGGCTGGTCATGACGGCCATGATGTGGCGTATCGTGTCGTCGGGCGCGCAGGTCACGACTTCGCGGGTCATGACGTCCGAGACGCGAAGCTCCAGCGCCCGTTCGCCCCGTTGCGCGACCGCGGCGACGACATCGCGTTCCGACAGGATGCCGACGATGGCGTGCTGCGCGTCCGTGATGATCAGCGCGCCGATGCGTCGGCCGTGCAGCAGGATCGCCGCCGCCTTCACCGTCGCGTCCGCCGCGACCGTGGCGACCTGGTTGCCCTTGTGCTTGAGGATGGACTCGACATGCATCTCCACCTCCTGTGGTCGGTGCGGCGGAAGCGGCGACTGGAGTTAGTCGGGCTCGAACCCGACGCGCGACACCCACGCCAGCCCGCGGTCCGCCGATAAGTGGTCTTGACCGGTCGATAGTGTGACGCGAATTCAGGCCGAAGGCGAGCACAACCCGCGGCCGTCAGCGCCCCCGCCACACGGGCTTGCGTTTCTCGGCGAAGGCGCGCGGGCCCTCCTTCGCGTCCTCGGACGCCAGCATGGCGGCGTAGGCGGCAATCTCCCCGCGCCGCTCGCGCATGAGCCGGATGCTCGCCTCGAGGCTCATGGGCTCGATGCGGCGCAGGATCTGCTTGATCGCCTTGACCGACAGCGGCGCGCTTTCGCACACGGCGGCGGCGGTTTCGCGCGCCTTCGCCATCAGCCCGGCCGCCGGGACGACGGCCCCGATCAGCCCGATCGCCTGGCCCTCGGCCGCGCCGAGCCGGCGCCCGGTCAGGATCATCTCGACCGCCAGGTTGTAGGGCACGCGCCGTGGCAGCCGGTTGATGCCGCCGCCGTCGGGCAGGATGCCGATCCGCGCCTCGGGCAGCCAGAACTGGGCGTGCTCGGCGGCGACGATGATGTCCGCGGCCAGCGCCAGCTCGAACCCGCCGCCCGCCGCCATGCCGTTGACCGCGGCGATCACCGGCTTGTCGAGGTCGTGGTACTCGGGCAGGCCCGCGAAACCGTGCGGGCCGTGATTCTCGGCGTCCGGGTCGCCCGAGGCCGCGGCCTTGAGGTCCCAGCCGGCGGAGAAGAACTTCTCGCCGCCGCCGGTGACGATGGCGACGCGCAGGCCGTCGTCGGTCTGGAGCCGCTCGAAGGCGTCCCCGAGCGCGCGGCTCACGGCGCCGCTGATGGCGTTCGCCGGCGGGCGATCGAGCGTGATTTCCAGCACCGCCCCGTCGCGCACCACCTTGACCCCGTCGCTCATCGTGCGTCCTCCC
>CAZGYG010000110.1:0-6379 GCA_964530335.1 uncultured Rhodospirillaceae bacterium | reverse complement strand
AATGAATCACAACCGATTCCACCGAATCAACATCTTTCGGGATCGGCTCTTAGCGTAGGGGGGTCGCAACGTACTCCGGCAGGTGCCTGGGTTTGGGAACCGGCTGGCGGAACCGACTCATGAACCCTCGCCGGAGCGCCCGTGGCCAAGCTAGACCACGGCACCACGCTGCCATAGCCGCCCATCGGTGAGCGCATGGGCGATTCGACCCCTGCCTCACCTGCCTCCTCGGGCCAGAACTGGCGTTTGAGGGCGCCGAACAGGCCGCCGTCGATGCCGCGCAACTCGTCAGGGATCGGATCGGCGGCCATGCGCCGCGCCTCGCGCTCGCGGAATTGCGCCCAAGCCGTCGGGTCGAGTAGGCCGCCGCGGACCGGCGGCGGTGGCGGAGACGGCACTAGGAATTCGGCCATCAGGCCGCTTGTCGCGAACGGCTGTGCGAAGCGAGGGGCGAAGCCATAGGCGGGCCGATTGAGCATCGGCCAGCCGAAGGGGTTGCCGTACATGGTCGTCCTTCTCGTCGGTTGGCGCCGCCGAAGCACGCGGGGGGTGGCCTCTCGACCTCCCCCCGCGCGACGGCTTACTGCGATGGCGAGCCTTACGGCGTCGTCAGGTCCGCCACCACGCCGGAGGCCGCCTGCTGCTTCGCCACCAGCGCATACTCGGCGAGAAGCTGCCACTTCTCGCTGTCGCCGGTCTTCGACAGCTCCTGCCGCTGGAACGGCCGCAGGAAGGCGATGCCCCAGTACTCCGTGTCGAGCACCAGCACGGAGCGGTCGCGGCTGAAGCGCGACGGCATGATCTTGTGCTCGCCGAAGTCCGACACATAGATGTCCGCCGCGGCGATGATGGTCGCCTGCTTGCTGCCCTTGTTCTCCCGATACTGGGTGGCGATGCCGGTGAAGCCAGAGCCCACCGCCTTGTTCTTCGGCCCGACGATGATGGTCGACGGGTCGCCTCCGTTGCTCCAGCAGGACTGGATCACCGACTTGAGCAGCGATTCGGTGTACGCCCGCTGCGTCCCGTCGGTAGCCGCCGCCACGGTCCCGCCGGAGAAGCCGCCCGAGGCTCCGCCGGCGCCGCGGCTGACGTTGGTGGTCAGCCACGCCTCGATGGAGCCCGTGGTGCGGGCCACGGACGAGCTGCCGGCGGCCGAGGCCTGGTTGCCGGTGAGCGAGAACTCGATGTCCCGCTTCAGCTCCTTGCTGCG
Organism: uncultured Rhodospirillaceae bacterium; assembly: GCA_964530335.1. Classification (GTDB taxonomy): domain Bacteria; phylum Pseudomonadota; class Alphaproteobacteria; order SP197; family SP197; genus VGDP01. Next base: position 5,169 of record CAZGYG010000110.1, on the reverse strand, counting down.
CTTGGCCAGTTGATAGCTCAGCTCCGATTCGCGGCCCGCCGCTTGCACCGCTTCCTGGGTGCCGCTCACCACCACCGTCTTGTCGGAGATTTGGGTGTAGTTGCCGACGCGCGTCGTGGCCGACGTGGCGTCGAGCGTGGCGTCGTCGCCCTCGATCACCGCGTTCTGGGCGGCAGCCGCCAGCGAATCGGTCTGCCACTCATGGTACGTGTTGGTGGCCTTCATCTTCGCGGCCATGGTGAGGAACGGCGTCTGGGTGGGGCTGATGTTGTAGATGACGTTGCTCAGATCATCCAGGTTGCCGATCGCATCGTAGGTGTCGAACGTGTTGGTTGGTTGTGCCATGGTTCTTGCTTCTCCTAGAGCATGCTTTCGATGAGCCGGGCGGCGTCTTCAACGCGCCCAGTCTGCTTCAAACGTTGAAACAGGGCGGCGCGACGCTGCTGCGTGCGGTCGCCTTTGGCCGGGGCGATACCCGGCCGCTGAACCCTCGGTGCCGGCATGGGTCGCGCCGCGCCCTTGTCCTTGGCTTCCATCAGGCGGTCGTACAGCATCGCCTTACGCGCCACCAAGATGTCGCGGTGATCGCTGAGGGCCGAGACTTCGTTCGCTCGGTAGCCGACGCCTTGCAGGTAGCCCGACAACGCCGCCATTTCCCGGCCTGCCTTGACCGGGTCGCCGAACTCGGGGGCCTTCTGTTGCAGCAGCTTCATTTGCTCGTCGCGGTGGCGCAAATAGCCTTGCCGCTGCGCCGCTTCCCGCTCCAATTGCGCTTGGCGGAGGCGAGTTCGCTCGGCCTCCGCTTGCTGCAACTGGTGGACGGCGGCTTGGTGCACGGGTTGCAACTGGGCGAATCGCGCCGGATCCTCGGCCGCCAGCCTCATCCAGTCGATGCCGGCGAAGGCCGCGTGAAGCTGCTGGCGAAATCGCCCAATCGCGGTGTCGAGCGATTGAACGTACTGTTGCCGCTCCGCCCCGACCGCTTCGGTATCCTGGCCCAAACGTAGGCGTGCCGTCTCCAGTTCGCGCCGCTCGTCGCCGAGGCGCATGGTCTTGCGCGTGTAGTCCGCGCCGCGCTGGTAGCCCTGCAGCAAATCGTCGAGCGTCACGTCCTCTTCCTTGCCGTCGATCTTGACGGTGTAGCGAGGCTGCTCGTTCGGCTCGTCCGGTTGACGCTCCAGCCGGTCGGTTCGACCGTTGTCGTCGTCGTTCTCCACCTCTTCGGTGGGCGGTGTTTCTTCCGCTGTCGCGTCGCTGCTTGGCTGTCGGCGCCGGTTGTCGGCCTGTTTGGCGGCCTGTTCGGCCCTGATGATCTTCTCGAAGGCACGCGCCGCGCCGTGCACGTCGAGTCCCTCGTTTGCAGTTGCCGTCTCCGGCGTCGCTGCGTCTTGCATCGTCATGATTCCTTACCATTGGTTGAAAATCCGGTCGGACAGATTCGATTCGAGCCGCGCTACTGCGTGCGATTGCGGAGGCTGCGCTCCGCCACCGCGTCGATCTCGTGGCGGGCGAGCCTGCCGTGCTCCAGCACCGCCTCGAGATGCCCGCGCACGCGCCGCAACAGGCGCAGCATCATCCACAACCGTTCCCGTTCCTGCGCCTCGTCATCCGTCGTGGCGAGCCAGGTGGAGCGCAGATGCTCTTCCACCGCGGCGAACGCCTCCCGCAACAACGGGTCCGCAAGCAGGCGCCGGGCGGCCTCGCCGCGCCGGGTTTCCTCTTCGGGCGTCATGACGCCGCGCCTGCCGCGGTGGCCCTGGCGCGCAGTGCAAGCTCCTCGCGCTTCAAGGCGATCCCCGCCATCAGCTCCTCGCGCTTCATGGCAATCTCCGCCTGGAGCTTTGCCTGCTGCAAGGCGATGTCCGCGTGTACCTTCTGTTGCTCGAGCTGGAGCCGCGCGGCGTCGTGCCTGGCGCGCTGCTGCGCCGCCAGGAGTTGCGGATCGGGCCGCGGCGCCGGCAGGGCCGGCGGCCGAGGCGGTGAGTGACCGGGATCGGTGAAGAACGCGTCCACCGACTTGAGGCCCGCGTTTTCCACCAGCTTCGCCAAGGTGTTGTAGACGTTCTGCGCTGTTACCAGCGGCCCGCTGACGCCGCCCTGGAAGCGGATCGCCTCGACCTGCATGCCCAGCAGGCTTTGCAGGTGCATCAGCATCTGGTCCTTGTTGCCGGTGCCCAGCCCGACGTTGATGCTGACGTCCATGGTGGTTTTCCACTGACGCGGATCCATCGGGACCCAGCGGTTGCGCAAGCGCACGATGCGCGCCCGGTGCTGGTGCTTGCCGACCAGTTCGAGGATCTTGCGGAACAACTCCTTGACCCCGGTCTCGGCGAACAACCGGGCGATCAGCTCGATGCGCTGTTGCGCCGCCGACATGATCTGGCCGATGCCCGAGGCCGTCTTGTTGAGGGTATCGGAGTGGAGCCCCTGGTTATAGCGCGTGACGCCGGTGCGGTTCTCGCGGATGCTGTCGAGGTACTCCAGCATCGGGAACGCTTGCGCCGCCACCAGCGGCGTCTCCAACGGCAGCACGTGGCCCTGCCCCGGCATGGCGCCGTTCTTCAGGCGCACGATGCCGCCGGGCCTGGCGGTCAGCATATCGTCCAGGTTGACCTGTTCGCTTATGACATGCCGCCCGTTGTTGCTGAGATAGAGGTTGTCGAGGATCTGGCGCAGGACCGTGGACTTGATGAGCTGCAAGTCCATCACCAGGTCGGCCACCGAGAGCCCGAAGAACCGGTGCGGCATGAGGATCGGCGTGAGCGACACGAACGGCACCGTCTCGAACGGCTCATTGTCCAGGATGCGGTGGCCCGTGCCGCCCACCGTGATCTTGCGCCGCTCGGCGATGCCGTCGCCGTCCCAGTCCACCTTGATGTAGCACTCGGTGATCCAGACCTCCCGCATGGCCTGGTTGAGTTCGCTCGCGGCGGCGCCGTCGCTGTCCCCCGGAAAGTCGCGTGCTGCCGCCTCGCCGGTGAGATCTGGCGGCGCCTCGCCGCCCAGGCGCTCGATAGTTCGGCTGTCGTAGCCCATCTCGACGAGCTCCGAGACGGTGCGCCGCACGCGATGCGCCACGAATGCCGCGTCCTCGATGGACCGGGCGCGGCGCGAGATCAGGAATTCCTCGGGCGGCACCGGCTCGATCCGCACCGCGCCATAGTCCTTCATGCGCTTGACGACGATGTCGTGATAGACGACCGGCGCCTCGATGGGCAGGCCCTCCGGCCCCGCGACGATGCCGGTCTCCTCGTATTCGCGGTGCTCGATCGGTTCGACGTCCGCGTCGGAGAGAATGAGCTGCGCTTCCTCGGCGCTCTTGCGCAAGTAGGTTTCGCGTACCGCCTCGCGACCTTCGTCCCACCACACCTTGGCAATGCCGTTCTTCTGCAGCAGCGCGTCCTTGAACATGGTGTAGAGGACGAGGAAGCCCGGATTGTCGCGGTTGAAGATCCAGTTGACGTACTCGGTCGCCTGCTTGGCGGCCGCCTCGTCTTCCGGCCCCGTCGGCTCGAAGCGCACGACGTCGTCCCCCGCTGTGAAAACCTTTAACAACGAGGGCAGTATCCACTCCACCGTGTCGGCCACGTCGGTCGAGACCACCTGGCTGCGCCCCTCGATCTCGTTGCCGAACGGCTCGCCCAGATAGTATTCGAGCGCCTTGCGCCGTTGCTCGCTCAGCTCGCCGCCGAGATGGCCCAACGCATCGTCAATTTCGGCCGATAGCACGGCCTTCAGTTCCGAATCGGTCATCTTGCTCATTTCGATGTCCTGTGCTTCAAGGGCTTGCGCCGAGCCGCTTTCTCGACGCGCTTTGGCTCATCGGGTGTCGACCCGGCCGTGGTCTGCCGACGCTCCAACTCGGCGACGCGGGCCTCGATGAGGCGCAGCCGGGCCGCCAGGGCAATGCTCATATTCGCTCCCTCCGCCGCTGCTTCAATCTCGCCCGGTCGCGCCGTTTAGACGATCCAGCTATTATCGTAGGCGATGGGCCGGGCTCGCCCCTTGCGATCGTTCCTCAACCCCATCGCCAGATAACGGAACGCGTCCGCCGCATGGCTCGTCCAGTCGTGTAGCGGGCGCGCCTTGAAGGCGTTGAGCCGGGCGTCCCACTCGCATCGGTACTGGCGCAGGGCCTCGACGCCGCGCGTGCATTTCTCGATGTCGAACCAGCAGCGCCGCAACAGGTTGCGCGCCGCGTTGATGCCGTCCTCGACCTTGTCCGCCCTGAGGATGCGCGGGGCTATGCCGAGGGAACGTAGCGTCTCCACCCGGCTCTTGCCGCTGCCTAGCTCCCTCACCTCCGCATCGTGCGGCAGGAAGTGCTCGCCGTAGACGTAAGGCTTGTCGCGCAGCAGCCTGGCGTAGTGCTCAAGGCCGACGCCCGAAGTCTCGTAATAGTCGATCAGCCGCACCTCGCGGCCGGTCTGCTGGCAGAACCAGATCGCGGTCGAATCGCCGATGCCGAGGTCCCAGGCCGTCGTCACCGCCAGGTCGGGTTCCGACGGTATGCTGCCGATTCGCCCCTCCGCCTCGGCGGCGTCGAACTGCGGTCCGTAGTAGGAGCCCATGACCGCGGCTTGGAAGCTGCACTCGAACTCCTGGTCGTATTGCTCCGGCGTCATCGCCTTGCGGGCGAGCGCCAGCTCGGCCGGCGGGATGATGCCTGTCTCGCTGGCGCGGAACAGGGCGGCGAACCAGTCCGGGTCTTGCTTGGCGTGCTCGTACAGCGCGCAGAACTGGTTGCGCCCCATGGGCGTGCCTATGAACACCGCCCATCCCTGCCGGTCGGCCAAGGTCGGGCGAATCACCTCCGGCCACAGCCGCGGGTTCATCTGGGCGTACTCGTCCAGCACCACGCCGTCGAGATAGAGGCCACGCAGCCGGTCGGGGTTGTCGGCCCCGTACAGCCTGATCCGCGCGCCGTTCGGCAAGTCCACGCGCAGCTCGGATTCGTTGACCGCGACATTCGGGATCGGCGCCGAGTACCGCTTTACGTAGTCCCAGGCCACGTCCTTGGCCTGATTGAACAGCGGCGCCACATAGGCGTAACGCGGCCGTTGCCGCTCGTTCCCCGCCGCTTTGGCGAGCAGCTCGTTGAGGCAGAACACCGTCTTGCCGAAGCGCCGGTGCGCGACCAGCACGCTAAACCGTTTGACGGCCTCGTGC
>CAZGYG010000109.1:0-6664 GCA_964530335.1 uncultured Rhodospirillaceae bacterium | reverse complement strand
GGCCACCGCACCAGCGTCCGGCTCGAGCCCGACATGTGGCACGCCCTGGCCGAGATCGCCCGGCTGGAAGGCTGCTCCATCAACGACGTCTGCACCCGGGCCGCCCGGCACAACCATGCCTCCAGCCTGACCGCGGGGCTTCGCGTCTACATCATGCGCTACTACCGCGATATCGCCCTGGCGAATGGTCGCGCGGCAGGCCCGGCGAACCACGTTCAGTCGCGCTTGCTCGCCGAAGCGACCTGATCCTTTCCGGGCAGCGGCCCGGTGTACCAGCGCGCGTGGTGTTCGCGCACCACCGGGCCGTCGGACGCGAGTACGTGACAGCCGTCGATGTACGCGGGCTTGCCCGCCGGCTCGGCCGCCTCGGCCTTGCCCGCCGCCGTGCGCTTCTCGCGCGCCTTGCGCGACCACATGGTCTGGAACGCGACCGTGGCCATGGGTCCGAGCAGTTCGACCAGGTGGGTGCAACCCTTGACGCCGCCCAGGGCCTCGGCGATGCGACGCCGCCAGCCCGCGCCCACCTCCGTGCCGATCAGCGCCTTGAACGCCGGGGTGATCGCGCCGCAGCCGTGAAAAGGCCCGGCCTCGGTCACGGCGACGATGTCGCGCACGACCATGGCGTCGTCGAGCGTGAGCCTGAGCCGCATCTCGTGCAGCGGCGTGCCCGGCTCCAGCGTGCCGCGGTCATGGTTCTCCAGGGCATAGCTCTTGGTGTCGATCAGGTGGGCGTCGATGTCCCAAAGTCCGTCTTGGCGCCAGAATCCCTCGCACACGATCTTGCGCGTGTGCAGGCGTTCGCGGTCGGCGGGCGGGGGCAAGGGCATGGCAACCTCGTTCAAGGGGTAGGCGACGCCGGGCCGGCGCCGCCCGCTTCCGATATGGCGAAACCGACCACCGCAGGCAAGGCGATCAGGGTCAGGGCGGTGGTCGCCACCACCAGGCTCGCCACCTCGTCGGCCCGGCGATCATAATGCAGCGCCATCAGGTAGTTGAACACAGCGCTCGGCATGGCGCACAGGATGATGGTGACGCCGCGCGCGGCGCCCTCGAGATCCAGGGCGTGGGCCAGGCCGATGCCGACGGCCAGGCCCAGGGCCAGGCGCACGGCGGCCAGAACGAGGGTGCGGCGCACGGCGACGAGCGCGAGGCGTCCGAGCGAGATGCCGAGCGTGACCAGCATCAGCGGTATGGTCAGGCCGCCGATCAGATCGGTCGTGTTGTAAAGCCATAGCGGCGGCTCGGTGCCGGTCAGGGTGAAGGCCAGCGCTGCGGCAACCGCCCACGGCGCCGGCGTGGCCAACGCCGTGCCGGGCGAGGCCCGGCCCGAAATCAGCCAGACGCCGAGGGTGAAGAACACGATCGACTGCACGGCGAAGGCAACGATGGCCAACTCCAACCCCGCCTCGCCGAAGGCGTAGAGGCAGAGCGGCAGGCCCATGTTGCCCAGGTTGCCGAAGGCGAGCGGCGCCAGGTAGGGCGATACCGGCAGGCGGAAGGCGATCAGCAGCGGCAGCGCGGCAGCCGCGAAAGCCGCTAGCGCCAACATGATCACACCGCCCATGACCGCGAGCGCGTCGGGCGAGACCTCGAGCCGGACCAGCGTGGCGAAGATCAGGCACGGCGTGCCGAAGCTGGTGACGATGGTGCGCACCTGGCGCGGATCGACCGCCGTGCCGAGCCGCGCCCAGCCGAAGCCGAGCGCGATGCATGCCAGCACCGGCGCCAGTACGGGCACGAGCGTGCCAAAGCCCATGGCTTGCCCGGGTCGCGTGGGTTGTCAGGCCCTGGCCGGCGGCGCGGCGCCCGCGCCGGGCTCCACGCCGCCCTCGGGCACGGGCGTGATCTTGAGCCCGGTGATCTGGTTGCGCTTGCGCTCCAGCACCACGAAGCGGAAGCCGTGGAACACGAACACCTGGCCGACCACCGGAATGTGCTGCGCCTCGTGGATTACCAGGCCGGCGATGGTGGATGCCTCGTCCTCGGGCAGGCCCCAGGCGTACTCCCGGTTGAGATCGCGGATCGGCACCGTGCCGTCCACGGTGAACGAGCCGTCCGGGTTGGGCGTCACGCCGGGCACGGGACGGTCGTACTCGTCCTCGATCTCGCCGACGATCTCCTCGAGGATGTCCTCGAGGGTGACCAGCCCCATCAGGCTGCCGTATTCGTCGACCACCAGGGCGAAGTGGGCGTGGCGGTCGCGGAACGCATCGAGCTGCTCGGCCAGCGTCGTGGTATCGGGCACGAACCAGGGCTCCTTGGCGACCTTGCGCACGTCGAGGGCGTCGATCCGCCCGCTCGATTCGCGCACCGCGCGCAGCACGTCCTTGGCGTGGACGATGCCGACGATGTTGTCGGGCTCGCCGTCCCACAGCGGCAACCGGCTGTGCCCGCTCTTCAACACGGCATCGAGCACGGCGCCGGGCGCGGCGGCGGCGTCGATCGTCTGCATGCCGCGGCGATGGGTCATGATCTGCCCGATTTCGACTTCGGCCAGGTCGAGCACGCTGTCGAGCATGGCGCGCTCGTCCTTGACCAGACCGCCGTAGCGGGCGTGCAGGGAGAACGCGCCCTTCAGCTCCTCGCGCGCGATCGCGGCGCTGACCGCGCGCATGTCGAGCCCGAGCAAGCGCTGCATGCCGCGCACGACGACCAGGAGCATCACGGTGACGGGCCGGAGCGCCACCATGACCACGCGCATCGACGGCGCCGCGCGCATGGCCATGCTGTCGGCGTGGCGGATGGCGTAGCTCTTGGGCAGCACCTCGCAGAAGACGACGATCGCGAGTGTCATGATCACGGTGGCGTAGGCCACGCCCGCGTCGCCGAACAGACGGATCAGCACGCTGGTCGCCAGCGCCGAGGCCAGGATGTTGACCAGGTTGTTGCCGACCAGGATGGTCGCGATCAGGCGCTCGCGCTCGCCCATCAGGCGGTGGGCCAGTGCGGCGCGCGCGTCGCCCAGGCTCTCCAGGTGGTGGAGCCGGGCGCGCGACGCCGCGGTCAGGCCGGTCTCCGACCCCGAGAAGTAGGCCGAGAACACGAGCAGCAGCACGATGACCGCGACCGTGAGTGAAAGCGTCATATCCATGTCCGTCCCGCGCCGAGGCGCGCCTTCGTCAGTGTTCGCCAGCCGGTTCGGCCAGCATGGCGTCAGGGTTCGCCGGCCGGCTCGGCCAGCATGGCGTCGAGGAACGCGGCGATCCGGTCGAGCGCCACGTCGCGGCTGAGGAACGCCCGGCCGATGCCGTGCGCGAGCACCAGCGTCGGGCGGCCGTCGCGCACCTTCTTGTCCTGGGCGACGATCTGGGCGAGCCGGGCGCCGCTCCAGTCCGGCCCCGCGACCCTATCGAGCCTGGTCGGCAGCCCCATCTCCGCCAAGTGCCGGCGGACGCGGCGGGCGTCCTCGACCGGCGCGAGCCCGAGCCGCGCCGCGAGCTCGAACGCGAGCACCAGGCCGAGCGCCACGGCCTCGCCGTGCAACAGGCGCTCGCCGTGGCCGCTCGCGGTCTCGAGCGCGTGGCCGAAGGTGTGGCCGAGGTTGAGCAGCGCCCGCTCGCCCGTCTCGCGCTCGTCGGCGGCGACGATGCCGGCCTTGATGCGGCAGCTCGTGGCGATGGCGTGGCCGCGCGCCGCCTCCGCGCCGGCCAGCACCTCGGCGCCGTGCGCCTCGAGCCAGGCGAAGAACCCGGCATCGGCAAGCAGCCCGTATTTGACGACCTCGGCGTAGCCGGCGCGGAGCTCGCGTTGCGGCAGCGTGGCCAGGACCCGGGTGTCGGCGAGCACGAGTTTGGGTTGGTGGAACGCGCCGACCAGGTTCTTGCCGTGGCGCGTGTCGATGCCGGTCTTGCCGCCGATCGCGCTGTCCACCTGGGCCAGGAGCGTCGTCGGCACCTGGACGAACGGCACGCCCCGCCGCAACACGGCCGCGGCGAACCCCGCCAGATCGCCGACCACGCCGCCGCCGAGCGCGACGATCGTGTCGGAGCGCTCGCAGCCGGCGTCGAGCAGGTCGTCGAGCAGCCGGGCGAACGGGCCGATGCTCTTGCTCGCCTCGCCCGGGGCGACGGTGATCCGGCGCGTCTGGATGCCGTCGCGCGCCAGCACGGATTCCAGATTCTGGGCGTGGGTCGTGGCGACGTTGGCGTCGGTCACCAGGAACACGGCCGGCCGGGCGACGATGGGCTTGAGGTAGCGCCCGGCCTCGGCCAGCAGCCCCGGCCCGACGATCACGTCGTAGCCGCCGGCGCCATGCTCGACACGTATGGTCGTAGGGGGCGGGAGCGCGCTCATGGTCCGGCGGCCGAACGGCAACTGTCGTCGAGCGCCGCGACGATGGCATCGACGACAGTCTCATGGGGCCCAACGACCGAGTCGACGACAACGTCGGCCTCGGCATAGACGGGGTAACGTTCGCCGATCAACCGCTCGATCGTCGCCCTGAGGTCGCCGTGGGCGATCAGGGGCCGGTTCTTGTGGCGGCTGCGCGCCAGCCGGCCGACCAGCACGTCGAGGTCGGCGCGCAGCCAGACCGAGACCGCCGTCGCCTTGATGCGGGCGCGGGTTTCCGCCGCCATGAACGCGCCGCCGCCGGCGGCCAATACGCACGCCGGCCCTTCGAGCAGGCGCTCGATCACCTTGCGCTCGCCGTCGCGGAACGCCGCCTCGCCGTGGTTCGCGAACAGCTCGGTGATCGAGCAGCCGGCGGCGCGCTCGATCTCCACGTCGGCGTCGAAGAAGTCGCGGCCGAGCCGGGCGGCCAGCCGGCGCCCGACGGTCGTCTTGCCGGCGCCCATCAGGCCGACCAGGACGATGGTGCGCGGGGGGCAAGCGTCATGGGGTTTGGACATAGGGGTTCGGGGCAGCCGGTTCCGTTGAAAGCCACCCGCCAAGCTAATAGACTCCGCGCCCAGCCGCCCGCAAGCGGCGATGAGCGGCCATCGGCCGTCCACGACCGTCCTGGAGCCCCGAGCAAAGTGGCAAGTTCTCGATCCGAATCGTTCAGCCGAACGTTCACGCGCGTCCTCGCCTTCCTGGTCATCGCCGTCGTCGTGGGCGGCACCGTGTTCCTCGCCACATGGGAAATTCCGGCGCCGACGGCGACGATCGAGACGGTGCTGCCCGATGACCGCTTCCCGGACTAGCCTCGCGCTCGCCGCCGCGTTCGCCCTGACGCTCGCCGTCGCCGCCCGCGCCCAGGACAGCGGCGAGGTCGGCGCACCGATCAGCATCGTGCCGGTTCAGCCGGCGACGGGTCAGGCGAGCGGGACATTCGGCGCGACCACGATCGTGCCCGAGGTCGAGACGACCGCCGCCCAGCCGATCGAGACCGAGGCGTTCGGCACGCTCGGCGAGGCGGACGGCGGGTTCGCCGAGGACATCTGGGCGGGCGGCGACCGGGCGGTGCTCGAGGCGCTGATCGCCAGGCTCGTGCCGGTGCCGGGTTCGCCGGTCCTCAACGACCTGACGGCCCGCCTGCTGCTCAGCGCCGCGCCGCCGCCCGGCGGCGCGGGGACGGTGCATTGGCTGGCGCTCAGGCTCGATCGGCTTGTCGCGTTTGGGCGCGCCCCCGAGGCGGTGCCGGGCACCTTCACCGACGAAACCGTGGCCCGGGCCGCCAGGCTCGGCCGGTTCCATGCGCTGCTCGGGCGCGGCGACGACATCGCGGCGTGCGCCGAGGCGCGGGCCGCCATTCAAGGCGACGACGCGCCGCTGTGGCCGCGCGCCCTCATCTACTGCCAGGTGAGCGAGGGCCAGTCCGACGCCGCGCTGTTCGGGCTCGACGTGCTGACGGCGGACGCGACGCCCACCCCGGCCTCGTTCGCGCCGCTGGTGCGCCGGCTGGTCGTGGGCGAGGGGGCCGACGTCGAGTCGTTCGACGACGCGACGATCGTCGAGGCCGCGCTCGCCCGCGCCGCCGGGCTCGCGCCCGAGGGCTCGAACGACCCGTGGGTGCTGGCGATGCTCGCGCGGGTCTCGGGTTCGCCCGATGCCGGCCAGCTCGCGCTCGCCGAACGGGCCGAGGCGGACGGCGCGGTTTCCGCCGCGACGCTCGCCGATCTCTACGGGGCGGTCGCCTTCGCGCCGGCCGACCTCGCGGCGCCCGTCGAGGCGGCCGGCGCGCTCGACGGCCCGATGGCGCGCGCCCTGCTGTACCAGGCGGCGCGCGACCGCCCCAATCCGCTCGCCCGGGCCGAAGCCATCGAAGCGGCGCTGACGGCCGCCGGTTCGGCTTACGCCGTGGCCACGCGCGTCTTCGCGCCGCTGATCGCGACGCTGACGCCCGACGAGACGCTGGTCTGGTTCGCGCCCACGGCCGTGCGGGCGCTGATCGTGGCGGACCGTGCCGCCGCCGCGCTGGCGTGGTGGCGGCTCGCCCAGGGGCGCGACGCGGCGGTCGACGCCGCGATCGAGCCGTTGTGGCCGCTGGCGCGCCTGGCGGAGCTCGATGCCGGGGAAGGCGGCCGCGAACGCCTGGTGCTGTGGTGGCGCCGGGTGATCGTCGAGGACGACGTGGCGGCGCGCGAACGGGCGGCCCTGGCCGCGGCGCTGCTGCTGGCGCTCGACGACGGCGCCGGCGCCGGAATCCTGCCCGAGGTCGCCGACGAGCGCCCGGCCGGCGCGGCGCCGGTGGCGCTGCTGGCTGCGCTGGCGGCGGCCGAGG
>CAZGYG010000108.1:0-6728 GCA_964530335.1 uncultured Rhodospirillaceae bacterium | reverse complement strand
TGGATCCAGGCAGCCCGTTTCTCGAAATCGCGCCGCTCGCGGCCGGCGGCATGTATGAGGATGAGGCGCCCGCCGCGGGCCTGGTCGCCGGCATCGGCCGCATCCACGGGCGCGAACTGCTGGTAATCGCGAACGACGCGACGGTCAAGGGCGGCACCTACTATCCGATCACGGTCAAGAAGCACCTGCGCGCCCAGGAGATCGCGCGGGCGAACCGGCTGCCGTGCGTCTACCTGGTCGATTCCGGCGGCGCCAACTTGCCCAACCAGGACGAGGTGTTCCCGGACCGCGAGCACTTCGGCCGCATCTTCTTCAACCAGGCCACCATGTCGGCCGAGGGCATCGCCCAGCTCGCCGTGGTCATGGGCAGTTGCACGGCGGGCGGCGCCTACGTTCCCGCCATGTCGGACGAGGCGATCATCGTCAAGGGGCAGGGCACGATCTTTTTGGGCGGCCCGCCGCTGGTCAAGGCGGCGACCGGCGAGGTCGTCAGCGCCGAGGAGCTCGGCGGCGCCGACGTGCACGCGCGCACCTCCGGCGTCGCCGATCACTACGCCCAGGACGACGCCCACGCGCTGGCGCTCGCCCGGCGGGCGGTCGCCAACCTGGCTCCGGCGCGCGGCGCCGAGCTCGCGTTCGCCGAGCCCGCTGCCCCTTTGTACGACGCGAGCGAGCTCTATGGCCTGATTCCCGCGGACGTGCGCCAGCCGTTCGAGATCCGCGAAGTCGTCGCCCGGATCGTCGACGGCAGCCGGTTCGACGAGTTCAAGGCGCTCTACGGCGCGACGCTGGTGACCGGGTTCGCGCGCATCGAGGGCATGCCCGTGGGCATCGTCGCCAACAACGGCATCCTGTTCTCGGAAAGCGCGCTCAAGGGCGCGCACTTCGTCGAGCTGTGCTGCCAGCGGCGCATCCCGCTGGTGTTCCTGCAGAACGTCGTCGGCTTCATGGTCGGGCGGAAGTACGAGGCGGGCGGCATCGCCAAGGACGGGGCGAAGCTGGTCACCGCCGTCGCCTGCGCCCAGGTGCCCAAGGTCACGATCGTCGTCGGCGGCAGCTTCGGCGCCGGCAATTACGCCATGTGCGGCCGCGCCTACGGCCCGCGCTTCCTGTGGATGTGGCCCAACGCGCGCATCTCGGTCATGGGGGGCGAGCAGGCGGCGAGCGTGCTGGCGACGATCCGCCGCGAGCGGATCGAGGCGCGCGGCGGCGCCTGGCCGGCCGACGACGAGGAAGCGTTCAAGGCGCCGATCCGCGCCCAGTACGAGGCCCAGGGCAGCCCCTATTACGCCACGGCCCGGTTGTGGGACGACGGTATCATCGACCCGGCCGAGACGCGGACGGTGCTCGCGCTGTCGCTCGCGGCGGCGCTCGAGGCCCCGATCCCCGAGACCCGGTTCGGCGTGTTCAGGATGTGAGGGCGGGCGCGGCGATCCGTGGCGTCGGGTCGAGGCACAGCCCGGAGCCTCGGCGGGTGACGGCGAAGCACGCCAGGTTGTCGACCGCGATGGCGTGGAACTGATCGAGGCTCAGGCCCTCGAAGGCGCAGGTGAGCACGCGGATCGGCCCGCCGTGGGTCACGACCAGCGTCAGGCCGCGATCGTCGATGGCGGACGCGAGCGCGGCCACCGCCGCCGCGACCCGGAACTGCATCTCGGACAGGCTCTCGCCGCCGCCGGGACGGACGCGGCCCGGCGTGGCAAGCCACTCCCGCCAAGCCATGCCGTCGTACTGTGCCGCCTCGTCCTCACTGAGCCCCGTGAAGGAGCCCAGGTCGATTTCCCACAGGCGCGCGTCGGTTCTGGGTTTGGGTGCGCAGTCTCCGAACATCGCCGCGATTGTCTCGAGGCAGCGTCGGGCAGGGCTCGTGACGATGCGATCGGGACGCCCGATGCTACGGCCGAGCGCGGTGGCCTCGGCCCAGCCGAGATCGGAGATGCCGATATCCGTGCGGCCCTGGAGGCGGCGCGGCGGGCCGTTCCAGTCCGTGTGAGCGTGGCGCAGCAGCCAAAGCGGCATGGCGATGACCGGTCCCGAACCGTTGTAGGGGAAAATTACGCCGGAACGAACAGGGTATCGCTGCGCAAACCGACCCGCAGGGTTTCCAGGTTGAGCGCATCGGTCGCCGCCACGTTGCCGAAGTTCGCATCGAAGCCGACGGTGCGCAGGAACGCGATCTGCTGCTTCTTCTGCGGCGCCTCGAAGATGACGCGGCCGAGGTCGATGCCCGAGCTCAGGATCATGTCCATCAGGTCGGCGCGGGCCTCGCCGTTGGCCTGGAACATCCCGCTGGTTCCGCTTTCGCGCCCCTCGGTGATGACCTTCCACGCGCCGGCCTCCAGCTCGCGGCGCATGTGGCCGACCCAGGCGTCCGCGGCCATGACCTTGGCCGGGTCCTTGCTGCCGACTTCCGAAAAGACCGTGAACGTGCGCGCCAGTTGCTCGATCAGGTGCAGCTTTTCGACCTCGTCGAGCTCGATCGAACCATCCGAGACCTCGATATGCCGGGCGCCCATGTCGTGTGCCCAGGCGACGTAATCGTCGAGCATGCCTTGGGCGTAGGCGAGCTCGAACAACGTACCGCCGAACCAGAAGCCGACGCCGTGGCGCTCGAGCAGCGCGATCTTGGCGCCGAGCGCTGGCGAGACGAGCGCGGTGCCCCAGCCGAACTTGACGAAGTCGATGTGCGGCGCGGCCGCCAACAGCATGTCCTCGAGCGCCTTGGGGCCGAGCCCGCCGTCGATGACGCAGGTCAAACCCGTCGTGCGCGGCTTGGCCGCGCGCGGCCGCAACTTGAGGAAGTTCGACGTGCGCCGCGGCTCGGTTCGGGGATGGTCACGCGAAGGCCAGACAAGGGAAAGCGCGGGGGCCATGGTTAACGAATCCTCTGTCTTGCTGTCCAACTCGACGGCGCATGTTGCGACAACCGGGCCCGGCGGTCAGTGACCCCTGTCACCGGCAAGGAAAATGCCTTTCCCGCCCGGGACCGGTAAGGGGGCCTTGCCGTCGAGGCGACGCGTTCCTCTCGACGCCGGCGCGCGGTCTTGCCACAGTGCGGCCCATGGCCGATACGCGTGCCCTGATCCTCGACCGTCGCGGTCCCGTCGCGTGGCTGACGCTCGACCGGCCGGAACGTCACAACGCCTTCGACGAGGCGCTGATCGCGGCCATGACCGAGGCGCTCGCCGGACTGGCCGGCGATAGCACGGTGCGGGTGGTGGTGCTGGCGGGCGCCGGCCCGTCGTTCTCGGCCGGCGCCGACCTCGACTGGATGAAGCGCGCGGCACGGCAGACGCCAGAGGAGAACCGGGCCGACGCCCTCGCGCTCGCGCGCCTGATGCGCGCCCTGGCCGAGCTGCCCAAGCCGACGGTCGCCCGCGTCCACGGCGCCGCCATCGGTGGTGGCCTCGGGCTGGTCTGCTGCTGCGACATCGCGCTGGCGTCCGAGGCCGCGACCTTCGGCCTGAGCGAGGTCAGGCTCGGCCTGGTGCCGGCGGCGATCGCGCCGTACGTCGTGGCCGCGCTCGGGCCGCGCCACGCGCGGCGCCTGATGCTGACCGGGGAGCGCATCGACGCGAACGAGGCGCGGCGCATCGCGCTGGTTCACGAGGTCGCTCCGGCCACCGCGCTCGACGACGCGCTCGACCATATCGTGCACGAACTCCTGAAAGGCGCGCCGTCGGCCCACGCCGAGGTCAAGCGGCTGGTGCGCGCGGTCGGCGGTATCGTCGACGATGATCTGGTGGCGCTGACCGCCGCCAGCATCGCCGCGGCGCGGGCCTCCGCCGAGGGCCGCGAAGGGGTCGCCGCGTTCCTGGAGAAACGCAGCCCGACGTGGCGCCCGTGAAGCCCATCCGCAAGCTCGTGATCGCCAATCGCGGCGAGATCGCCTGCCGCATCATCCGGACCGCCCGGCGCCTGGGCATCGCCACCGTCGCGGTCTACTCCGACGCCGACGCCAGGGCCCTGCACGTCGAGGCCGCCGACGAGGCCGTGCGCCTTGGCCCCGCCGCCGCCAGCGCGAGTTACCTGGTGGGCGAGCGAGTGATCGAGGCGGCGCGCCGGACCGGCGCCGACGCGATCCATCCGGGCTACGGGTTTCTCGCCGAGAGCGCCGCGTTCGCCCGGTCGTGCGCGGCGGCCGGGCTGGTGTACGTCGGGCCGACGCCGGACGTGATCGAGCGTCTCGGGCTCAAGGGCGCGGCCAAGATCGCGGCGGTCGAGGCCGGCGTGCCCGTGCTGCCCGGCTACAACGGCGCCGGTCAGGACGGGGCGACGTTGACACGGGAGGCGGGTGTTCTCGGCTTTCCGCTCGCGGTCAAGGCGGCGGCGGGCGGCGGCGGGCGGGGGCTCAGGGTCGTGGACCGGCCCGAAGCCCTGGCCGGTGCCGTCGAATCGGCCGGGCGCGAGGCGACGGCCGCCTTCGGCGACGGCCGGCTGATCCTGGAACGCTGGCTCGCCCGACCGCGCCATGTCGAAGTCCAGATCATGGGCGATGCCGACGGCAACGTCGTTCACCTCCACGAACGGGATTGCTCGGTCCAGCGCCGGCACCAGAAGCTGATCGAGGAGGCCCCGGCCCCGGGTCTCGCGGCCGACCTGCGCCGCCGCATCTGCGCCGCCGCGGTCACCCTGGCGAAGGCGGTGGGCTATCGGAACGCCGGCACGGTGGAATTTCTCGTGGATGGCGACGTTTATTTCTTTCTTGAAGTGAATACGCGCCTGCAAGTCGAGCATCCGGTTACCGAATCCATCACGGGTTTAGATCTCGTGGAACTTCAATTGTCGGTCGCGAGCGGCGCACCCATCGGGTTGCGCCAGGACGACATCCGGGCCAACGGCCACGCGATCGAGGCGCGCGTTTGCGCCGAGGATCCGGCGCGCGACTTCCTGCCGCAGACGGGTGTCATCGGCGCCTTGCGCTGGCCCGCCACGACCGGCGGGGGGCCGCGGATCGATACCGGCGTTCGGGTGGGCGATAGCGTTGGCCTTGCCTACGACTCGTTGCTCGGCAAGGTGATCGTTCACCGCCCGGACCGCGAGGCCGCGCGCCTCGGCCTTGCCGACGCGCTGGCGGCCACGACGATCGGCGGACTGAACACCAACATCGGGTTCCTGCGCGCCGTGGTGAGCCATCCTGTCTTTGCCGCAGGCGCGCCCGATACCGGGTTCCTGGGCCGCGCCATGGCCGAGCTCGCGCCACCGGCCACGGCCGCGGCGGACGACGTTCTCGCGGCCGCGGCGCTGACCGTCGTGCTGGGCCGTGCCGAGGCGAAGCGCACGCCCTGGGCGGCGGGCCGGCCGTGGCGCCTCAACGCGCCGGCCAGCGAGACGGTGCGATTCCACGACGGGACGGCCACGCGCGCGGTCGCGGTGACGCACGAGGTCGAGGGTTATCGGATCGCGATCGACGGGCGCGAGCACGAGGTTGGCGCCGACCCGGCGCCCGACGGCGAACTCGCGCTGACGGTCGATGGCTTGCGCCGGCGTGCCCATGTCGCCCGCGACGGCACGGCGCTCGCGGTCACCTTGGCGGGATACGCCACGCGCCTGACGCACGTCGATGCGCTGGACTCGAAACGCGCGGCGGAAGCCGCCGACGGCCACTTGCGGGCGCCCATGCCCGGACGGGTGGTCAAGGTCCACGTCGCACCCGGCGCGTTCGTCCAGCGGGGCGAACCGCTGGTCGTGCTCGAAGCCATGAAGATGGAGCACACCATCGCGGCGCCGACGGCCGGGCGCGTCCAGAGCGTGCCGTTCGGCGCCGGCGACTTGGTGGCCGAGGGCGCCGAGTTGGTCGTGCTCGAGGCCGGGGAAACCTAGCCATGGCTTTGCCGGCCGCCGTGCGCCTGGTCGAGGTCGGTCCGCGCGACGGCCTGCAGAACGAACCCGCTGCGGTCCCGGCCGCGACCAAGGCGAAGCTCGTCGAATTGCTGGGGGAAGCCGGTCTCCGGGTCATCGAAACGGGCAGCTTCGTGTCGCCCAGGTGGGTGCCGCAGATGGCCGATTCGGCCGAGGTGTTCGCCGCCGTGCGGCGCAAGCCCGGGGTGCGCTACACCGCGCTGACGCCGAACCTGAAGGGGTTCGAGGCCGCGATCGCGGCCGGCGCCGACGAGGTCGCCGTGTTCGCCGCCGCGTCCGAGACCTTCAGCCGACGCAACATCAACTGCTCGATCGACGAGAGCCTGGACCGCTTCCAGCCGGTGTGCGACGCGGCGGCGGCCCGGGACGTGCCGGTACGGGGCTACGTGAGCTGCGTGCTCGGCTGCCCCTACGAAGGGGACGTCGCGCCCGCGGCGGTCGCCCGGGTCGCCGAGCGGCTGGTCGCGCTCGGCTGTTACGAGGTCTCGCTCGGCGATACCATTGGGGTCGGCACGCCCGCGCGGGCGCGGGCCATGGTCGAGGCCGTCGCGGCCCGCGTGCCGATCGGCAAGCTCGCCGCGCACTTCCACGACACCTACGGCCAGGCGCTCGCCAACCTCTACGCCGTGCTCGATCTCGGGGTGGCCGCGGTCGACGCCTCGGTCGCCGGGCTCGGCGGCTGCCCCTATGCCCGCGGCGCCACCGGCAACGTGGCGACCGAGGACGTGGTGTACATGCTCGACGGGCTCGGTATCGCGACCGGGATCGATCTCGACCGGCTGGTCGCCGCCGCTTGGTTCGCGGCCCGTGTGCTCGGGCGCGAGCCGGGCTCGAAGGTCGCGCGAGCGAAACGGCCCGCTGGCGCT
>CAZGYG010000107.1:0-7067 GCA_964530335.1 uncultured Rhodospirillaceae bacterium | reverse complement strand
CGTGGCCTCGCGACGACGGCATTAGAAAAGGGAAGCGTCCCCTTTTCCTTTAGGGCGGCCGTTCGTGCGGTTGCCCCTGGATCGCCACTGCCACTCCGTGGCCTCGCGACGACGGGGGAGATAGCGACCGACAGGACAAGATCTAGCGATCCCAGTCGAGCGCCGCGATGCGAGGGTCGGCCGCGAATGCGTCGCGTGGAAACTCGATGCCCTGCCGTGGATGCTCGCGGATCGCCTGAACGCCATCGGCGCTCAGCCGGATCCGCCATGTTCGCCGATTGATCGGTCGAGGGCGGCGGAACGCCCGGCAGGCGAGGACGGCGATGTTCGCGCGCCCTTGCCTGTCCCGCACGGACTGGTAGCGGACGATCTCGATGCCCGCGCCGCGCGCGGCGTCGGCGAGCGCCTGGCAAGGCGCATGGTCGGTCGGGTGGGTCCAGCGATCCCGGTCCCGGACAAGCGGCTTGGCCGTAAGGTCGATCGCGCTCCCGGTCCCGAGTTCGGCCGAGAAGGCGGTGTACTCCGCCGCGCCGTCGGGCCAGGGGGTGATCGGCGACTCGGCGAAGAACAGGAGGCGATGAAAGGCCGCCTCGGCAACGGCCGCCTCGGGATGCTCGGCCCCGTAGTAGACGCCGGGCGTCCTGCCCGCCCGCCGGAACCTCGACCCGCCCGGATAGGGCGCGCCGTAGCGGAAGGGCGTCGCGAGGAGATAGTGGAGGTGGCGACATTCCGGGGGAACGGCCGGCTTCGTTTCCTCGATGAGCCGTTCGAGGACCTCGTGTTCCGCGAGACTGTCGACGAGACGCAAGGTCGAGACGCGGTGCTGCGCCTCGACCAGCCGCCAGCAGATCCCCGCGTAGGAACGCGCCTCAAAGGACAGCGCGTCGGGCGTCCAGGTAGGCGATGACATCCATCAGACCCGCGGCCGTGCCGATCTTCTCGATCGGGCGGCCATCGAGAACCGTGTTCGGGTTGCCCATCCAGGCACGGGCGACACGCTCGTCGCCGCCGGTGACCGCATCGAGCGATCGGAAGACCCGGACGAGGAGGACCGCGAGCTCGAAGGGCTTGGTGCCTTCCTCGAGAACGTAATTGCCGTGCGTCATGCGCGAGACGGTGGACGCGCTGACCCCGATGACGCCGGCGAGCGTCCTGGCGTTCAGGCCAAGACGTTCGGCGGCCCTGACGGATGACTTGGTCAGGACCACGCCCTTCTCGGGCGGCTCGAGACGATCGGCCCTTGGGGCCGGAATCGCTTGCGCCCCCTGATGGCGATGGCCGCCTGGGCTGTCGCGGCGAGAACGTCGCGCGCGGGCTTGTCCCGGCGGGTGGCGACGCGGTGTGTGGGCCATGGATTGCTCCAATTCTTGAGAAATTATACTTCGAATTCGTTGCCGTGGAAAGTCGATTCCCATGTCACTGGCCCGAACGACTCCGCCACTGGCGCGCCCCTCATCCGGCTCGCTGCGCTCGCCACCTTCTCCCCACGGGAGAAGGTTTCTTGGCGATCGCGTGCTCCCCACGCTTCGAGACGGCCGCTATGCGGCCTCCTCAGCGCGAACGGAATTCCTGAAATCGGCCGCGCCGTCAGTCGGCGATGGCGATGTGGCCCTGGACGTAGGACACGAGTTCCTCGACGCAACTCCCGACCGGCTGGGTCGCGGTGTCGAGGACGAGCTCGGCCGCGTCGGGCGCCTCGTAGGGCGAGGAGATGCCGGTGAACTCGGCGATCTCGCCGGCGCGGGCGCGCTTGTAGAGCCCCTTGGGATCGCGGCCTTCGCAGGTCGCCAGGTCGGCCTTGAGGTAGACCTCGTGGAAGGCGCCCTTGGCCGCCTCGCGCGCCCGGTCGCGGTCCGAGCGGTAGGGCGAGATGAACGAGGTGATGACGATCATGCCGGCGTCGGCGAACAGCGCCGCGACCTCGCCCACGCGGCGGATGTTCTCGGCCCGCCCCTCGGGCGAGAAGCCGAGGTTGGCGTTGAGCCCGGCGCGCACGTTGTCGCCGTCGAGCACGTAGACTTGGTAGCCCTTGGCGAACAGCCGGGATTCCAGCGCGACCGCCAGCGTCGACTTGCCGGCGCCGGAAAGCCCGGTCAGCCAAAGGACGCCGCCCTTGTGGCCGTTGCGCCGGGCGCGCGCCTCGGTGGCGACCCCGTGCTCGACGCGCGCGATGTTGGTCGCGCGCACGGTCACGAGCTCGCGCTGGTCGGCGTAGCCCTCGAGCGAGACGATGCCGCCGCCCGCCACGTCGTAGCCCTCGACGAGCACGAAACGCCCGGTGCGCGGGTTGTTCGCGAATTCGTCGAGCGCGACGAGCTGGCGCGCGCGGATCGTCACCTCGGCCACCTCGTTGCGCTCGACGCGGGCGGCGTCGCGGCGCGAAAGATCGGCCGTGTCGATGACGCGCTCGATCGACTGGATGGTGACGGGAAAGGCCGCCGTCGCCAGCTTGCAAGTGTAGCGCGCGCCCACGGCGAGCGGCGTATGCCCGAGCCAGAAGATCTGGGCGCGGAACACGTCGGTTTCGATCGGCGGGTCGCGGTCGTGGCTGGCGATGGCGCCGCGTTCGACGAACAGCGGCTCGTCCAGCGTGACGCCGATCGACTGCCCGGCCTTGGCCTCGAGCGGCGGCGCCGCGCCCCACGCCTCGATGGTGGCGACGTGGGCGGATGTGTTCAAGGGCGAGAACAGCAGCCGGTCGCCGACGCGCAGCACGCCCGATTCGACCCGGCCCGCGACGATGCGGCGGGCGTCGAACTTGTAGACGTCCTGGATGGCGAAGCGGAGCGGCCGTTCGACGGGCGGCGGCGGCGTGGTGAAACGGTCGAGCGCGCCGGCCACGGTCGGGCCCGTGTACCACGGCATCGCGGCGGAGCGCGACGCCACGTTGTCGCCGACCCGCGCCGAGACCGGGATGACGAACGTGGGCGTGACGCCGATCGAGGCGAGGTACGCCACGATGTCGCGCTCGACGGCGCGGAACGCGGCCTCGTCGTGGCCGACCAGGTCCATCTTGTTGGCGACGACCACGACCTGGCGCACGCCGAGCAAGTGCAACAGATAGCCGTGACGGCGCGACTGCTCCTTGACGCCTTCGTGGACGTCGATGACGAGGACCGCCGCGTCGGCGCCCGCGGCGCCGGTGATCATGTTCTTGAGGAATTCCTTGTGCCCCGGCGCATCCACGATGACGTAGTCGCGCCGCGCGGTGCGGAACCAGATGTGCGAGGTGTCGATGGTGATGCCCTGGTCGCGCTCGGCCTGCAGCGCGTCCATCAGGAACGCCCATTCGAACGGCATGCCGCGGCGGGCGCACATGGCCTGGATCGCCTCGAACTTGCCCTCGGGCAACGAGCCGGTGTCGTGGAACAGGCGGCCCACCAGCGTCGACTTGCCGTGGTCGACGTGGCCGACGATGACGATGCGCATCTGATCGCGCGTGGCCCCGGGGAAGTCGGCGGAGCCGACGACGGCGAGGTGGGGACGGGTTTCGCGGTTGGCCATGGCGACGATAACTTACATGTAGCCGTCGGCGCGCAGGCGCTCGAAGGCGTCCTCGGCCTCGTGGTCCATGGCGCGGCCCGAGCGTTCGGCCACCCGGGTGACCTCGAGCTCGGCCACGATCTCGGCGACCGTCGCGGCGTTCGAGGCGATGGGGTGCGTGATGTCCTCGTCGCCGAGCGAGCGAAACCGCTTGCCGTCGCGGGCGAAGTAGAGGTCGACCACGGGGATCTTCTCGCGCTGGATGTAGCGCCAGATGTCGAGCTCGGTCCAGTGCAGCAGCGGGTGGATGCGCACGTGGGTGCCGGGCGGGAAATCGGTCTTGAACTGGTCCCAGAACTCGGGCGGCTGGTCGCGGAAGTTCCATTCGCCGGCCTCGCCGCGCGGGCTGAACACGCGCTCCTTGGCGCGCGTCGCCTCCTCGTCGCGGCGGATGCCCGCGATGACGCCCTCGAGGCCCTGCTCGGCGATCAGCGCCTGAAGGCCGCGCGACTTGCGCTGGGCGGAGCGCGCCGCGGGCGGCAACGTCGGGTCCATGTCCTCGACCGGCGGGCAGCCGCCGACCACCAGCTTCAGGTCCCATTCCTTGGCGTAGCGATCGCGGAAATCGTACATCGCCTTGAACTTGCGCCCGGTGTCGATGTGCATGACCGGGAACGGCACGTGGCCGAAGAACGCCTTCTTGGCCAGCCACACCATGACGTTGGAATCCTTGCCCAGCGACCACAGCATGCCGAGCCTGGCGATGCGGTTGAACGCCTCGCGCAGGATGAAGACGCTCTGGCTCTCCAGGTGGTCGAGGTGGGTCATGGCCATCGTGAAGCGGGATCGCCGGGGCGGGCGCCGAGTCGCCCGTTATCCACCGCCTCGCCGCCGGGCGTCAAGGCACGCGAACGCCCCCAGCAACAACCTTGACCGGAGCCGGACCATGGCCCATGGAAGCGGCACCGGGCACTGGGGACCCGATTCATGGTGCGACCGATCCGCCGCCTGCTCATCGTCACCGGCGACCACGCCCTGCCCGACCTGGACAAGCGCCAGGGACGCTACAACGAGGAGGACTTCGAGACCCATGCCTCGATGGCGCGGGCGTTCGAGGGCTTCGCCGAGTTCCAGGTCACGATCCTGACCGAGCACGGCCACCTGCTGGACACGCTGCGCGAGGACCCTCCCGACCTGGTCGTCAACTTCTGCGACACCGGGTTCCGCAACGTCGTGGCGCACGAGCCCAACATCCCGGCGTACCTGGAGATGCTCGGGATTCCGTACACCGGCGCCGAGCCCCACGCCATGGCGCTGGCGCGCGACAAGGCCGCCGTGCGCCTGATCGCGCGCGAGCTCGGCATCCCGGTGCCGAACGAGACGTTCCTGTGGGCAGCGGAGACGGCGCGCGCCATCGCCGGCCCGTTCCCGGCGCTGATCAAGCCCAACCGCGCCGACGGCAGCATCGGCATCACCCAGGACGCGGTCGTGCGCGACGCGGCGGAGGCCGCGCGCTATCTGGCGTGGCTGCGCGCCGACATGCCGGGGTGGGACATCCTGGTGCAGGACTACCTGCCGGGGCCGGAGTACGGCATCGGCGTGATCGGCAATCCCGAGAACGGTTTCACCGTGCTGCCGGCGCTCGAGGTCGATTTCTCCGACCTGCCGGCGGGGCTGAACCCGATACTCGGCTACGAATCCAAGGCCATTCCCGATTCGCCCTACTTCACCCGCATCCGATACCACCGGGCCCGGCTGGAGTCGGCCGAGGAAGCGGCGCTGGCGCGGGCCGCGACCACGCTGTTCACGCGCCTGGGCCTGCGCGACTACGGCCGGTTCGACTTCCGGCGCGGCGCCGACGGCGCGATCCGGTTCCTGGAAGCCAACCCGAACCCGGCGTGGGCGACCGACGGCAAGCTCGCGTTCATGGCCTCGTTCGCCGGGATCGGCTACGCCGCCATGCTGCGGCTGCTGGTCGAGGCGGCGATCGCCCGCCTGACGCGGAGCCCCTAGCCCGCCGCGCGCCGAACTTGGGCGCGCCGGCCCGGCGCCAGCTCCTGGACGGCCCCGAACAGGCGCGCGAGCCGATCGCGCACCGCCCGGCCGAGCTCGAGGTCCGGGGTGTTGACGATGGCGAGCCGGAAACCGCCGGGCGGCATGGCATGAAGCGCCGGGTCGCGGTCCTCGTGGAACGTGATCTGGATGCTCGAGACGCCGGGAAGCGCGCGGAGCTCGGCCAGCGGGTCCGCAGCGGGGTGGCGGTAGCGCACGCCGTGCTCGCCGAACAGCACGACGCTGTGGCCGGGCCGGCGGGTTTCCTCGCGGAACGCCCAGCGCCCTTCGGCGTAGAGCCGGACCACGGCCTCGACCCAGCCGGCGCCATAAAGGTCGGGCCACTGGTCGGAAAAGCGCAGGTGGACCTCGATGATGCGCCCGCCGATGGTCTCGGCGTTGACCATGCCGGTGTAGCCGGCGAGGTTGCGCCCGATCCACTCGCGCGCCGTCGCCTCGACGTCGGAGCGGATTCCGTCCTCGACGATCCAGCGGTCGAACATGCCGCGATCCAGCGGCAGGCCGACGGCGTGGCGCAGCCAGCGCACCTGGCCGTCGACCACCGCGAGATCGCTCGAGACGTGGTCGCCCTCGAGCAGGGTCATCCACATGTGCCCGGGGCGGATCGCGCGGCGGTACGCGCTCGCGCCGCGCACCACCCGGCTGCCGGTGCCCATGCCGCGCATGTTGTAGATCGGCTTGCTGAACACCGGGTACGACGGCGGCTCGACGCCGTGGGGCGCCGCGGCGATGCCCTGGGTCTCGGCGACAAGGAGCTTGTTGTAGACCCAGCGGTGGCGCGGGAACCACAGGTAGGCGTCGGCATCCTCGGTCGGGATGCGCACGTCATCCGGGCACGCGACGCCCTCGAAATACTGTAGACGCCAGGGATCGGCCTCGCAGATGGGCATGGTGTTACCTCACCGATCGGCGGACGTCAGCTTAGCCCACCGTGCGGTCGGCTTCACGCGTTGTCATCGACCTCGGCGCCGGCCCCGCGCGAGCGCGACAGCGCGCTGGCGGGTACGTAGGTGCGCGCCGCATAAGCCCCGACGCGCCGCCAGACATCCGCCTTGACCGCGACGCCCCGCCCGCCGTCCGGTAGGCCGAGGGCTTCGAGCGCCGGCGTTGGGACGAAGTCGATCGTCACGCGGACCGGCGCTTGGGGCGCGAGCGCCGCTGTCGCGGCGGCAAGGCGGGGCCCACCGGGACCGACGGCGGCGCGCGCCACGGGATCACCGCCATCGTCACTCAGCCACGAAAGCCGGGTGCCGGGGACGTTCGCGGCGGCGGCGAGCAGGAACAGCGGGTCGCGAGCGGCGCGGAGCTCGAGCGCCCGGCCCGCGGAGCGCCGGGTGAGCGCCAGGTCGAGCAGCGTGCCCGCGTGGAACACCAGCGAGGCGCCGCCCAGATCGATGACGTCGCCGTCGGCGAGGGCGCGCGCGGGCCCGCGATCGAGCGCCCGGGCGAGCGGCGCCAGCCCCGGCAGGCCGCGCGCCTCGAGCCAGGCGACGGCGCGCCCGGCCTCGGTG
>CAZGYG010000106.1:0-7319 GCA_964530335.1 uncultured Rhodospirillaceae bacterium | reverse complement strand
CTAAGGCCCGGGCCAGTGGCGCACGGCGGCGTGCCCGTGTCCAGGCCCGGCCCATGGCAGTGGCAACGGGCGAGGCTATGGGGCACTCTCGGGCGGCCACGGCACGCCGGGGAGGGGTCCATGAAGGACGTGATCCGTCAGCTCGATGAGAAGCGTGCCGCCGCGCGCCTGGGCGGCGGCCAGCGCCGCATCGAGGCGCAGCACGCCAAGGGCAAGCTCAGCGCGCGCGAACGGCTCGAGCTGCTGCTCGATCCGGGCTCGTTCGAGGAATACGACATGTTCGTCGAGCACCGCTGCACCGACTTCGGCATGGCGGCGGTGCCGGGCGACGGCGTGGTCACCGGCTGGGGCACCGTCAACGGCCGCACGGTGTTCGTCTTCAGCCAGGACTTCACGGTGTTCGGCGGCTCGTTATCCGAGGCCCACGCCGAGAAGATCTGCAAGATCATGGACCAGGCGATCAAGGTCGGCGCGCCGGTGATCGGGCTCAACGATTCCGGCGGCGCGCGCATCCAGGAAGGGGTCGCGAGCCTGGCCGGCTACGCCGAGGTGTTCCAGCGCAACGTGCTGGCCTCGGGCGTGGTGCCGCAGGTCTCGCTGGTCATGGGGCCGTGCGCCGGCGGCGCGGTCTATTCGCCGGCCATGACCGACTTCATCTTCATGGTGAAGGATTCGTCCTACATGTTCGTCACGGGTCCGGACGTGGTCAAGACCGTGACCCACGAGCAGGTGACCCACGAGCAGCTCGGCGGGGCCGTCACCCATACCACCCGTTCGGGCGTCGCTGACCTGGCGTTCGCCAACGACGTCGAGGCGATCGAGGAGACGCGGCGGCTGGTCGACTTCCTGCCGGCGAGCAACCGCGAGCTGCCGCCGACGCGCCCGACCGACGACCCGATCGACCGCGACGAGCCGTCGCTCGACAACCTGGTGCCGGCCAGCCCGGCCAAGCCCTACGACATGCGCGAGCTGATCGTGAAGGCGGTGGACGAGGGCGATTTCTTCGAGCTGCAGCGGGACTACGCCAAGAACATCATCATAGGGTTCGCCCGCATCGGCGGCGCGACCGTCGGGATCGTCGCCAACCAGCCGATGGTGCTGGCCGGCTGCCTCGACATCGATGCCAGCCGCAAGGCGGCGCGGTTCGTGCGCTTCTGCGACTGCTTCAACGTGCCGATCCTGACCTTCGTCGACGTGCCCGGGTTCCTGCCCGGCACCGCCCAGGAACACGGCGGCATCATCAAGCACGGGGCGAAGCTCCTGTTCGCGTTCGCCGAGGCGACCGTGCCCAAGGTCACGGTCATCACGCGCAAGGCCTACGGCGGGGCCTACGACGTCATGAGCTCGAAGCACCTGCGCGGCGACGTGAACTACGCCTGGCCGTCGGCCGAGATCGCGGTCATGGGGCCGAAGGGCGCGGTCGAGATCATCTTCCGCGGCGAGCTCGACGACCCGGCCAAGGTCGAGGCCCGCACCGAGGAGTACCGCAAGAAGTTCGCCAACCCGTTCGTCGCCGGGCACCGGGGCTTCATCGACGACGTGATCATGCCGCATTCGACGCGCCGGCGCGTCGCGCGCTCGTTCGCCATGCTGCGCGGCAAGAAGCTCGAGAACCCGTGGAAGAAGCACGACAACATTCCGCTGTAAGAGGGGCCGCTGTGACGGCGCGGGAGGGGGCGCGTTAGCCGGCGGGGGCACCGAGGGCGCGGAGCACAAGCCTGAGCGCGGACGCGACGGCCAGGGCGCGGACGCGATCGCGCCCGATATCACCGAAGCGGTGTTCCTCGATGAGCGGTTCGCCGTTCTTGCGAGCACAGGCCAGGAACACCAGCCCGGCGGGCTTGGCCTCGGAATCGCTGCCCGGGCCGGCGACGCCGGTCACGGCCACGGCGACACCGGCGGCGGAGCGGGCGAGCGCGCCCGTCGCCATGGCCCGCGCGACCTCGGCGCTGACCGCGCCCTTGGCCGCGATCAGCGCGGTGTCCACGCCGAGGAGATCGGTCTTGGACTCGTAGGAGTAGGTGACAAACCCGCGATCGAGAACGTCGGAGGCGCCGGGCACGGTCGTCAACACGCCGGAAAGAAGCCCGCCGGTGCAGGACTCGGCGATGGCCAGCATCAGGCCGCGCGTCCGGCACGCGGCGAGCACCTCGTCGGCCAGCGCGCGCAGCGCGGGCGCGACGCTCAGGCCGTCGGCGTCCATGACAAGATGCCGACGACGGCGGCGGATGGCACGGTCCGGCTCACGGAGATCAGGCCAGCGCCAGCCGTGTCGCCGCCTCGATCTCGGCCAGGAACTGCTCGGTCGTCATCCAGCTCTGATCCGGCCCGATCAGCAGCGCCAGATCCTTGGTCATGTGGCCGGACTCGACGCATTCGACGCACACCTTCTCGAGCGTGGTGGCGAAGCTGGCGAGATCGGCGTTGCCGTCGAGCTTGGCGCGGTGCGCGAGCGCGCGCGTCCAGGCGAAGATCGAGGCGATCGGGTTGGTCGACGTGACCCTGCCCTTCTGGTGCTCGCGGTAGTGGCGGGTCACCGTGCCGTGGGCGGCCTCGGCCTCGACGGTCTGGCCGTCGGGGGTGACCAGCACCGAGGTCATCAGGCCGAGCGAGCCGAAGCCCTGCGCCACCGTGTCGGACTGCACGTCGCCGTCGTAGTTCTTGCACGCCCAGACGAACCCGCCGGACCACTTCAGCGCCGAGGCCACCATGTCGTCGATCAGCCGGTGCTCGTACGTGATGCCGGCGGCGGCGAACTTTTCCTTGAACTCTGTGTCGAACACCTGCTGGAAGATGTCCTTGAAGCGGCCGTCGTACTTCTTGAGGATCGTGTTCTTGGACGAGAAGTAGACCGGCCAGCCCTTCATCAGGCCGAAGTTGAGCGAGGCGCGCGCGAAGCCGCGGATCGATTCGTCCACGTTGTACATGGCCAGCGCCACGCCCGGCCCCTTGAAGGCGTAGACCTCGTGCTCGATCGGCTGGCCGTCCTCGGGCTCGAAGCGCAGCTTGAGCTTGCCCTTGCCCGGCACGACGAAATCGGTGGCGCGGTACTGGTCGCCGAAGGCGTGACGGCCGATCACGATCGGCTTGGTCCAGCCGGGCACCAGGCGCGGCACGTTGGCGCAGATGATCGGCTCGCGGAACACGGTGCCGTCCAGGATGTTGCGGATCGTGCCGTTGGGCGACTTCCACATCTGCTTGAGGTTGAATTCCTTCACCCGGGCCTCGTCCGGCGTGATCGTCGCGCACTTGACGCCCACCCCTACCTTCTTGATGGCGTTGGCCGCCTCGACGGTGACCTTGTCCTCGGTCTTGTCGCGGTGCTCGATGCCGAGGTCGTAGTAGAGCAGCTCGATGTCGAGGAACGGCAGGATCAGCCGTTCCTTGATGAAGGCCCAGATGATGCGCGTCATCTCGTCGCCGTCGAGCTCGACGACCGGGTTCTTCACCTTGATCTTGGCCATGGGCTCCCTCCTCGCGCGGTAACGATAGCACAGCCGCCGAGGCGCCACGCTTGCGTCACAGATCGGGCGGGCGGGTGAGCGCCATGCCCGACCAGCGCGGCCGGGCGACGGTTCCCTCGAAGTCGGCGAAGGTGGCGTTGAACGCGACGCTGACGCGGAGCGAGCGCGACTTGTTCGGCTTGACCGAATGGGTGAGCCAGCTCGGGAACAACACGACGGTCCCGGAACGCACCCCGACGTCCTGGTCGCGCCGGTTGAACGCGTTCTCCGCCGTGTAGATCGGCTCGATGATGTCGCGCTGGGGGCGGGGATCGTGAAAGGTGAGGCGGTCGCCGCCCTCGGGCGCCGCCAGATAGTAGACGCCGCTCAGGAAGTTGTTGGCGTGGTGGTGGGGCATGTGGGCCGATCCAAGCTCGCCGAAGTTGGCCCAGCAGCCGGTGATGACGAACTTCCGCTCGCGCGTTTGCAGGGCCTCGAGCACCAAGCCCAGCGCCGCCTCCATCACCGCGACCATGGGCTGGAGCGCCCGGTAGCGGTGCAGGTCCTGGGTCGTCTGCTGGCTGCGCAGCACGCCCTGCTTGGCCGGGCGCGGACCGGTCAACTCGTCGATCGCCGCGATCATCCGCGCGTTGAGGGGCCCGGCCTCGTCCGGCGCCAGCTCGAACAGCCAGACGTGGGTCGGGAACACGGTGGTCGTGGTGGCCGCGGCGAACACGTCACACCCACTTCATGGCGGTGGGGGGATGGGGCATGTGGTCGACCGGCTCGATCTTCAGCCATGCGGTCGAGTTCTGGGCGCGGTTGAGCCGCTCGACCAGGTGGGTGAGCCGGAACCGCCGCGTCGCGACGAGGTCGATCAGCATCCGGCGCCTGGTCTCGTCCGCCCGCTCGATGAAGCGCCACGGCACCTTACCGTGGTTGAGCTGGTCCACCAGGGTCTCGAGGAACAGGTAGCTTACCGCGCTGGTCGACGCCGAATCGATGAACACCGAAAGGCACGGCGCGGCGTAGGGCAGGAAATAGAACAGCGTGTCGAGGATCGGCTCGGGCGTGCGGAAGATGTCGAGGAAGATCAGGTCGATCGGCTCGGCCAGGAAGGGATGGCGCGCCGGAGTGAACTCGGTCGCGACGCCGAGATCGAGGTGCTCGTGAATGAAGCTCGCGTGGGCCGAAAGCCCGAGCCCGTCGATCAGCGCCTTGATGACGCCGGGGTAGTCGAGCGCGGCCAGGCCGAAACCGTCGAAAGGCTGGGTGCCGGCCATGGGCGCGAGCGCCTGGCGCAGGTGATCGCGGTCGGTCCAATGGCTGCCGTCGTCGATGGTCCAGACCTTGCCAAACCCGTTCTCCTTGACGGCCTGGGCCATCCACAGCGCGCTGACGCCGAGCCCGGTGCCGAGCTCGACGATCGCGCGCGGCCGTTCACGCCGGATCAGGGCGTAGAGGATCAGCGCGATGGTCTCGCTGCCGTAGACCGGGCCGATGCGGTTGCGCAGCTCGGTCAGAGCGACCATGGCGCGCACATCGGCCGGCCGGCCGATTTCCTGGGGAGTCTTCGCTTGTTCACCCTGCACGAGGGTCTCCGTCAGCAGTCGAACCCCCACGTTGCCAGAGAACCGGCGTCCGAGAAACCCCTGGCTGCTACAGTGAAGGCCGAACGTGGGAGGGTGCGATGGCAGGCCGGTTGCAGGGCAAGTCGATCGTGGTGACGGGCGGCACGGCGGGGATCGGCCGGCGCATGGTCGAACGGTTCACCCAGGAGGGCGCCAGGGTCGTGTTCACCGGGCGGCGGGCGGCGCTGGGCGCCGAAGTCGCCCGCGTCACGGGCGCCACACGTTCCTGGCCGCCGACGCCGGGCTCGAGGCCGACGCCGAGCGCGCGATCAAGACCGCCGCCGAACGCCACGGCCGGCTCGACGGGTTGGTCAACAACGCCGGCGCGCCTGGCCCGGTCGGACGCATCGAGACCATCGACCTCGGCCGTTACGACGCGACCATGGCGGTGCACGTGCGTGGCGCGCTGGCGCATATCAAGCACGCGGCGCCGATCATGCGCGCGCAACGCTCGGGCGCCATCGTCAACCTGGGCTCGGTCGCCGCGCACCGGGCCAACTATTCGTCGTCGGTGGTCTACGCCATGGCCAAGGCGGCGGTCGTGCACCTGACCCGCTGCGCGGCGATGGAGCTCGGCGAGGACGGCGTGCGGGTGAACTCGATCTCGCCCGGCGGCATCGTGACCGGCATCTTCGGCAAGGCCATGGGGCTGGATGCGGACACGGCGGACAAGAAGCTCGAATCGGTCAAGCAGGCCATGGCCAAGATGCAAGCCATACCGCGCGCCGGCTTGCCCGAAGACATCGCGGCGTGCGCGCTGTTCCTGCTCGGCGACGAAGGCTCGTTCGTCAACGGCGAGGACATCGTCGTCGACGGCGGGCTGATCTGGGGCCGGCGCTACTCCGAGATCGCCGCCGGCGGGCACATGTGGAAGAGCCTGTTCGAGGATTGACGGCCTATGCCACGGCCTTGGCGACCAGTGCCTTGAGTGGCGCGGGCAGGTCGAGGCCGAGCGCCGCCTCGCGCGCGTTCGCCGACATCTTGCGCCAGGTCTTGCGCAGGATGTCGACGATCTTGGCCTCGTCGTGGCGCGCGGAGAATTCGGCCAACTCGGTCTCCAGGAACACCAGGCACGCGGCGTCCTCGAGCGTCTGGGTCTCGGGATCGCCGCGCGAGAGGCTGGTGAAGATCGGCGCGAAGGTCGTGCGCCACGGACGTTCAATCATCTTCCAGATGGCCGAGGTCGCGGTGCCGAGGGCGATGTTCGCCGAGATCCTGCGCCTGAGCGACGGGCTGCGGCCGCGACCAACGCCGTCATGACGCTTCGCTGCGACCTGGCTCGATCGATAAACATCGGCAGACGAACTATGTTCCGAGCCGGCCAACCGTATCCGACTCCATCCAGCCAAACACCGTCGCACTGGTAGGCTGATGCACCGCAAGAGCGCTCATCGCACCCACCGTAGGCGCGAAACTGACCGGACTCGCCCGAAAACTGCGGCCCTGCTACTCTGCGACGCGCTCGGATGCTGGCCATCTGGGAAATGTCTGCTCAACGGACATTCTCGCAAGCGCGGAGGACCGGATCACCGTGACCTGATCAGAATGGCTAGCCGGAATGCTGATGTAGAGCATCCACTTGAACAGTGCCTAGCATTAGCGCAAGGTGACGTCACGTCCGGGCGGCAACAATTCATGGCTTGCGTTGTATTCGACGAGGAGGGTTGATCAATGGCCAGTCAGCACGTTCCGGTCACCGGCCGGTGCCTCTGCGGCGCCGTTCGCTACGAGTCGAAGGAGCCCCCATTTGAAGGCGCCTATTGCCACTGCACGCTCTGCCAGAGGGCATGGGGAGGCCTATACGGCGCGGCACTGAGAGTTTCTGGATCGGCTTTTCGGTTCACGAAGGGCGAGCCCAGGTATAATCGTGCCACCAACTTCGCGAAACGAGGTTTCTGCAGCGATTGCGGTTCTCCGATGACGTTCTCCTACGAAGGGATTTCAGACGTCTGGATCATGATCGGATCGCTCGACCATCCGGAGGATTGGCCGATGACGAAGGACGCATCGTGGGGACATTCCCATCACGGGCAAGTTGATTTCAAGGTCCCATGGGAAGAGATCAACGATGGCCTTCCACAGTTGACAGGCGCGTCGAACGCGACGTTGAAGGCCGCCCAAGAGAACGTTGCCAAGACGTAGAGGCACGGCGGCGACTGACGTCAGGAAATCAGGGGGGCGCGGATCCCGCGACTCTGATCGGGACCCGGTCCCCGGACGCCATCCGGCGATCATCCGCACCGTG
>CAZGYG010000105.1:0-7435 GCA_964530335.1 uncultured Rhodospirillaceae bacterium | reverse complement strand
AAGTTCGAGCGGACGAAGCCGCACTGCAACATTGGGACGATTGGGCACGTCGATCACGGCAAGACGACGCTGACGGCGGCGATTACGAAGGTGTTGTCGGTGACGGGCGGGGCGACGTTCGTGGCGTACGACCAGATTGACAAGGCGCCGGAGGAGAAGGCGCGTGGGATCACGATCAACACGGCGCACGTTGAGTACCAGACGGCGGCGCGGCACTACGCGCATGTGGATTGCCCCGGGCACGCGGACTACGTGAAGAACATGATCACGGGCGCGGCGCAGATGGACGGGGCGATATTGGTGGTGAGCGCGGCGGACGGGCCGATGCCGCAGACGCGGGAGCACATCCTGTTGGCGCGGCAGGTCGGGGTACCGGCGATCGTGGTGTTCATGAACAAGGTGGACATGGTTGACGACCCGGAGCTGTTGGACCTTGTGGAGCTTGAGCTGCGGGAGCTGCTGACGAAGTACGAGTTTCCCGGGGACGAGATCCCGATTGTCCGGGGTTCGGGTCTGGCGGCGTTGGAGGGTCGGGACGCTGGGATCGGCTCGGAGTCGGTGCTCAAGCTGATGGCGGCGGTGGATGCGTACATTCCGCAGCCGAAGCGGGCGGTGGACCGTGCGTTCCTGATGCCGATCGAGGACGTGTTTTCGATCTCGGGGCGTGGCACGGTGGTGACGGGTCGGATCGAGCGTGGGTTGGTCAAGGTCGGGGACGAGGTCGAGATCGTGGGCCTGAAGGCGACGACGAAGACGGTGTGCACGGGTGTCGAGATGTTCCGCAAGCTTCTGGACCAGGGCGAGGCGGGGGACAACGTGGGCATTCTTCTTCGCGGCACGAAGCGGGAGGAGGTCGAGCGTGGCCAGGTTCTGGCGAAGCCGGGCTCGATCACGCCGCACACCAAGTTCAAGGCGGAGACGTACGTGCTGACGAAGGAGGAAGGCGGGCGGCACACGCCGTTCTTCACGAACTACCGTCCGCAGTTTTACTTTCGGACCACGGACGTGACCGGGACGGTGCAGTTGCCCGAGGGCGTGGAGATGGTGATGCCGGGGGACAACGTGGCGATGACGGTGGAACTGATCGCGCCGATCGCCATGGACGAGGGCCTGCGCTTCGCGATCCGCGAGGGCGGCCGCACCGTCGGCGCCGGCGTCGTCGCCGCCATCCTCGAATAGCCGGCAAGGCTTGGAAGACCAGGACGTGGCGGACCAGGGCGCGACCGTGCCGGCCGAACGGCTTAGGAGTGTAGCTCAATTGGTAGAGCACCGGTCTCCAAAACCGGGGGTTGGGGGTTCGAGCCCCTCCACTCCTGCCACGTCGGCGACGTGGGCCGCGTGTGGAGTCCGCCCGTGAGCCGGGTCTCGGCCATCGAGTTCGTGCGCCAGGTCCGCCAGGAGGCGAGCAAGGTCACCTGGGCCTCACGCAAGGAGACGCTGATCACGACCGCGACCGTGTTCGTCATGGTCATGCTGGTGGCGCTGTTCTTCTTCCTGGTCGACCAGGTGCTGGGTTTCGGCGTGCGGGTTCTGTTCGGGATCGGGAGCTGAGCGGCGTGGCGATGCGCTGGTACATCATCCACTGCTATTCGGGCTTCGAGAAGAAGGTCGCCCAGTCGATTCAGGAGCAGTCCACCGCCCAGGGCATGAACGACCTGTTCGAGGACATCGTGGTGCCGACCGAGGAAGTCGTCGAGATGCGCCGCGGCCAGAAGGTCGCCTCCGAGCGCCGCTTCTTCCCCGGCTACGTGCTGGTCAATATGGAGATGACCGATCAAACATGGCACCTGGTGCGCAACACCCCGAAGGTGACCGGGTTCCTCGGCGGCGGCGGCCGACCGGTGCCGATCAGCGACGCCGAGGCGCAGCGGGTGATCCGCCAGGTCGCCGAGGGCGTCGAGAACCCGAAGCCGTCGATCACGTTCGAGATCGGCGAGATGGTGCGCGTCAGCGACGGGCCGTTCACGTCGTTCAACGGCACGGTGCAGGACGTGGACGAGGATCGGGCGCGGCTGAAGGTCGCCGTGTCGATCTTCGGGCGCGCCACGCCGGTCGAACTCGAGTACACCCAGGTCGAGAAGGTCTAGTGGCGCGTTGCGCGCCCGCGCGAGGAGTTAAAGGACGATGGCGAAGAAGATCGCCGGGTACATCAAGCTGACGGTGCCGGCCGGGCAGGCGAACCCGTCGCCGCCGATCGGGCCGGCGCTCGGTCAGCGCGGCCTGAACATCATGGAGTTCTGCAAGGCGTTCAACGCGCAGAGCCAGAGTTTCGAGGCCGGCACGCCGATCCCGGTCGTGATCACCGCGTACCAGGACCGCTCGTTCGCGTTCGTCATGAAGACGCCGCCCGCCTCGCACTTCCTGCGCAAGGCGGCGCAGATCGACAAGGGCAGCGCGACTCCCGGTCGCGAACTCAAGGGGCGGGTGACGATGGCGCAGGTGCGTGACATCGCGCAGAAGAAGATGGTGGATCTCAACGCCAAGGACCTGGACGGCGCCTGCCGGATCATCGCCGGCTCGGCGCGGTCGATGGGCCTGGAAGTCGTGGAGTAGGCAATGACGAAGGCCAGCAAGCGGTTTGCGACGGCGCGCGACGTGATCACGCTCGGCAAGACGTACGCGATCGACGAGGCGGTGAAGATCGTCAAGCGGAACGCGACGGCGAAGTTCAACGAGACCATCGAGGTCGCGCTCAACCTGAACGTCGATCCGCGCCACGCGGACCAGATGGTGCGCGGCGTCGTGCAATTGCCGAACGGAACCGGCAAGACCGTGCGCGTCGCGGTGTTCGCCAAGGGGCCGGCGGCGGAAGAGGCGACCAAGGCGGGAGCCGACATCGTCGGCGCCGAGGACCTGGCCGAGCGCATCCAGGGCGGCGAAATTCCGTTCGACCAGTGCATCGCCACGCCGGACCTGATGGCCGTCGTCGGCAAGCTCGGCAAGATCCTGGGACCGCGCGGGCTGATGCCCAACCCCAAGCTGGGCACCGTCACGCGCGATGTCGCGGCCGCGGTCAAGGCGGCCAAGGGCGGTCAGGTGCAGTTCCGCGCCGAGAAAGCGGGCATCGTCCACGCCGGCGTCGGCAAGTCGAACTTCAGCGAGGAGCAGATTCGCGCCAACGTGCTCGCCTTCATCGACGCGATCATGAAGGCCAAGCCGTCGGGCGTGAAGGGCACGTACATGCGCAAGGCGACGCTGAGCTCGACCATGGGGCCCGGCGTCCGGCTGGAACTGGCCAGTCTTTCGGCGAAATAGGCGAGATGGGGCCGGCCGCGTGAGGAGACGAGGACTGCGCCGCGAGGCGAATGAGACACCTGTCCGAGACTGCGGGCGCCACGGCCGAGGCCTAAGAGGCGACCACCCGCACAGACGGGGCTTTGCCGAGGTGGCGGCCGGGCGAGTTGGCCGGCCGCCGAACGACGAGCTTCGGGACGGGATCGGCGGACTGTCGGCGGCTGGCCGGCGGTCGGATGCAACCGGCGGGCCCTCGCGGGCGCCGCGTCACGATACGGAGTCGTCGTGTGGATAGGACAGAGAAGCAACGGGTCGTCGACGACCTGAAGACCCAGTTGAGCGCGGCGGCGGTGGTCGTCGTCGCGCACAACCTCGGCCTGACCGTCGCCGATTCGAGCGAGATCCGGCGCCAGATGCGCGCGCGCGGCGCACGCATTCGGGTGGCCAAGAACACGCTCGCGCGGCTCGCCGTGGCCGACACCCCGTTCCAGGGGCTGGCCGGCCTGCTCAAGGGGCCGACGGCGCTGGCCTACTCGAAGGATCCGGTCGGCGCCGCCAAGGTCGCGGTCGAGTTCGCGAAGAAGAACGACAAGTTCGTCGTCCTGGGCGGCGCGCTGGGCGCGGAGACGCTCGACGTCCGGGGAGTCGAGAACCTGGCCAAGCTGCCGTCGCTCGACGAGCTGCGCGGCCGGCTGCTCGGACTGCTCGCGGCCCCGGCCACCCGTCTGGCCGTGGTGTTGGCGGCGCCGGCGGCGCAGCTGGCGCGCCTGTTCGGGGCGTACGCAGCGAAGGAAGGCGCGTCCAAGGACATGGCCTGACGCGGGCATGGCGTGACGTTCGAGTTTCAACCCTTTCGGAGACATTGGAGTCGATCATGACGAACCTGGCCAAGATCGTGGACGACCTTTCGGCGCTGACGGTGATCGAGGCGGCCGAGCTGAGCAAGATGCTGGAAGAGAAGTGGGGCGTATCGGCCGCCGCGCCCGTGGCCGCGGCCGCGGCGCCCGGCGCGGGCGGGGCCGCCGTGGCGGTGGTGGAGGAGCAGACGGAGTTCACCGTCGTGCTGGTCGCCTTCGGCGAAAAGAAGATCAACGTCATCAAGGAGGTGCGCGCCATCACCGGGCTCGGCCTCAAGGAGGCGAAGGATCTGGTCGAAGGCGCGCCGAAGGACGTGAAGGAAGGCGTGTCGAAGGACGAGGCCCAGAAGTTCAAGGCCCAGCTCGAGTCCGCCGGGGCCCAAGTGCAGATCAAGTAGTGAAACGCCGGCCAGCCGCCGTGGGTCACGGCATCATCGTCGCGGCGTCTTGCGCTGGGCGGCTGAGCGGGCGCGGCGTGGTTCGCGGCCGTCGTCGGGCCGACGGGTGTTTTCATCGTGTCGTGGGGTCGAGGTAGGGACATGACGCAGGAGTTCGCGGGTCGTACGCGGCGGCGGCACTCGTTCGGGCGCATCCAGACGGTCATCACCATGCCGAACCTGATCGAGGTTCAGCGCAACTCGTACGACCAGTTCCTGCAGGCCGACGTCGAGATCAGCCGGCGCGGCTACGCCGGGCTCCAGGGCGTGTTCAGGTCCGTGTTCCCGATCAAGGACTTCGCCGGGCGCGCTGAGCTGCACTTCGTCAAGTACGAGTTCGAGGCGCCGAAGTACGACGTCGAGGAGTGCCAGCAGCGCGGCATGACCTACGCCGCGCCGCTCAAGGTCACGCTCCAGCTCTGGATCTTCGACATCGACGACGAGATCAAGAAGCGCGAGGTGCGCGATATCAAGGAACAGGACGTCTACATGGGCGACATGCCCCTGATGACGGACAAGGGCACCTTCATCGTCAACGGCACCGAGCGCGTCATCGTCAGCCAGATGCACCGCTCGCCGGGCGCGTTCTTCGATCACGACCGGGGC
This sequence comes from uncultured Rhodospirillaceae bacterium, assembly GCA_964530335.1. Taxonomy (GTDB): domain Bacteria; phylum Pseudomonadota; class Alphaproteobacteria; order SP197; family SP197; genus VGDP01. Next base: position 2,301 of record CAZGYG010000105.1, on the reverse strand, counting down.
AAGACCCATTCCTCGGGCAAGTTCCTCTACGCGGCGCGCATCATCCCCTACCGCGGCTCGTGGCTCGACTTCGAGTTCGACGCCAAGGACATCGTCCACGTCCGCGTCGACCGGCGCCGCAAGCTGCCGGCCTCGACGCTGTTCTATGCGTTCGGCATGACCACCGAGGACATGCTGGCCTACTTCTACGCGCCGCTCGTCGTGACGCGCACCAAGGACGGCTGGCGCGCGCCGCTCGATCCGGACGGGCTTGTCGGCGCCAAGCTCAGCCGCGACCTGATCAATGCCAAGACCGGCAAGGTCGTGCTCGAGGCCGGCGTCAAGGTGACGCGCCTGGTGGCGCGCAAGCTCGCCGAGGCCAAGGTGACGGAGCAACTCCTGGTCGACGCCGACCTGGTCGGGCGCTACGGCGCCGACGATGTGATCGACGAGAAGACCGGCGAGGTGCTGATCGAAGCCGGCGACGAACTGACCGAAGCGTCAATTGCGCGGCTCGCCGAGCAGGGCATCGACACGGTGCGCGTGCTCGACATCAACACGCGCACCGTAGGCGCCTACATGCGCAACACGGTGGTCGCCGACAAATGCCAGGACCGGCGCGACGCCCTGCTCGAGATCTACAAGGTCATGCGCCCGGGCGAACCGCCGACCGAGGAGGCCGCCGAGCGGCTGCTCTACGACCTGCTGCTCGCCCCGGTGACGCTGGTCGGCGACCGGGTCCAGGCCTTTGCCCAGCCCAAGGCCGGCGCGAAGCCGGTTGGCGAGTTCGCGCGTTCGCAGGTCGACGGCACGTCGTGGCTGCTCGAGCTGCGCGGCGAATTCACCCGCATCGCCGTGGGGCAGGCGTCATCGTCGCCGGCGTTCGCCGCGGGGGCCTGGGTGCGCAGCGACGCGATCACCATCCAGATGTCCGAACGCTACGACCTGTCGTCGGTCGGTCGGGTCAAGATGAACGCGCGCATGGGGCTCGACCTCGGCGAATCCCTGCGCTCGCTGACCGTCCCGGACCTCCTGGCCGTGGTCAAGATGCTGATCCTGGTCAAGGACGGCAAGGGCGAGATCGACGACATCGACCACCTCGGCAACCGCCGGGTGCGCTCGGTCGGCGAGCTCATGGAGAACCAGTACCGCATGGGGCTGTTGCGCATGGAGCGGGCGATCCGCGAGCGCATGAGCCTGGTCGAGCTCGACAGCGTGATGCCGCACGACCTGATCAACGCCAAGCCCGCAGCCGCCGCGGTGCGCGAGTTCTTCGGGTCCTCGCAACTTTCGCAGTTCATGGACCAGACCAACCCGCTGTCGGAGATCACGCACAAGCGCCGGCTGTCCGCGCTCGGGCCGGGTGGGCTCACGCGCGAGCGGGCGGGGTTCGAGGTGCGCGACGTGCACCCGACGCACTACGGCCGCATCTGCCCGATCGAGACGCCGGAAGGGCCGAACATCGGGCTGATCAGCAGCCTGGCCACGTACGCCCAGGTCAACAAGCACGGCTTCATCGAGAGCCCGTACCGCCGGGTGGCCCACGCCCGGGTCAGCGACGACGTCGTGTTCCTGAGCGCGATGGAGGAGGGCCGCTACACGATCGCCCAGGCCAACGCCGAGCTCGACCGCAACGGCAAGTTCGTCGACGACCTGGTGAGCTGCCGGCGCGGCGGCGAGTTCGTGCTGGCTCCGGCGGCGTCGATCGACTTCATCGACGTCTCGCCCAAGCAGCTCGTGTCGGTGGCGGCGGCGCTGATCCCGTTCCTCGAGAACGACGACGCGAACCGCGCGCTGATGGGCTCGAACATGCAGCGCCAGGCGGTGCCGCTGACCCGCACCGAGGCGCCGCTGGTCGGCACCGGCATGGAGTTCGTGGTGGCGCGCGATTCGGGCGCCACCATCGTGGCGCGCCGCCAGGGCGTGGTCGATCAGGTGGACGCCACGCGCATCGTCGTGCGCGCCAGCGACGACGCCGGCGCCACCGCCGGCGTCGACATCTACAACCTGCTGAAGTTCCGCCGCTCCAACCAGAACACGTGCATCAACCAGCGCCCCCTGGTCGGCGTCGGCGAGGTGGTGGCCGCCGGCGACATCCTGGCGGACGGGGCTTCGACCCACGACGGCGAGCTCGCGCTCGGCACCAACGTGCTGTGCGCCTTCATGCCGTGGAACGGCTACAACTTCGAGGACTCGATCCTGATCTCGGAGCGCCTGGTCAAGGACGACATCTTCACCTCGATCCACATCGAGGAGTTCGAGGTCTCGGCGCGCGACACCAAGCTCGGCCAGGAGGAAATCACCCGCGACATCCCGAACGTC
>CAZGYG010000104.1:6214-7466 GCA_964530335.1 uncultured Rhodospirillaceae bacterium | reverse complement strand
ACGCTACGCGTCCTCGCGATGACGACCCTGCCGAAAAGGGGACGCTTCCCTTTTCTGATACCGTCGTCGCGAGGCCAGGGAGTGGCCGTGGCGACCCAGGGCGACCGCGCGAACCATTGCAGTTCTTGATGGGGCGATCCCTTATCCCACGGTGCGCGCGGGTTCCAGCGCCGGCGCCGGGTCCAAGGGCCAGCGCGCGCGGGGCGGAGCGTCCAGCGGGTCCGAAAGCCCGAGCCGCAGCCGCTCGATCCCGGCCCAGGCGATCATCGCCCCGTTGTCGGTGCACAGGCCCGGCGGCGGTGCGACGAACTCGAGCCCGTGATTCGCGGCCAGGCCGGAAAGCCGCGCGCGCAGGGCCGAGTTGGCGGCGACCCCCCCGGCCACGACGAAATGCCGCGCATCCGGGTGCTCGTGGCGGAACCGCGCGATCGCGTGGCCGGCGCGGTCGGCCAGCGCATCGACCATCGCCGCCTGGAACGACGCGGCCAGGTCGGCGATGTCGCGCGGACTCGGACGTCCGGCCCGGGCGAGCTCGGCGACCCGGTGGGCGAGCGCGGTCTTGAGCCCGGAGAACGAGAAGTCCGCCCCCGGCCGCCCCATCAGCGGGCGCGGCAGGTCGAACCGGCCCGCGTCGCCGCCCGTGGCCGTGCGCTCGAGCGCCGGCCCGCCCGGGTAGCCCAGGCCCAGCAGCTTCGCCGCCTTGTCGAACGCCTCGCCGGCGGCGTCGTCGAGCGTGGTGCCGTAGCGCCGATAATGTCCCACGCCTTCGACCGCGACGAGTTGGCAATGCCCGCCCGAGACCAGCAGCAGCAGGTAGGGGAACGGGATGCCGTCGCTCAGCCGCGCGCTGAGCGCGTGCCCTTCCAGGTGGTTGACGGCGAGGAACGGCAGGCCGTGGACGGCGGCGATCGCCTTGCCGGTCATCAGCCCGACCATGACGGCGCCGATCAGGCCGGGCCCGGCGGTGGCGGCGACCCCGGCCAAGTCGCCGAAGGCGACGCTGGCCGCGGCCATGGTCTCGGCGATCAATCCGTCGAGCCGTTCGACGTGGGCGCGCGCGGCGATCTCGGGCACAACGCCGCCGTAAGGGGCGTGGGCCTCGTGCTGAGCGGCGATGCGTTCGGCCAGAACGCGCCGGTCGGCGTCGACCACCGCCGCCGCCGTCTCGTCGCAGCTCGTTTCGATGCCGAGAACGATCATGGCGACATGTGATGCCGCGCCGCCCGGCCGTGCAAGGCCCACGGCGGGGTGC
>CAZGYG010000104.1:0-6114 GCA_964530335.1 uncultured Rhodospirillaceae bacterium | reverse complement strand
ATCCAGGACCGCACGCTCGCCGCGATCGGCGGCAAGGGGCTGTTCACCAAGGAGATCGACGAGGCGCTGCTCGACGGGCGCATCGACGCCGCCGTGCACTCGATGAAGGACGTGCCGACCTGGCTGCCCGACGGCATCGCGATCGGCGCCGTGCTGCCGCGCGCCGATCCGCGCGACGCCCTGATCGCCCGGGTGAGCCGCCTCGCCGACCTCCCGCCGGGCGCGCTGGTCGGCACCGCGTCGCTGCGCCGCGCGGCCCAGGTGCTGATGCATCGCCCCGACCTTCGGGTGGCGCCGCTGCGCGGCAACGTCGGCACCAGGCTCGCCAAGATTCAGCGCGGCGAGGCCGACGCCACCCTGCTCGCGGTCGCCGGGCTCGCCCGGCTCGGCATCCTCGACCAGGCCAGCGCCATACTCGAACCGGACGAGATGCTGCCGGCGGTGGCCCAGGGTGCGATCGGCGTCGCCGTGCGCGCGGAGGGGGCGGCGCGCGACATCGTCGGCGCGATCGACGACCGCCCGAGCGCCATCGCGGTCGCGGCCGAACGCGGGTTCCTCGCCGCGCTCGACGGCAGTTGCAAGACACCGATCGCCGCGCTCGCCACCCTCGACGGCGAAGTCATCGAACTGGTCGGGCTGATCGTCACGCCCGACGGCAGGGTTCATCACCGCGTCGCCCGCCGTGGCCCGGCATCTTCCGCGGCGGCGCTCGGCGACGAAGCGGGCCGGCATTTGCGCGCGGTTGCCGGCGACGCCTTCTTCGCCGCCTTGGCCTGACGCCTTGCGCGTTCTCGTCACCCGGCCCGAGGCCGACGCCGAGCCACTGGTTCGCGCGCTGGCCGAACGCGGCATCGAATCGATCGTCGCGCCGCTTCTGACCATCCGGCCGTTGGCCGTCAACCTCGAGCTCGACGGCGTCCAGGCGGTGCTGGTGACCAGCGCGAACGGGGCGCGCGCGCTCGGCCGGCTCGCCCGAGGCCGCGACGTGCCGGTGCTCGCGGTCGGGCCGGTTAGCGCCGAAGCGGCAAAGTCCGAAGGTTTCGCCGACGTGCGCGTGGCCGGCGGCGACGTGGCCGCGCTCGCCGACCTCGCCCGGAACCTCGATCCGGGCGCCGGGACGCTGGTGCACGTGGCCGGGCGCGATACCGCCGGCGACCTGGCCGGGCGGCTGGAACGGCTGGGCTTCACGGTGCGCCGCGCCGTGGCCTACGAGGCGCTTACCGCGTCCGAGCTGCCGGCGCCGGCAAGGTCCGCGCTCGAAGCCGGGCGCATCGACGCCGTTCTCCTGTTCTCGCCGCGCACGGCGGCGACGTTCTTGAAGCTCGCGCGCTCGGCCGGGGTGGCGCTCGGCCGGGTCGACGCGGTCTGCCTCAGCGCCGCCGTGGCGGACGCGGCCAAGCCCCTGGAATGGCGCCGGGTACGAGTCGCGCGCCGGCCGGACACGGTTGCCTTGTTGGATGCGCTCGGCCCGGCTCGCCACACTCGGAAATGACGCGCCGGGCGGTTGCGGCTAACTTGGCGCGATGACCACGCCCGACGAAGCGCACGATTCCCAGCCCGACCCGGCCAAACCAGACCCGGTCGAACCGGTGTGGCGCGAAATCCCGGCGGAATCCAAGCCGCGCCGGCGCCGCTGGCGGTGGCTGCTCGCGGCCGTGGCTGGCATAGCCATCGCCGGGCTCGCCGCCGGCTATTACGCCGCGCTCGCCCGCATCGAAAGCCTGACCGAGGCGCGGCTCGCGCCGCTCGCGGATCGCCTCGACGAGCTGGCCGCCCGCCCGATTCCCGCGCTGCCGGCCGATCTGGTGGTGCTCGACGGGCGCATCGCCGTGCTCGAAGCGGAGGTTACGGAGCTTGCGGTTGCCCCCATCGCCGACCCGGCGCTCGCGGCGCGGTTGGAGGGTGTCGAGCAGGCCATCCTGGACCTCGACCGGCGGTTGACCGAGCTCGCGTCGGCCGCGCCCGGCGCGACGGCGCCGACGATGCCCAACGACAGCATCGACGACAGTACCGACGACCGCCTCGACGACTTGGCCGCGCGCCTCGACGATTTGGCCACACGCACCGCCACGACCGAGGCCGCCGTTTCCGCCGCGACCCAACGCCTCGACGAGACGCCGCAATCGGCGCTGGTCCTGGCCGTCGGCCAGTTGCGCGAGGCCGCGCGCGGCCGCGAGCCGTTCCCGGCGGCGCTCGAGGCGCTCGGGGCGGTGGCGGCGGGGGATGCCGTGATCGCCCCGCTCCTCGACGAGCTCAAGGGACTGGCCGCGACCGGCGTGCCGACCGTGGCCGACCTCGGGGCGTCGTTCGACGCGGCATTGAGCGCGGCGCTGGCCCCGGTCTCGGCGCCCGACGCGCCCTGGTACCGGCGCGCGCTCGATCGGCTCGGCGGCCTGATCACGATCCGCCGGGTCGGGCCCGACGCCGAGGGCGACGATCTGGAGGCGCGGCTGGCTCGCGCCGAGGCCGCGCTCGCCACCGGCTCGCTCGCCGAGGCCGTGACCATTCTCGACGATGCCGCGCCCATGGCGGCATGGCTCGAGCAGGCGCGCCGTCGCGTCGCGCTCGACCGCGCGCTCGACGAGCTCGCGGCGCGCGCGCTTGCTCTCGTGACGGCCAAGGGCTGAACGCCGTGGCGCGGCTCGTGCTGCTCGTCGTCATCGCCGCGGCAGCGGCGGTCGCGGCCGCCTGGCTCGCCGACCACCCGGGCGCGGCCGTGCTGCGCTGGGAGGGCTGGGAGGCGCGCGCCTCGGTCGCCGTGCTCGCGCTGCTGGCCGTGCTGCTCGCCGTGGTCGCGGCGCTGACCGCGCTGACCGGAAGCTGGGTGCGCCGCGGTCCGGTCGCGCTCGCGCGGCGGCGCGGGCAGAGCCGGCGGGAGCAGGGCTACCGCGCGCTCACCGATGGGTTTATCGCGGTCGCGGCGGGCGATGCGCGGGCCGCGCGTCGGCTCGGCCGGCGGGCCGCGTCGTTGCTGCGGGGTTCCCCGCTGCCGCTGCTGATCGAGGCGCAATCGGCCCAGGCCGGCGGCGATGACGCCGAGGCGCGCCGCCTGTTCAGCCGCATGCTCGACGATCCGGAGACCGAGTTCCTGGCGCTGCGCAGCCTGACCGCACAGGCGCGCAACGCCGGCGATCTCGATGCGGCGCTCGGCTACGCCCGGCGCGCCCAGGCGCTCAGGCCCAAGGCGCCGTGGGTGCTGAACGCCATCGCCGAGCTCGAGGCCCAGGCGGGTCATTGGCGCGCGGCCGAGGCGGCGCTCGGCGAGGCGGCCCAGCGCAAGGCGCTGCCGCGCGACGGGCTCGACCGCCGCCGCGCCAGCCTGCTCACCGCCGAAGCGCTCGAGGCCAGGCGGGCGGGCGACGCGGCGACGGCGCTCGAACGGGCGCGGGCCGCCCATAGGCTCGCGCCGGGCCTTGCCCCGACCACGGCGATCCTGGCCGAGCTCGACCTCGCCGAAGGCCGGATCGGCGCGGCCGCCAAGGCGATCGAGGCGACCTGGGCGCTGTCGCCGCACCCCGATCTCGCGCGGCTTTACGTGGCGGCGGAATCCGACGCGCTTGCCCGCCTCAAGCGGCTGGAGCGCCTGGCAGGCCGCAACCCGGACCATGTGGAATCGCGCCTGGCCGTGGCCGACGCGGCGATCGCGGCCGGGCTGTGGGGCGAGGCCCGGCGCTGGCTCCGCCCGCTCGAGACCGGGCGAACGCCGGCGCGCGCCTGCCGGCTCCTGGCCGCGATCGAGCTGGGCGAGAACAACGACGCGGCGGCGGCGCGGGCCTGGCTGGAGCGCGCCGCGGCATCCGGCGCGCCGCATCCGACCTGGCAATGCGAGGCGTGCCGAGCCATCCGAGACTCCTGGTCCGCCGCGTGCCCGTCGTGCGGCGTGACGGGCACGCTCGAGTGGCGCGAATTCTCGTTTCTTGTCGTCGACGGGCTCATCGCCGCGCCGGGCTGAACGTATCCCGCCACGGAGCGGTCACGGCCGGGACATATTCACCGGCACCATGGGCACCGGCACCATGGGCGCCGGCACAATGGTCAGCGCGGGCCGAGCATAGGGAGAGGTCGCATGTCGAGGGTCGTGTTCGTCTTGGCGCTTCTGGGCGTCCTAGCGGCGGGCGGAACGCGCGCCGCCGAGAGCGAGCTCGCGCTCGCGCGCGTCGTGCTTTCGACCGGCGGCGTCGGGTATTTCGAATACCGGGCCACGGTCGAGGGCGACGCCTCGCTCGCGCTCGACGTGCCGCTCGACCAGGTCGACGACGTCCTCAAGAGCATCGTCGTGTTCGACGCCGCCGGCAACGTGGGGCATGCCGAACTGCCCGGGCGCGAACCGCTGGAGCACGCGTTTCGCGACCTGCCATTCGGCCGCGACGCGCTCGGATCCCCGGCCACGCTGCTGGCCGCGCTCCAGGGGGCCGAGGTCGAGCTGGCCGGCGCCCGCACGCTCAAGGGCCGGGTGATGTCGGTGGTGGCCGAGACGGTCGTCCTGCTCGACGGTCAGGGGACAACGGAGCGTCACCGCGTCACCCTGGTGACCGACGAGGGCCTGGCCCAGGCGATCCTCGAGGACGCGGACCGGGTGACGTTCGTGGACGCGGACCTGGGCGCCAAGGTCGCGGCGGCGCTCGACGCGGTCGCCACCCACCGCGTGCGCGACCGGCGCACGATCCGCGTCGTGCTCGACGGCGAGGGGAAGCGCGAGGTGTCGGTCGGCTACGTCGTGGGCGTGCCGTTGTGGAAGGCGTCGTACCGCGTCGTCCTGCCCGACGAAGGGCAGGCCGAGGGCCGTGTCCAAGGCTGGGCCCACGTCGAGAACCTGAGCGGCCGGCCGTGGGACGGCATCGAATTGACCCTGGTGTCGGGCAACCCGGTGACCTTCCGCCAGGCGCTCTACGAAGCCTACTTCGTCGCTCGTCCCGAGGTTCCGGTCGAGGTGGCCGGGCGCATCCTGCCGCGCCTCGATCAAGGGACGGTCGGGCTCAGGGACGTCGAGACCGAGGGCGAGGTCCAGGGCAAGCGAGCGAACGCCGAAAGCGACCTGTCGGTAGTGCTGGCGGACATGGTGGCGCAGGAGGCCGCCGCTCCGATGATGGCGCCAGCCGCGCCCGCCGAGCTGTTCGCGGTCGCGAGCTCTATGGGCGGCGCCGAGGCGGCGACCCAAGTGGTGTTCCACGTCGCCGGGGCCGTGACCGTCGGCGACGGCGAGACGCTGATGGTCCCGATCGTCCAGGCGGCGTTGCCGATGGACCGCATCGGGCTTTATCAGCCCGCCAGTCATGCGCGTCATCCCGTTGCCGCCGTGCGCGTCACCAACAAGGACGCGGCGGCGCTGCCGCCGGGCGTGGCCACGCTCTACGAGAAGGACGAGCGCGGGGCGGTGGTGTTCGTCGGCGACGCGCGGTTCCCGGCCCTGCCCGCGGGTGAGGACCGGATGCTCGCCTACGCGCTCGACCAGAAGACGATCGTCGACCGCGAGGACGGCTTCGATCAGGTCACCGGCAGGGTCAAGGCCCACGACGGGGTGTTCGAGATCGAGACGATCGAACGCCAGACGACGACCTACCGCATCGCCGCGCCGGCCAACGAAGCCAGGCGTGTGGTGATCGAGCACCCGCGGACTCCCGGCTGGGATCTGGCGAAGCCGAAAGCGGACGAGGTCGAGCTGACCGACACCGATTACCGGCTGCCCGTGGACCTGGCGGCGGGCAAGGAACGCACCATCGAGGTCGTGATCGAGCACGTGCTGTGGGAATCCGTCGCCATCGGCGACGTAGGCACCGACATGATCGAGTTGTTCGCGCACCAGGACGGTCTCGAACCCGAGGCCCGCAAGGCGCTCGCCGAATTGGTCGAGCTGCGCCACGGCGTCGAGGACGTGCGCAATCGGCTGGCGCGGCTGAGCGCGCAGGGCGAACGGCTGTACCAGGATCAGGCGCGCATCCGCGAAAACCTGGTGCGCGTGCCGGAAGGGGGCGATCTCGCCCGGCAGTATGTGGCCAAGCTGACCGCCCAGGAGGCCGAACTCGGGAAGCTGGACCGCGACTGGCAGTTGGCGGAAGCGACGCTCGCCGAGGCCGAGGCCGCGCTGGCCCAGGCCATCGCGAACCTGAAGTTCGA
>CAZGYG010000103.1:0-7732 GCA_964530335.1 uncultured Rhodospirillaceae bacterium | reverse complement strand
CTAGTATGCGCGGCGCTTGGCGGGTTGCCTCGCCACGACGCAATGCGTCTCGTTCAACTTGGTCGGATCGGGCTCTAACTGGATGCTGAAATACCACCCCACGCGTCATCGCGAGGCCACGAAGTGGCCGTGGCGATCCAGGATAATGGCGAGTTTCCGCGCGATTCTGGATTGCCGCGTCGCGCTTCGCGCTCCTCGCAATGACGCCGTCGGGGTTTTTTCAGCAACCCCCTAATCCGCCATGTGGATCTACGCCATGCGCCGGCTCGCGCTCGCCGTTGCCATCATCCTGGTGGCGATGGCGATCCTGTTCTTCATGATCTACCTGGTTCCCGGCGACCCGGCCTCGATCGCGCTCGGCCCGCGCGCCACGCCCGAAATGCGGGCGGCCCTGCGCGCCAAGATGGGGCTCGACCAGCCGGTGCCCATCCAATTCTTCAACTTCGTCTTCCACGTGCTGCAGGGCGATCTCGGCGTCGACGTCTGGAGCAACCGCTCCGTCGCCCGCATCGTCATGGAGGCGCTGCCCTACACCCTGATCCTGGCCTTCGTCGCGCTCGGCTGGGCGGTGCTGCTCGGCGTGCCCATGGGCTGCTATTCGGCGATCCGGCGCAACACCTGGCTCGACAAGATCAGCGGGGTGATCTCGGTCAGCGCCATCGCCGTACCCTCGTTCATCGTCGCGCTCTATTGCCTGCTCATTTTCGCCGTGATGCTCAGGGTGCTGCCGGCGATCGGCGCCGGCGAGCAGGGCGACTTCGCCGACCAGGCCGCCCACCTCGTGCTGCCGTCGTTCGCGGTCGGGGTCGGCTGGGTCGGCTACCTGGCGCGGTTGGTGCGCGCATCCATGCTCGAGGTCATGGGCGAGAACCACATCCGCACCGCGCGCGCCTTCGGGCTCAGCGAACGGACCATCATCTATCGCTACGCGCTCAAGCTGGCGATCCTGCCGACGGTGACCCTGCTCGGCATCGGGGTCGGCTCGACGCTCTCGAGCGCCGTGTTCGCCGAGATCGTGTTCGCCCGCCCCGGCGTCGGCAAGCTGGTCTACGACGCCGTCATCACGCGCAACTATCCCGTGGTCATGGGCTCGGTGCTGGTCACCACCGCGCTCATCGTGCTGTTCGTCCTGATCTCCGATCTGCTGACCGCCTGGCTGGATCCCCGTGTCCGTGCAGCGCTCTGACATCGTGACCGCCCCGGCCGTCGCGCCGCTGGGGCGCGAGGGCCTCGCGGGTCAGATCGCGCGCTTCCGGCGCGACCCGCTCGGCATGTTCGGTTTGGCGCTCGTCGTCGTGATCGTGCTGGCGGCGGTGTTCGCCGACGTGCTGGCCCAGTATCCGCCGGCCGCGATCGACGTCCAGGCCCGGCTCGGCGCCCCGTCGCTCGAACATCTGATCGGCACCGACCAGCTCGGGCGCGACGTGTTCAGCCGGGTTCTGTACGGCGGGCGGATCGCGCTCGAGGTCGCGTTCGTCTGCATCGGCGTCTCGCTCACCGCCGGGCTGGCGCTCGGCATGCTCGCGGGCTACGGGCCGCGCTGGCTCGACAACGCGCTGATCCTGGTGTTCGACGCCGTGCGCTCGTTCCCGACCATCATGCTGGCCCTGGCCATCGTCACCCTGGTCGGGCCCAGCCTGGAAACGATCATCGCCATCATCATCGTGATCTCGATCCCCGGCTACGCCCGCATCACGCGCACCCTGACGCTCTCGCTCAAGACCAACGAGTTCATCCTGGCGGAACGCTCGCTCGGCGCCGGCGTGGTGCGCGTGCTCGCGGTCCACGTGCTGCCCAACGTGATCGGCCCGCTCCTGATCCTGGGCAGCATGGACGTGCCGGTGGTGGTGACGATCGAGGCCGGGCTCAGCTTCCTCGGCATGGGCGTGCGCCCGCCGACGCCCTCTTGGGGCAGTATCCTCAACGACGGCTACGCCTTCATCCGCAACACGCCGTGGCTGGTGGTGGCGGGCGGCGTGCCGCTGATCGTGACCACGCTCGGCTTCACCTTCCTCGGCGAGGCGCTGCGCGACATCTTCGACCCCAAGCTCAGGAAGGATTGAGGGCGTGGACGCGGTCCTCGAGCTCGGCGGCCTGACCGTCGATTACAGCACGCCGCGCGGCATGGTCCACGCGCTGCGCGACGTGAGCCTCGAGGTTCCGCGGGGCCGGATCGTCGGCATCGTCGGCGAATCGGGCTGCGGCAAGTCGACCCTCATCGCGGCGGCGACCGGATTGCTCGCCAACAACGCCAAGGTGTTGGGCGGCGAGGCGCTGTTCGAGGGCCGCGACGTGCTGACCATGAACGAGACCGAGTTGCGCGCGATTCGCGGCCAGCGCATCTCGATGGTGTTCCAGGACCCGATGACCTCGCTCAACCCGGTGCTGTCGATCGCCCAACTCATGACCGACATCCAGTACCGCGACCGCAACAGCTCGCCCGTTCGGAAGCTCGCCCGCGCCGTCGACATGCTGCGCCAGGTCGGGATTCCGGACCCCGAGCAGCGCATCGACCATTATCCGTTTCAGTTCTCCGGGGGCATGCGCCAGCGCATCGCCATCGCCATGGCGCTCCTGATGAACCCCTCGCTCCTGATCGCCGACGAGCCGACCACCGCGCTCGACGTCACGCTCGAAGCGCAGATCATCGTGCTGCTGCGTGAGCTGCACGCGCGGCTCGGCACCTCGATGGTGTTCGTGTCGCACAACCTGGGGCTCATCGCCGAGCTGTGCGACGAGGTCGTCGTCATGTACGCCGGCGAGGTGGTCGAGCAGGGCCCGGTGCGCGCGCTCTTTCACGACGCGCGCCACCCCTACACGCGGGCCTTGCTCGAATGCGACCCGGCGCGCATCGCGCGGGCGACGCGGCAGCTCCCGACCATCGCGGGCGAGGTGCCGAACCTGATCCATCTGCCCGCGGGCTGCGTCTTCGCCCCGCGCTGCCCGCGCGCGTTCGAACCGTGCGCCGCGAGCGCGCCCGCGACCTACGACGTGGGCGGCGGCCACGCCGCGCGCTGCTTCCTGCTCCGCCATGGCTGACCTGCTCGTCGTCAAGGACGTTGCGGTCCGCTTCCCGGCGATGGGGCTGATCGAGGCCCTGCTCAAGGGCGGCGAACGGTTCCTCGACGCGGTGCTCGGCGTCTCGTTCACGCTTGGGCAGGGCGAAACCTTCGGGTTGGTCGGCGAATCGGGCTCGGGCAAGACCACGCTCGGGCGCGCGATCAACGGGCTGGTCAGGCCCCACGCGGGCAGCATTGTCTTCGAGGACCAGGAACTCGTCGGGCTCGGCGAGCGCGCGTTCAGGCCGGTGCGGCGCGACGTGGCCATGATGTTCCAGGATCCGGTCGCCTCGCTCAGTCCCAGGCTCACCGTGCGCTCGCTGCTGACCGAACCGTTCCGCATCCACCGCGGCAAGACCGGCGACCTGGCGGCGGAGGCCCGGCGTTTGCTCGAGATGGTCGGGCTCAACGAATCGTTCTTCGGCCGCTATCCCCACGAGCTCAGCGGCGGCCAGGCGCGGCGCGTCGGGGTGGCGCGCGCGCTTTCCCTGTCGCCCAAGCTGATCATCGCCGACGAGCCGACCGCGGGGCTGGACGTCTCGGTCCAGGGCGAGGTGCTCAACCTGATGGCCCGGCTGCAACGCGAGCTCGGCCTGACCTACCTGGTCATCACCCACAACCTGCCGGTCATCCGCCACATCAGCGACCGCATCGCCATCATGTACCTCGGCCGCTTCGTCGAGCTGGGCACGACCGAGGCCGTGTTCCGCCGGCCCTACCACCCCTACACCAAGGCGCTGATCGCGGCGGTGCCCGAGCCCGATCCCGACCGCCGGCGCGACATCATCAAGCTCGAGGGCGAGGTGCCGAGCCTCGCCAACCGTCCCCAGGGTTGCGAGTTCCACACCCGCTGCCCGTTCGCCCAGGCGCGCTGCCGGGCCGAGGCGCCGTTGCCGCGCGCGATGGACGACGGACACTGGGTGCGCTGCCACTTCCCGCTCGATGCGCCTGGCCCTTGACGCAGGCCGGTGTACGCGGCCGGGGTGCCGTGCTATAGCCGGTTGCGGCCAACGGCGCCCCGTCCACGTCACGCCAAGCCCGGAAACTTCGTGAGGACGCGATGAAGCTGACGCTTTCCCTGATCAAGGCCGACGTAGGCTCCATCGGCGGCCACACGCGGCCCTCCGAACCCATGCTCGACCTGGTGCGCCGCGAGGTCGCCCAGGCGATCAAGCGCAAGCTCCTGATCGACGGCTTCGTCTCGCATACCGGCGACGACATCGCGATCCTGATGAGCCACACGCACGGCGAAGGCGCCAGGGCGATCCACGGGTTCGCCTGGACCGCGTTCCGCAAGGCCGCCGACGTGGCCAAGCGCTACGGGCTCTACGGCGCCGGCCAGGACCTCCTGGTCGACGCGCCCTCGGGCAACCTGCGCGGCGCCGGGCCGGCGGTCGCCGAGATCGAGTTCGCGCACGAGTTGAAATCGCCGCGCCCGGCCGAGAGCTTCATGATGTTCGCCGCCGACAAGTGCGGCCCCGGCGCCTACAACCTGCCGCTCTATCTGTGCTTCGCGGACGCGATGTACTGCGCCGGACTGATGCTGCCCAACATGATCAAGGGCTTCCGTTTCCACATCATCGACATGGACAACACCAAGGGCGACAGCATCATCGCGCTCGACGCGCCCGAGGACGCCTACCGCATCGCCGTGCTGCTGCGCGACAACGAACGCTTCGGCATCGACCGCATCGAATCGCGCACCTACGGCATGACCGCCGTGTCGATCTCGGCGCACCGGCTGCACAACATCTCGGGCAAGTACAGCGGCAAGGACGATCCCGTCGCCCTGGTGCGCAACCAGGGCATTTTCCCCGCGCCCGAGGAAATCGTGCTGCCCTTCGCCAAGGTGCACTACGTGGGCGGCGACGCGCGCGGCTCCCACGTCATGCCGCTGATGCCGGTCGCGCTCAACACCGCGGTCACCGGCATCTACTGCCTGCCCATCGTCAGTTGCGTCGGCTTCTCGGTCGACCGCGCGGGCAAGTTCTCGGACGGCTTCGTCGATTTCTTCGCCGGCAACGCGTGGGACGATGCCCGGCTGCGCGCCCAGCAGAAGGCGCTCGAGATGCGTTCCCAGGGCTGGTCCGGCGCGGCGATGCTGCCCTACGCCGAGCTCGAGTACAGCGGCTTCCGCGACACGGTCACTTCGCTCGTCGAACGCTTCGCCTTCCGCAAGGAACCGGCCAAGGGGCGCAAGAAGGCGTAGCGCGCGGCCGTCAGCCCCACAATTCGCGGGGCGGCGGCCACAGCGTTCCGCCCTGGTACCTGAGGCCGGGCACGCGGTCGCGGGCCAGCAGCAGCGGTCCGTCGAGGTCGACGACCTCGGCCCATGCCGCCAGCAGGGCCGCGGGCGCCATCGCCAGGCTGGTCGCCACCATGCAGCCGACCATGAGGCGGAACCCCAACTCTCGCGCGGCCCGCGCCAGCGCGATCGCCTCGGTCAGCCCGCCGGTCTTGTCGAGCTTGACGTTGACCAGGTCGTAGCGCCCGACCAGCGCGGCCAGGCTCGCGCGGTCGTGGCACGACTCATCCGCGCACAGCGCGATCGGGTAATCGAGGCCCACGAGCGCCCCGTCCGCGTCGGCGGGCAGCGGCTGCTCGATCATCCCGACGCCCAAGCCGACCAGATCGGTGGCGAGTTCCCGCATCAGCTCGATCGTCCAGGATTCGTTGGGATCGACGACGAGGCGCGCGGGGCTCGCCCGGCGCACGGCGCTTAGCCGTTCGACGACTCGATCCGCGTCGAGCTTGACCTTCAGCAGCGGGCGCCCGGCGCTCGCGGCGGCCTCGGCCATGGCCGCCGGCTCGTCGAGCGAGATGGTGAAGGCCGTGGTCACCGGCGTGGGCTCGGGCAGGCCGGCACGTTGCCACACGGGGACGCCGGAAACCTTGGCCTCCAGGTCCCACAGCGCGCAGTCGAGCGCGTTGCGCGCGGCACCTGGGCCGATCGCGCCTTGCAACGCCTCGCGCTCCAGCCCCTGCTCGATCGCCGGGCGCAGGCGCTCGATCTCGGCCAGCGTCCGTTCCGGCGTCTCGTCGTAACGCGGGTAGGGCACGCACTCGCCCCGGCCGACGCGGCCCCGTTCGCCGATCTCGACGACGACGACGGTGCGCGCCGTGATGGTCGCGCGCGAGATGCGGAACTCGCCGGCGGTGGGCCAGGACTCGGCGCTCGCCTTCAGGCGGCGCGTCGCTGGCCGTTCCGTGGTGCTCAGCGCTTGCGCCGCGCAGGCGGCGTCGCCGCCTTGGCCCGCGACGCGGCCGACCGGCGCCGTGGCGCGGGCTTGCGCGCCGGCCGGTCCAACGCCGCCGCTTCCCAGTGCAGCGCGAGCCGCCCCTGGCGCGGTCCGCAGTGCGCGCACCAGCAGTTCTCCGGGCGCCGCCGCGGCCGGCGCACGAAGTGGTACTCCAGACCGCAACCCCGGCACTGCCAGGTCACGATCGCGTGGGCCTTGGGCGACAGGTACCGGATGTTGTGGCAGCGATCCGTCGGCTCGCCGATCGTCGTCATGACCTCGCGCCAGACCGCGCCGTGACCGCAGTCGCGGCGCTTGTGGCAATTGGCGATGATGTGGGCGCACTCGTGCAGGAACGTCGCGTTACGATCCGCTTCGCGTCCGACCCGGAACAACTGGGCGTTGAGCACGATGCGGCGGTCTTCGGTGAACGCCGTACCGGCGATGGTCTTTGACCGCTCACTGACCTCGACGCTGCCGGTCAGGCAGCGCTCGAGTGCCCGACCGTAGATCGCGGCGCGCCCGAGACGGCTCTTGAGCCGCCAGGCGCGCGCCAATTCCCCGACCGAACCTAGCTCCTCCGCCATTCGCCGCCCTGTTAACGCCGTGTCCAACCTCGCAGCGGGTCGGATCGTGGCGTCCCCCAAGGCACAATGCAAAGGAACCGCGAGCACGGCAAGAGGGTTGCGAGTCCTCACCTAAGCTATTGATATAAAATGTGTTTTCCTTCGCCCCATTTTGGCACACAGATTGCCGCACCAAGCCTCGCGAAGCCGATTCGCACTCGAACAATCGGCTCCCGGGAAAGGTAACTCAGGTGCCGGCCTTGATCTCGTCGAAGACGTTGATGTGCATCTGCTTCATCTCGTGAGGCACGAACTGGTAGCCGTGCGAACCGGCCAATGAATCCTCCGGATTCGACAGGTTGATCGAGGCCAGCAATGCCGGGTCGACCATGTCGAACGACTTGCGGTTGGCCGCGCCGTAGTTGAACGTCTCGATCATGTACTTGCCGGCCTCGGGGGCCATCGAGGCATTGATGAAGTCGTAGACCGCGGCCTCGTCCTTGGTCCGATTCGATCGGGCGAGCCCGCAGTTGAAGCTGATCAGGCCCTCCTTGGGGTGGGCCCAGGTGATCGGCATGTTCTCGGCCTTCATGGTGCCGTAGGTGCCGGCCCAGCAGAACGAGACGACGATCTCGCCGGCGGCGAAGGCCTGAATCAGCTCGCTCGGGTCGTTCCAGTAGAAGCGCACGAGCTCGCGCTGCCTGGCCAGCAGCTCGCGCACCTTCTCGAAGCGTTCGCCGTCGGGCCGGTAGGGGTCTTCGGTATCGCCGGCGGCCAGCGAAGCGGCGGGGATCACCGCGTCGGTCGAATCCCACATGCCGATCTTGCCCTTGAACCGCTCGTCGTAGAGCAGCTTCCACGACTCCTC
>CAZGYG010000102.1:263-7880 GCA_964530335.1 uncultured Rhodospirillaceae bacterium | reverse complement strand
GCTTGTGCGGGTCGTGGCGCATGATGTCGCGGTCCTTGCAGGTGCCGGGCTCGCTCTCGTCGGCGTTGATGACCAGGTACGACGGCCGCCCGTCCGAGGTCTTGGGCATGAACGACCACTTGAGCCCGGCGGGGAAGCCCGCGCCGCCGCGCCCGCGCAAGTCCGACGCCTTGACCTGCTCGACGATCCAGTCTCGCCCCTTGAGGACGAGGTCCTTGGTGCCGTCCCAGTCGCCGCGCCCGCGCGCCCCGGCCAGGCGCCAGTCGCCCGTGCCGTAGAGATTGGTGAAGATGCGGTCGCGGTCGGCGAGCATCAGCCGGGCTTTCCCTCGGTGAGCGTGGTCGGTCCGCCGACCGGCGCCGAGGTCTGGCGCGCGATCTGCGGCCCGGGCTTCGGCGTCTCGCCGCGCGTCAGGGCGTCGAGGATACGTTCGGTCGATGCGGCGTCCAGGTCCTCGTAGAAGTCGTCGCCGATCTGCACCACGGGCGCGTTGACGCAGGCGCCCAGGCATTCGACTTCGACCAGGGTGAACTGGCCGTCGGCGGTCGTCCCCCCCACCTCGACGCCGAGCTTGCGCCGGCAAGCGCCAAGCACCTCATCGCTGCCGCGCAACCAGCACGGCGTCGTCGTGCACACCTGGACCAGGTGCCGGCCGACCGGCTTGAGATTGAACATGGTGTAGAAGGTGGCGACCTCGTAGACGCGGATCGGCGGCAGGGCCAGCATTTCGGCAACGTGGTCCATGGCCGCCCGGCTGAGCCAGCCGCCGTTCTGCCGCTGCGCCATGTCGAGCAGGCCGAGCACCGCGCTTTTCTGCCGTCCGGGCGGGTACTTCGCCATCAGGGCACGGGCGCGTTCCTGGTTCGCCGTGCTGAACGCGAACGCGCTCATCGATCTATTTCCCCGAACACGATATCGGAGGCGCCGATGATGGCGACCACGTCCGCCAGCATGTGGCCCTTGGCCATGAATTCCAGACCCTGAAGGTGGGCGAATCCGGGGGCGCGGATATGGCAGCGGTACGGCTTGTTCGTGCCATCGGCCACCAGATACACGGCGAATTCGCCCTTCGGCGCCTCGACCGCCGTGTACGTCGCGCCGGCGGGCACGTGATAGCCCTCGGAGTAGAGCTTGAAATGGTGGATCAGCGCTTCCATCGAGCGCTTCATCTCGGCGCGCGGCGGCGGCGTGATCTTGGGGTTTTCGACCTTGACCGGGCCATCGGGCATGCGCTCCAGGCACTGGCGCATGATGGCGAGGCTCTGGCGCATTTCCTCCATGCGCACGAGGTAGCGGTCGTAGCAGTCGCCGTGCTTGCCCACGGGCACGTCGAAATCCATTTCGGCGTAGACGTCGTAGGGTTGCGCCTTGCGCAGGTCCCACGGCACGCCCGAGGCGCGCAGCATCGGTCCGCTGAAGCCCCAGTCGAGCGCCTGCTCGACGCTGGCCACGCCGATGTCGACCACGCGCTGCTTGAAGATGCGGTTCTCGTCGAGCACCGTCACCATGTCGTCGAGCATCTTCGGCAGCCGGTCGCAATAGGCCAGGATGTCCTCCGCCAGGCCGGCCGGCATGTCCTTGGCGACGCCGCCCGGTCGGAAGTACGCCGCGTGCATCCGCGCGCCCGATACGCGCTCGTAGAACTCCATCAGCTTCTCGCGCTCCTCGAAGCCCCACAGCAATGGGGTCATCGCGCCCACGTCCAGGGCGAGGGAGGTGACGCTGAGCAGATGGTTGAGGATGCGCGTGATCTCGGAGAACAGGACCCGGATGTAGCGCGCCCGGGGCGGCACTTCGACGCCCAGCAGCTTCTCCGTCGCCAGGGCGAACGCGTGTTCCTGGCACATCGGCGAGACGTAATCGAGCCGGTCGAAGTACGGCACCGCCTGCAGGTAGGTCTTGTACTCGATCAGCTTCTCGGTGCCCCGGTGCAGCAGGCCGATGTGCGGGTCCGCGCGTTCGACGATCTCGCCGTCGAGCTCGAGCACCAGGCGCAGCACGCCGTGGGCCGCTGGGTGCTGCGGCCCGAAGTTCATGGTCAGGTTCTTGATCGCGACTTCGCTCATCCGCTGGCCTTCTCGTCGCCCGGCAGGATCGGCGGCTGGCCCTCCCACGGGCTTTCGAAGTCGAAGTCGCGGAACGCCTGGGTCAGTTTGACCGGTTCGTAGACGACGCGCTTCAGCGCGTCGTCGTAGCGCACCTCGACGTGCCCGGTCAGCGGGAAGTCCTTGCGCAGCGGATGGCCCTCGAACCCGTAGTCGGTCAGGATCCGGCGCAAGTCCGGGTTGCCCGCGAACAGCACGCCGTACAGGTCCCAGACCTCGCGCTCGTACCACCCGGCGCTGCTGAACACGCCGACGACGGACGGCACCGGCGTCGCCGCGTCGGTCGTCAGGATGACGCGGATGCGCCGGTTGTGGCGCAGGCTCAACAGGTTGTAGACGACCTCGAAGCGCTCGGGCCGGTCGGGCCAGTCCACGCCGCACAGATCGACGAGCTGCTTGAACAGCAGCGTCGAATCGTCGCGCAGCGCCATGAGCACGCGCGCGATCGCCTCGCGCCGCACCCGGATCGCCAGCTCGCCGCGCTCGAGCGCGAAGCCCAGCACGTCCACGGGCATCGCCGCGACCAGGGACTCGCCTAGTTCCTCGAGGGGATCGGTCATGGGCGGAGGAATCTGCCGCGGCGTCAGCGAAGGATGGTTCCGGTTCGCCGGATTTTCTTCTGCAATTGCAGGATGCCGTAGACCAGCGCCTCCGCCGTCGGCGGGCAGCCGGGCACGTAGATGTCGACCGGCACCACCCGGTCGCAGCCGCGCACGACCGAATACGAATAGTGGTAGTAGCCGCCGCCGTTGGCGCAACTACCCATGGAAATGACCCAGCGCGGCTCCGCCATCTGGTCGTAGACCTTGCGCAGGGCCGGCGCCATCTTGTTGCACAACGTGCCGGCCACGATCATGACGTCGGATTGGCGCGGGCTGGGCCGCGGTACGACGCCGAAGCGGTCGAGGTCGTAGCGGCTGCAATAGGCGTGGATCATTTCGACGGCGCAGCACGCCAGGCCGAAGGTCATGGGCCACATCGATCCGGCGCGCGCCCAGTTCACCAGGCGGTCGAGCTGGGCGACGACGAAGCCGCGCTCCGCGAGCTCGGCGCCGACCCCCTCGGGCAGCGCCAGGCGGCCCTCGGTCGCCGGTGGGGCCGTGACGGGCGCCGCTACTCCCATTCCAATGCCCCCTTGCGCCACTCGTAGACGAACCCGACGGTCAGCACGGCGAGGAACACGACCATCGACCAGAAGCCGAACGGGCCGATATCGCGGAGCGACACCGCCCACGGAAACAGGAACGCCACTTCGAGGTCGAAGATGATGAACAGGATCGAGACCAGGTAGAAGCGCACGTCGAAGCGCAGGCGGGAATCCTCGAACGCCTCGAAGCCGCATTCGTACGCCGACAGCTTCTCGGGGTCAGGCCGTTGCGGCGCCACCAGGTACGACGCCGCGACGATCGCCACGGACAGCGCCACAGCGATGCCCAGGAAGATCAGGATCGGCAGATATTCGGCGAGAAGTTCGGTCATCGCGCCAGCGGTCCGGCCCTAGAGGTTGATGACGCCGTGGCGGGCCCGAAGGCAGGCCCACGTCGCACCGGCCACATTATACCGCAAAGCCGGCGGTGCAACCCCTCGGCCCACACCCCGCCAAGGGCCGCCCGGCACCGTCGGCCGGGTGGCGGGAGCGACGGGACTCGAACCCGCGACCTCCGGCGTGACAGGCCGGCGCTCTAACCAACTGAGCTACGCCCCCGGACACGACGAACCGTCCCTCTACTTGACGCCGCCCAAGCCGTCAAGCGACGGCCGGCCACGGCAACCGTCGTCACCCGGTGGGC
Source organism: uncultured Rhodospirillaceae bacterium (assembly GCA_964530335.1). GTDB lineage: Bacteria > Pseudomonadota > Alphaproteobacteria > SP197 > SP197 > VGDP01. The sequence continues at coordinate 3,985 of CAZGYG010000102.1, read as the reverse complement.
GATGACGGAATCGAACCGCCGACCCTCTCGGTGTAAACGAGACGCTCTACCGCTGAGCTAATCGCCCGTGACCGGTTCCGCCACGACCCCGGCGGCGCGCGACCGAAATCCGTCGCGTGCCGCCCGTGCTTGTCCTTGACTCCGGGGGAACCGCCCCGTCGTGTCGTTTAGCGCCGGTTGACCGCGTCCTTCAGCGGCTTGCCGGCGCGGAACTTCGGCTGCTTCGACGCCGCGATCTTGATCGGCTGGCCCGTTCTCGGGTTACGCCCCTGCGACGCCGCCCGCTTGGTCACGTGGAACGTGCCGAAGCCGACGACCCGCACTTCGTTCCCCTTCGAAAGGGCGCCTCGGATCGTGTCGAACACGCCGTCGACAGCCCGTGTGGCCTGCGCCTTCGAGATACCCGCCGAATCCGCGACTTTGGAAATGACATCGTTCTTGTTCACGATCGAGCCCCCTCCCTATTGGATGTGTTCCGGTTGGATGTGCCGTCCTCGGGCGCTCGTACGCGCGCCCCGTTACGCCACGACTCTATGTCCGCCATCGTTGTCCCGTCAACGCCGCGCAACGCACCCCGCGCGAGTTCTCAAAGGGTGTTGCCACCGCGCGTCACCTTAGTGCGTGACCACGTCCTCGTCGACCGCCGGCTCGGTCGCCGGCTGCGACTTCGCCTGGTCGTCCTCGCTCCACTCGACCGGCTCGGGCGCGCGCTCCAGCGCGTGGCGCAGCACGTCTTCGACCGAGTTGACCGTGACGATGGTCAAGTTGCGCTTGACGTTGTCCGGGATCTCCTCGAGATCCTTCTCGTTCTCGCCCGGGATCAGCACGGTCTTGACGCCGCCGCGCAACGCCGCGAGCAGCTTCTCCTTCAACCCGCCGATCGGCAACACCCGGCCGCGCAGTGTGACCTCGCCGGTCATGGCGACCGAGCACTTGACCGGGATCCCGGTCAGCGCCGAGACGATCGAGACGCACATGGCGACGCCGGCCGACGGACCGTCCTTGGGCGTCGCGCCTTCGGGCACGTGGATGTGGATGTCCTTCTTGTCGAACACCGGCGGCAGGATGCCCAGCGTGGTCGCCCGGCTGCGCACCCAGCTCTTGGCCGCCTGCACCGATTCCTGCATGACTTCGCCGAGCTTGCCGGTGATGATCATCTTGCCCTTGCCGGGCAACACGACCGCCTCGATCGACAGCAACTCGCCGCCGGTCTCGGTCCACGCCAGGCCGGTGGTGATGCCGACCAGGTTCACGAGCTCGGCCTCGCCGTAGCGGAAGCGGCGGACGCCGGCGTACTTGCCCAGGCTGCGCACGCTCACGACGATGCGCTTGCGGCCCTTGACCAGGATGTCCTTGACCGCCTTGCGCTGGAGCGTGCCGATCTCGCGTTCGAGATTGCGCACGCCGGCCTCGCGCGTGTAGTAGCGGATCAGGTCGCGCAGCGCGCCGTCGGTGATCGACCACTCCTCCGGTTTCAGGCCGTTGGCCTTGCGCTGCTTCTCGATCAGGTGGAGCCGCGCGATGGCGACCTTCTCGTCCTCGGTGTAGCCCGCAAGCCGGATCACCTCCATGCGGTCGAGCAAGGGCGCGGGAATCCGCGTCGTATTCGCGGTGGTCACGAACATGACGGCGCTCAGGTCGTAGTCGACCTCGAGGTAGTGGTCGTTGAACGTCGAGTTCTGCTCCGGGTCGAGCACCTCGAGCAGGGCCGAGGAGGGGTCGCCGCGCCAGTCGGCGCCCAGCTTGTCGACCTCGTCGAGCAGGAACAGCGGGTTCGACGACTTCGCCTTCTTCATGCCCTGGATGATCTTGCCGGGCAGCGAGCCGATGTAGGTGCGCCTGTGGCCGCGGATCTCGGCTTCGTCGCGCACGCCGCCGAGCGAGGTGCGCACGAAGTTGCGCCCGGTCGCCCGCGCGATCGACTTGCCGAGCGAGGTCTTGCCGACGCCGGGCGGCCCGACCAGACACAGGATCGGGCCTTTCGACCTGGGGTTGCGCTGCTGCACCGCCAGGTACTCGAGGATGCGCTCCTTGACCTTCTCCAGGCCGCAGTGGTCCTCGTTCAGGACCTTCTCGGCCAGCTTGAGATCGTGCTTGAGCTTGGTGCGCTTCTTCCACGGGATCGACAGCATCCAGTCCAGGTAGTTGCGCACCACCGTGGCCTCGGCGGACATCGGGCTCATGGTCTTGAGCTTCTTGACCTCGCCCAGCGCCTTCTCGCGCGCCTCCTTGGACAGCAGGGTCTTGCGGATGCGGGCCTCGAGCTCGCGCACCTCGTCGCGGCCGTCCTCCTGGTCGCCGAGCTCCTTCTGGATCGCCTTGAGCTGCTCGTTCAGGTAGTACTCGCGCTGGGTCTTCTCCATCTGGCGCTTGACGCGGCCGCGGATGCGCTTCTCCACTTGGAGGACGCCGATCTCGTTCTCGATGATCGCGAAGATGCGCTCGAGCCGCGCGGTGACGCCGTTCATCTCGAGCAACTGCTGCTTTTCGGGCAACTTGACCGCGAGGTGGGCGCAGATCGTGTCGGCGAGCTTGCTCGGGTCGTCGATCTGGTTGAGCGAGACCAGGACCTCGGGCGGGATCTTCTTGTTGAGCTTGACGTACTCCTCGAACTGGCCGGTGGCGGCCCGGCACAGCGCCTCGATCTCGCGCGGCTCGACCGCGGGGGGTTCGGTCACGTCCTCGGCGACCGCCTGGAAGAACTCCTTGTTGTCGGTGAAATCGAGGACACAGGCGCGCCGGTTGCCTTCGACGAGCACCTTGACCGTGCCGTCGGGCAGCTTCAGGAGCTGGAGCACGGTCGAGACCGTACCGACCCGGTAGATGTCCTCGACACCTGGGTCGTCCTGGGCGCCGTTCTTCTGGGCGACGAGCAGGATCTGCTTGTCGTCCTTCATGACGTCCTCGAGCGCCTTGACCGACTTCTCGCGCCCGACGAACAGGGGCACGATCATGTGCGGGAAGACGACGATGTCCCGGAGGGGGAGAACCGAAAAGACGGTGCCGCGGCTGGGTTCCAAGTTCGATCCTTCCCGATGGCGACCGGACAGAGGGCTGGGCGTCTCGGCCCGACCGGCCGCGCGTCCCACCGGCCGGGGACTGCGCCCGATCGACTACAGGCTAGATGGTTTCCGCCCGGGCGAAATCAAGAGCTTCGCAGGGCGCCCGAGCCGACCTCGCTCACGCGCTCGGCGTAGATCAGCAGCGGCGCGGCACGGCCGTCGACCGTGTCCTTGTTGATCACCGCCTCGGCCACGCCGTCGTAGGTCGGCAGCTCGAACATGGTGTCGAGCAGGATGCTTTCCAGGATCGAGCGCAGGCCCCGCGCGCCGGTCTTGCGCGCGATCGCCCGCTTGGCCACCTCGCGCAGCGCGTCGTCGGTGAACTTGAGCCGCACGTCCTCCATCTCGAACAGCTTCTGGTACTGCTTGACCAGGGCGTTCTTCGGCTTGACCAGGATGTCGACCAGGGCCTGCTCGTCGAGGTCGTCGAGGGTGGCGACCACCGGCAGGCGGCCGACGAATTCGGGGATCATGCCGAACTTGAGCAGGTCCTGGGGCTCGACCGCGCGCAGCACTTCGCCCATGCGGCGGTCGTCGGGCCCGCGCACCGTCGCCCCGAAGCCGATCGAGGTGCCCTGGGCGCGGCTCGAGATGATCTTTTCGAGGCCCGAGTACGCGCCGCCGCAGATGAACAGGATGTTGGTCGTGTCGACCTGGAGA
>CAZGYG010000102.1:0-253 GCA_964530335.1 uncultured Rhodospirillaceae bacterium | reverse complement strand
CTTGACCAGGATGTCGCAGAGCGCCTGCTCGTCCAAGTCGTCGAGCGTCGCGACGACCGGCAGCCGGCCGACGAACTCGGGGATCATGCCGAACTTGAGCAGATCCTGGGGCTCGACGCCGCGCAGGACCTCGCCCATGCGCCGATCGTCGGGCCCGCGTACGGTCGCGCCGAAGCCGATCGAGGTGCCCTGGGTCCGCCCCGAGATGATCTTGTCGAGCCCGGAGAACGCGCCGCCGCAGATGAACAGGATG
>CAZGYG010000101.1:7429-8825 GCA_964530335.1 uncultured Rhodospirillaceae bacterium | reverse complement strand
CCAGGGCCGCCAGGCTGTTCGCGGCGCTCGTAACGCCGGCGGGCGCGGCGGGCGACCCCTCGCCGTGACCGCCTCAACCCCGCCCCGCTGGGGCGAGCTCCTGTTCGGCCGCTGGGCCGGGGTGAGCTGGACGCTCTGCCTCGGCACCGGCATGCACGCGACCGCGTGGTACATCCTGGCGACGGCCTTGCCCTCGGCGATCGAGGACGTGGGCGGCGGCTCGATCATAAGCTGGGTCGTTTCGATATACCTGATCGCCTCGATCGTGACCGGCTCGGCGGCCGGCCTGCTCAAGGGGCGCTATGGCGGTCGCCCGGTGCTGCTGATCGCGTGCGCCGTGTTCCTGGCCGGCACCGCGATCGCGGCCAGCGCGCCGTCGATGCCCGTCGTGGTCCTGGGGCGCGCGCTGCAGGGCGCCGGCGAAGGCGTGATCTGGGCGGTCACGACCATGCTGGTCAAGGACCTCTACCCGATCAACGCCGTGCCGCCCATGTACGCGATCCTCGCCGTCGTGTGGGCGCTGGCGGCGCTGGCGGGTCCGTTGCTCAGCGGCATCCTGGTCGAGTTGGTGTCGTGGCGCGGCGCGCTGTGGAGCATGGCGCCGCTCGCCGTCGTCTTCGCGCTGCTCGTGATGTTTGCCCTGCCCGCCGTCGCCCCGCGGCGCGCGGCGCTCAGCGTGCCCTTCGGCCGTCTGTTCGTCATCGGTTCGGGGATCCTGGTGCTGTCGCTCGGCGCCGCGAGCGCCGAGCCCGGGCCCGGCGCTGCGGCCCTGGTCGGCTCGCTCGTCCTCATCGCTCTCGCGCTGTGGCGCGACCGCGGGGCCACGACGCGCCTGTTCCCACGCGACCTGCTCGCGCTCGACCGCATCGCGCCGCTCGGGCTCTGGGTGCTCGCGCTCATGTTCTGCGCCGAGGCCTCGGTCGGCGTCTACGTGCCGCTGCTCGCCCAGACCGTGTTCGGTACGACGGCGCTGGTCGCCGGTTTGCTGCTGGCCGTCGTCGCCTTCGCGTGGACACTCAGCGCGCTCGCCGTCGCCCGCGTCCAGGGGGCGCTCGTCGAAGTCCTCATCGTCTCGGGACCGGTCTTGCTTCTCGCGGGATACGCCGGGCTGGGCGCGGCTTTCGTGCTGCGGGCGCCGGTCGCGGTCGCCTTCAGCCTCGTCGTCATCGGCTGCGGGTTCGGTGTCGCCTACACGTTTTTGTCCCAGCGCGTGCTCGCCAACGCCGAATCGGACGAAAGCGACGTGACCGCGGGCGCCGTGCCGACGTTCGAGGCCGCCGGCGCGGCGTGGGGCGCCGCGCTCGCCGGGCTGGTCGGCAATCTGGCGGGCATCGCCGATCTGGGCGCGCCCGAACGCATGGCCGCCGCCGCCGCGTGGGTCATGGGCGCGAGCATC
>CAZGYG010000101.1:0-7329 GCA_964530335.1 uncultured Rhodospirillaceae bacterium | reverse complement strand
GGGCGCGCCCGAACGCATGGCCGCCGCCGCCGCGTGGGTCATGGGCGCGAGCATCCTGCTCGCCCTGCCCGCGGTCGCCGGCGCGCTCGCGCTCGCGCGCCTCGGCCGCGGCCGGGCCTAGCTCCTTTTAGCGCACGACCTGCCAGACGCCGCCGCGCCGCACCCAGAATACGCCGGTCTCCATGGTCGAACCCGGTTCCTGGGGATCGGCCATGCGGATCGGCGGCTCGCCCGCGTCGTCGGCGACCAGCCACACCCGGCCGTCGGCATAGGGCGTCGCCACCAGGTTCGCCGACAGCGGTTGCAGCGTCACGGTCGCGAACATCTGCTCGAGTTGCGCCATCATTTCCGCCGGCATCGGACCGAACACAAAGGTGAAGTCGTCGTTGCGCGCCTGGTGCGCGGCCATGTAGGCCTCGATGTCGCCCTGGGCGATGGCGGCGTGGAGTGCCGCGACGGCGGTCAGGAGTTCCGCCGAATCCCCGGTGACGGGCTCGGCGTCGAGCCAGGCCCAGCGCGGCTGACCTTCGACCGTGACCGTCGTCTCGACCCGGCCTTCGCCGTCGATGCGCTGTTCGAACAGATAGGGTTCGTCGAAGCTCTTGAGGACGATGATCTCGGCGTAGCCCCCGGCCGCGATCGCCGTGGCCTCGACCGCGACGGTGTTGTCGCCGTCGACCAGCCACATGCCGATGCTGGCCGAGTCTGTGACCGACGTGTCCGCGTAGGCCGCATCCCACGCGGCCCGGTGAACCGGGATGCCGTTGACGATGATGACCGCCTCGGCGTTCTGGCGCACGACGTTGACGGTGATGTTGCTGGGTTCTTGCGCCAGGGCTTCGCCCCACACGCCCGATCCGAGGATGAACGCAAGCGCGACGATCGCAAGGGTTCGCATGGTCGTTGACTCCTGGGTTGCCGGCTGGGTCGGTTTAGTTCGCCTTGGCCTTCTCGGTCACGCCGCCGATGCGCTGGGCGAGCGCCGCGGCCATGAATCCGTCGAGGTCGCCGTTGAGCACGCCGTCGGGGTCGCTGGTCTCGACGCCGGTGCGCAGGTCCTTGACCATGCGGTAGGGGTGCAGCACGTAGCTGCGGATCTGGTGGCCCCAGCCGATGTCGGTCTTCTGGGCGTTGAGCGCCTGGACCGCCTCCTCGCGCTTGCGCAGCTCGGCCTCGTAGAGCCGGGCGCGCAGCATCGCCCACGCCTCGGCGCGATTGCGGTGCTGCGAGCGGTTGGTCTGGCAGGCGACGACGATGCCGGTGGGCATGTGGGTCAGGCGCACGGCGCTGTCGGTCTTGTTGACGTGCTGACCCCCGGCGCCCGAGGCCCGGTAGGTGTCGACCCGCACGTCCTTGTCGTCGATCGCGATCTCGATCGCGTCGTCGATCACCGGGTAGACCCAGATGCTGGCGAAGCTGGTGTGGCGGCGCGCCGCGCTGTCGAACGGCGAGATGCGGACCAGCCGGTGGACTCCGCTCTCGGTCTTGAGCCAACCGTAGGCGTTCGACCCGCTGACGCGCAGCGTGGCGGACTTAAGCCCCGCTTCCTCGCCGGGCATGGCCTCGATCTCCTCGACCGTGTAGCCGTGTTGTTCGGCCCAGCGCAGGTACATGCGGTAGAGCATCTCGGCCCAGTCCTGGCTTTCGGTGCCGCCGGCGCCCGGGTGGACCTCGATGTAGCAGTCGTTGCCGTCGGCCTCGCCCGAGAGCAGGCTCTCGATGCGCAGCGTCGCGGCCTGGCGCGCCGCCTCGGCCAGCGCCGCCTGGGCGGAATCGACCAGCGCCGTGTCGCCGTCGGCCTCGCCGAGTTCGGCCAGCTCGACGTTGTCGGCCAGTTCCTGGGCCAAGGTCTCGACCTTGCCGATGTCGGCGGAAAGCCGCTGGCGCTCGCGCATCACCCGCTGCGCCTCGGCCGGGTCGTTCCACAGGGTTTCCGCCTGTGCCTGCTGCTCGAGCGCCGTCAGGCGCGCCTTGGCCGCGTCCCAGTCAAAGACGCCTCCTCAGGAGCTCGATCGTCTCCTCGATGGTCGCGGCGTAGGCGATGATTTCGGCGCGCAACTCGGTTCCCTCGGCTTGTCGGCCTGCCACGTATATATTCACGGTGGCCCGCTTGGGAAGCGCGCCAAGGCTACGCCGTGTTATCTTCGGGCAGAACCCTGAGGGCAACGAGATGACAGAGACCGAAACCGCCCGCCGCCGCGGCGGCCGCGAGGCGCGCCACGCGCTACGCGCCCAACCGCTCCCCGCGAACGAGGCGCCGATCCGCCCCGGCATGGCGAGCGGCCGCTACAAGCCGCTCGACGAGGCGGGCGTGCGCCGGGTCCACGGCGCCGTGCTCGACGTGCTCGAGCAGATCGGTCTGGCCCAGGCGATCCCGAGTTGCGTCGAGGCGTGTACCCGGGTCGGCGCCGTCATGGGCGAGGACGGGCGTTTGCGCTTTCCGCGCGCGGTGGTCGAGGACACCATCGCCAAGGCGTGCCGGCGCTTCGTGCTGCACGGCCAGGACCCGCGCCACGACATGGAGCCGTGGGGCACCCGGGTCTACTTCGGCACCGCGGGCGCGGCGGTCGAGATCGCCGACCCCAAGACGCGTAGCTTCCGGGAATCCCAGCTCGCCGATCTCTACGACATGGCCCGGCTGGTCGACGTGCTGGACAACATCCACTTCTTCCAGCGCACGGTGGTGCCGCGCGACATGCCGACCGCGCGCGACATGGACGTCAACACGCTCTATGCCTGCGTCTCGGGCACCACCAAGCACGTCGGCTCGTCGTGGGTGAACCCGGCCTACGTCGAGAAGTCGTTCGACATGCTGCATCTGATCGCCGGCGGCGAGCGGCGCTGGCGCGATCGCCCGTTCGTCAGCCAGTCCAACTGCTTCGTCGTGCCGCCCTTGAGGTTCGCCGAGGACGCCTGCCGCTGCCTCGAGGCCGCCGTCATCGGTGGCATGCCGGTGCTGCTGCTCTCGGCCGGCCAGGCCGGGGCGACCGCGCCGGCCGCGCTCGCGGGCGCCGTGGTCCAGGCCGTCGCTGAGGTTCTCTCCGGGCTGGTCTACGTCAACGCGCTGAAGCCAGGGCACCCGGCGATCTTCGGCACCTGGCCGTTCGTCTCGGACCTGCGCACCGGAGCCATGAGCGGCGGCTCGGGCGAACAAGCACTTCTCAGCGCCGCGTGCGCCCAGATGGCGCAGTTCTACGATCTGGTCGGCGGCGCCGCCGCGGGCATGACGGACGCGAAGATGCCCGATCCGCAGTCGGGCTACGAGAAGGGCATCACGCTTTCGCTCGCCGGTCTGGCCGGGCTCAACCTGGTCTACGAATCGGCGGGCATGCACGCCTCGCTGCTGGGCTTCAGCCTGGAGAGCCTGGTCATCGACAACGACACCATCGGCCAGGTGCAGCGCTGCATTCGCGGCATCGAGGTCGACGACGACAGCCTGTCGATCGAGACCATGCGCGCGACGTGCATCGGCGGCCCCGGGCACTACCTGGGCAGCGAGCAGACGCTGCGCCTGATGCAGACCGCCTACGTCTACCCCGCCGTCGGCGACCGGCTCAGCTCCAAGGAATGGATCGAGCGCGGCAAGCCCGACATCCTGGTCAACGCCGACCGGCGGCTGCGCGAGATTCTGTCGGCGCACTACCCGCGCCACGTCGCCGACGAAGTCGACGCCGAGATCCGCCGGCAGTTCGACATCCGGCTGCCCCGCGCCACCATGAGCGCGGGCGACGGGCGCTGGGTGACGGGCTGAGGCGAGTCTGGCGCTCAGTGCACCCCACCGTGGAGTCTCGCCAATGCCAACCATAACCGTCTCATTCGCCACAAACCGAAACCCCATCGGCGATCGACCAATCGACTTCGGCCCGGACCTCAGCCGCGCCGACGGTGCCGACCTTCGGTTCGGCTACGCCGAGGTCGACGCCCGCACCTTCGCCGTTAAGCGCGTCCGCGTCGCACCGGAAAAGCTCCACGCCGACACCGTGAAAACGCCCAAATTCGTCCTCGGCAGCCGTAAAATCTTCGACACCGCGCGCCACAAGATGGTGACCCATAAGCGCGACACCCTGGTGTACGTGCACGGCTTCGACTTCACCTTCCGCGAGGCGCTGTCCCGCGCCGCCGCGCTCAAGTCGTTTCTCGCGGTCGAGATGAATATGTTCGTCCTGACCTGGCCCTCCGAGGGCAAGAAGGTGCCGATCGTGTCGTACTACGCGGATCGGAAGGATGTCGAAGCGTCAGGCGAGGCCATGGGCAGAGCGTTCCTCATCCTTGCTCGCTACATGGAGAAGCTCAAGGACGAGGATCGCTGCGAACGGAAGATCCACGTCCTCGCCCATAGCATGGGAAACTACGCGTTCCGCCACGGCGTCCAAGCCGTGCTCCGCCGCATCGGGAACTACCCGCCGCGCCTCCTCGGCCGCGTGATCCTCGCCGCGGCCGACGAGGACAACGACACGTTCGAGGACGACACGAAGCTGAAGCCCCTGCCGCGTCTGTGCGAGCACGTCACGGTCTACCACACGCCCCGCGACCGCGCGCTGACCGTGAGCGAGACAACCAAGGGAAACCCCGAGCGCCTCGGTTCCGACGGTCCCGAGAACGCCCGGCTCCTGAACGACCGGATCGCGGTCGTCGACGTCACTCCCGTCCTCTCGAAAGATCCCGACCCAACGAATCATCAGTATTATCGGCTGAACCCCAGCGTCCGCGACGATATCCGACAAGTGCTCGACGGCGTGCCCGCCTCCGACTTTCCCGATCGCACCTACCAGCCCGACACCAAACGCTACCGTCTCAATGCTTAGGCGCCGCGCGTTGCACGCACCCCTCGCCGCCCCCGCGATCGCTAATCCGACCGACCGCCGCCCGGTGTCGTATGAACGGCGGCGCAGGGACGGCCGTCGACCGCAAATCGAGTTCGTCACGCCAAAAGGGGCCGTTCATGTTGAGGAGCGAGCGGAGCGAGCGTCCCTTCCTTCGCCCGCCGAAGCGGGCTTCGCGAAGGCGGGTCGAAACACGAACGACCATGGAAACGCGACCGGGCTTGCGGCGAATCGTGCTCGGTTCTCCGCATCCGATGCGGCGAATCGCGGCCCGTTCTCCGCATGATTTGCGGCGAATTGCCTTGATGGGCGAGAGGAAAACTCCTGGCAGGCTGCCGAAAAACTCCAAGTCGCGTCGTTGCGAGGAGGGCGACCTTCAGTCGGCCGAAACCAACTTTCGGTCGGCGAAGGCCGAAGCCCGACGCGGCAACCCAGAATCCTGCCGATGTCCGCTGCTGTGGTGCCCGGGCGGAACGCCTCGGTGAAGACCGTTTCGGTCCCCGCTCCGAGCAATAACCCGGTCTTGGCGTCGACCTTGACGACCCGCACCCCGGCCGGCATGCGGAACGGCGTCCTCGGCTCCCCTTCCAGCGTGTTCGCGACCACTAGAACCATGCGATCGTCCGCAACGCTCACCTTTTGACCGGGCCTCGTCCGGGGGGAAGGTCAGGCGGACAGCCAGCCGACCGTCCAAAGGGCAACGTCTGCCTGGGTGACCCCGGTTGAATTCAATTCGATCACAGCCTCAACGAGGCCGAATTGCTTTGCTTCGTCGGGAGTGAGAATTGTTGGCGTTGGGGCTGTGGTATAGAGTTCGGCCAGCCTCTCTTTCGGGATTCTTGTGTGGCACTCGACAATTTGCCTCGATAGATCAATGTCGCTATTGAGGCGCTTCAGCGCTTCCGCTATTCGGTCCGTCATCTGCCGACCCTCGAATCCCCAGTCGTACGCGTGAAAGAAAAAACGAGAAAATGGGGTGCAGGTTCGCTTATGTCCGGCGAGGAAAACTAGGATCGCCGTGCTGCCAACGTGCCCAACCGCATGCATATGGATCGGCCGGTTTAGCGCGCGAATAAAGTTGTAGAGTGCGAGCCCCTGATCTGTGCTCCCGCCCTCACTTGAAAATAGCACCGTTAGCGATTCATAGTCCTGTCGCTCGAAGATAGTCGCGATCCTATTCCGAAGGGCGTTAGCTGACGCCTCGTATATACTGCCGTTGAATACCAGCCGATAGTGCATCGGTTGCCTCACATCGAAGCCCTCAATCGCGCCACGACACGCGACAATGAGTCTACCTACCGAGTCCTTTTATACGTTTTTCCCGAAATCCGCTTATACAATTACCTCGTCACCTTTCGGGCAATCATTTACTTCACGCACGCGAATCCGAGAACTGCAAGTGCCAAGCCGCTCGTGAGATCGAGGTACTGCCCGAGACATCTAACCCCTAATGCACTACAAGCGGCGTGTCAACCCGTCGTTCCTGGTGCAGTCGTATCTATTCGATTGGTCGAGGACGAGTTGAATGCGTATCATCCTTGGAAAAACGACGCAACAGGGTGACAAAAAACTGACGCCATAACTAATTTATCTTTCTTTATTTATGCAACGACGGAGAATCACCCAGTGATATTAACTTAAAATGTTGAAGTGCTTGTATTAACTCTACGGTAGCAGACCATATTTCCTTAGAAACATTTTCAATGTCTTCCGGTGTTATCGTCTTGATAAGTGTTTTTAATTTTCCGCGGGCCGTGATTTTCGCGAGAGTAGCGACGTCTTTTTTCTGTTTTGTTTCAGTGAATGCCCATACAGCGTGAATGATGTCATTTCGGTTTTCGCTGGCAATGCGAAGGCGCTTAATCAAACGGTTGAATTTCTGCGATTTTGTGCTGTTGGCGATATGCATGTCGGCTAGTGCTTTGAGCATATCAAGCCGCGCAGGAAGCGAGAGATGGGCTGTAATTACGTGACCCTTCTGATCCGGAATGCGGAGTAGACTCCATACTCCACGAGACACGAAATGCTCAAGTACACTGGATATCGCCGCTACCCGCCCGATCGCCAACAAATGGGCGTCTGACAGCGGCATTTCCATCGTGTATTCTGCGGGCATGAAAGTGGCTCCCAATGAACTGAATATCGAACGGTTTCAGGACCAGACTGTGCACATCCGCGACGCGGCACTCAAGCATGCCTTCAACATGCTGCCTCATCCGCAGTAGGCAAGAGCTAAGAGGGGTAGCGGGAAAGCAGGCGCTGGGAAAACGTCGTCGACTGACAAAACCCGGGCGTGCGACCCCTTACGCTTCTGCCGAGGCCAGACAAGACCTTACGACGCGAGCTGGCCTAATACACCCCGCCTACGCTCGACGGCAGCATCTCGACCGTGCCCGATTCCGCGGTGGGCTCGGTGGCGGAGCGGCACGCCTCGGTGATGATCGCTTCAATCACCCGAACGCCACGTCTTCGCCCGCCAGCACCTCTGCCGCGTACGCCTGCGCGG
>CAZGYG010000100.1:0-8843 GCA_964530335.1 uncultured Rhodospirillaceae bacterium | reverse complement strand
CTAGGCCGCAGGGGCCGTCAGCGCGCGGCGAGCCAGCCGAGCGCGGCCTCGAGCATGGCCTTGATCGGGCGCTGGACCCGCGCCGCCAGCTCGGGCCGATACGCGTAGGGCGGTGCCTCGTCCATGTACGTTTCCTGGGCCAGCTCGAGCTGGATGGCGTGAACGCCGTTCACCGGGTCGCCGTAGGCGCGCGTGATGTGCCCCCCCTTGAACCGCCCGTCGAGCACGGACGAGTAGCTTGCCGCCTCGGCGACCGCCGCGACGCGTTGGACGAGGGCCTGGTCGGCGCTGACCCCGCCGTTGGTGCCCAGGTTGAGATCGGGCAGCCGGCCCTCGAACAGGCGCGGCACGCGGCCGCGGATCGAATGGGCGTCCCACAGCAGCACGACACCGTGGCGGCGACGGATCGCCTTGAGCCGCTGGGCAAGCGCGGCGTGATATGGGCGCCAGTAGGCCGTCACGCGCCGGGCGATCTCGGCCGGTTCGGGCGTCTTTCCCGCGCGGTAGAGCGGGTCGCCGTCGAACGTGGTGGTCGGCGTCAGCCCCGTCGTCGCCTGGCCCGGGTAGAGCGATTGGCCGTCGCTCGGGCGGTTGAGGTCGACGACGTAGCGCGACAGCCGGGCCGCGATCGTGCTGGCGCCGAGCGCCGCGGCGAAATCGTAAAGCCTGCCGACGTGCCAGTCGGTATCGGGAAGCGTCAGCGCCGCGTCGGTCAGGTTCGCCGCGATGTCGTCCGGCAGCTCGGTTCCGCCGTGGGGGATGCTGACCAGCAAGGGCGCGTCGCCGGCGTGCTCGGCGAAGATCGGTTCGTTGGTCATGGCGCGCCCTGCGCGGGCGGTTCGAGGCGAAGCACCGCGACGGGTTCGGCCGGGTCGGCCGGCAGGGCGAAGGGCTCGTTGGCCAGCCAGGCCGCCGCCAGGTCCGTGGCGTGGCGCGACAGCAGGTTGCCCGATTGGCCGACGGCGACTTGAAAGAGCGAACCGTCGAGGTCCGCCAGATCGTAGACCGCGCGGTACCCGGCGCCGAAGGTACTGATGTATGGGTCCTCGGACCAACCCAGGGACGATACGTCGATCGTCGTCCGATCGCCGCCGATCGGCTGGTCGAGCGTGAACAGCGCGCCGAGCCACGGGATGCGGCCGAGCAGCACATGGGCGTGGTGGGCGCGGTGGGCCGTGCCCCAACGCCACAGCGCCGGGTCGGCGCCGAACCGCCGGGCCAGCGCGGAGACGGCGGCGTCGAACGCGGCGCCGGCCACGGCGGCGCAGTCCTCGCGTGCCGAGGTGGTCGCGTCATCGCACCAGGCTTCGCGGCCGCCGTGAAAGATCGCTTCGAGCGCGGCGACGTTGGGCGCCCGGTCGTGTTCGAACGTCGGTCCCAGGTCGTCGGCGGCGATGCGCCGCCAGAGCTCGACCAGCCAGGCGGCGAAAACCAGGGGCTCCGGCCGGTCGGCCGCCATGTCGCCGTCCCAGGCGTCGAGCAGGGCGCGGGCGCGGCGCGCGGTTTCGCCGTTCGGGGCGACGGCGCGGACCACGGGCAGCATGGCCCTGGCCCCCGGCGAGGTCACATCGCCCTGCATGGCGACGAAGTCCTCGGGCGCGTGGCGCGGCTTGGCCGCGAGCAGCGCCGCGATCCGCAGGGCGCGATAAGGCGGCGGCCAGTCGCGCGCGAGGAATAACGGAAAGCCCTCGGGCACGACGCGGTTGTTCGCCGTGACGATGGTGCCCTGGCGATCGGGCGCGCCGGCGAGGGTACCGACCGAGCCGAAGGCGAGCCAATCGTGGCCGCCGGTCCATCCCGGCGCCGGCATAGAGCCATCGATCCCAGCGGGCCGCACCGGGACGAGGCCGGGAATCGTCAGCCCGATCCCGCCGTCCACGTCGGCCACCGCCATGTTCTGTATCGGACCGACGAAGGTCTGGGCGGCAGCAGCGAACTCGGCGACGGACCGGGCACGGGCCACGCCCAGCGCCGCGTTCGCGGTGGTATCGCCAGGCACCAGGGCGGTCCAGGCGAGCGCCAGGACGTAGCCCTCGCCGACCAAATTGGCGGCATCCCAGTAGGCGTCGGAAATGACCGGGCCGTGACGGGTGGTGCGCACACTCATGGACACATCGTCGCCGCCCGCGACGCGCAGGGTTTCGTCGCGTTGGCCGAACGGCCGCGATCCCTCGGGCGTCAGGTAGCGGTCCGGGTCCGCCGGGTCGATGCGCTCGACGAAGACATCCTGGGTATCGATGTAGGCGTTGGCGAAGCCCCAGGCGACGCGGCCGTTGTGGCCGAGCACGACAAACGGCAGGCCGGGAAGGGTTGCCCCAACAAGCCGCGATGGGGACTCCGTGCCGAACTCCAGCCGGACCAGATACCATTTCCCCGGGAGCCCGAGGTCGAGATGTGGGTCATTGGCGAGCAGAGGCTTGCCCGTCGTCGTGCGGCTGCCGTCGACGACCCAGGCGTTCGAGCCGCCGGGTTCGGCCGACGAGGCGCCGCCCATAATGGCCGCCAAACCGGTCTCGGGCGGTGGGGGCAGCGGCGGCAGCACCTCGCCGGGTTGCGCCGGCCACAGGTCGGCGATGCGATCGAGCGGCAGGCGGCGGGCGAGTTCCAGTCGTTCGATCTCGTCGTGCAGGTTGGTGCCGAGCAGCAGATCGAGAGATTTCAGCACCAGGAGCGAATCGACCGGCCGCCAGGGCGCCGGGGTTGCCCGCAGCAGCACGTACTCCAGGGGCCACGCGCCCCGGTGGCTGTCGAGGAAGGCGTTGACGCCCGCGGCGTAGGCCTCGAGCGCGCCCCGGGTGGGCGCGCCGAGCACCGCCCAGTCGGTTTCGACCAGGTGCTGGAACCCGAACGTGCGCCGAAACCGGTCGTAGTCCACGGTCCGGGAACCGATCAGTTCGGACAAGGTACCGGCCGCGGTGCGCCGCGCCAGGTCCATCTGGAACAGCCGGTCCTGGGCGTGGGCGAAGCCGAGGCCGAAGTAGACGCCACGCTCCGAGTCGGCGGCGATGTAGGGCACGCCGCGCCGGTCGCGGGTCAGCGTCACCGGCGCATCCAGGCCAGCGATCCGGATCGTGCCGGAAAGTTCGGGCAGCGAGGTCGAGAGCCAGCCGTAACCGGCGCCGGCCGCGACCAACGCCAACGCCGCCAGGGCGGCGAGGCCGCGTACCGTCCAGCGCAAGCTCCGTCGCACTAGCCGAGCCCGAGCTCGGCCAGGATCGCGGCCCGGTGCTGGTCCAGGCCAGGCGCGCCCGCGCGCCGCGTAGGGTCGGGCACGCCGGCGATCTTGATCGGGTTGCCGGCGACCCGGAGGGGCGCCTGGTCGCCATGCGCGATCTCGACCACCATCGAACGGGCCTGAACCTGCGGGTCCGCGACGACCTGGGCTATGTCGTTGATCGGGCCGCAGGGAACCCCGGCCGCGGCCAGGGCGTCGAGCCAGTGCGCCGTGGGCCGCGTGGTCGTGACCCGCTCGATCGCGGCCTTGAGCGCATCGACGTTGGCCCGGCGCTCCTCGTTGCCGGCGAATCGGGCGTCGGTGCCGAGCTCGGGCGCGCCGAGCGCTGCGCCCAGCTTGGCGTAGATGGCGTCGTTGCCAGCCGCGATCACCATGTAGCCGTCGGCGGTGGCATAGGCCTCGAACGGCGCGATCGCGGGGTGACGCGATCCCAGAGGCCCGGGCACGGCGCCGCCGGACAAGTAACGGCTGATCGCGTTCTCCAGGATGGCGACCTGGCAATCGAGCATGGCGATATCGAGTCGGGCGCCGCGGCCGCTCTGCTCGCGCTCGCGCAACGCGGCCGCGATGCCGATCGCGGCGTAGAGCCCGGCCGCGATGTCGCCGATCGAGGTGCCGACCCGCACCGGCGGCTGGCCCGGGTGCCCGGTCAGGCTCATCAGCCCGCCCATGGCCTGGACTACCAGGTCGTACGCCGGGCGGGCGGCGTAGGGCCCGCTGTGGCCGAAGCCCGAAACCGAGGCGTAGACCAGGCGTGGATAGCGCGACTCGAGCCTGGCCCAGCCGTAGCCCAGGCGTTCCATGACACCGGGGCGGAAGTTCTCGATCAAGACGTCGGCGCGGCCAAGAAGTTTATCGAAAACAATGCGATCGTCGACGTTCTTGAGATCGAGGACAAGGCTCTCCTTGCCCCGGTTGACCGAGGCGAAATAGGCCGAGGTGGCGCCGACGAACGGGCCGAACGCGCGGCTGTCGTCGCCCTTGGCGCTCTCGACCTTGATGACCCGGGCGCCCAGGTCGGCGAGCACCAGGGTGCAGAACGGCCCCGCCAGGACCCGGCTCAAGTCGACCACGGTGATCCCCGCCAGCGGACCCGGCATGGCGCTCCCCCTCGTGTTGTCGCCGGCCCCGCGTCGTGCCGATCGGGTGCTGCTCTATCGCACGGGCGCGACTGTGCCAATCGGGGTTGTGCCCCTCGCGCGTGACCCGCGACGCCGCCTGGTAGTATGATGCTGCAGCGCAGCGGGGCGAGCCCCCGAAGTCCCGAACCAGGGAACCCGTGACCGAGACCCCGACGCCCAAGGACATCGAGCCGATCACGATCGAGGAGGAGATGCGGCGCTCCTACCTCGATTACGCCATGAGCGTGATCGTCGCCCGGGCGCTGCCCGACGTGCGCGACGGGCTGAAGCCGGTGCAGCGGCGCATCCTCTACGCCATGTACGAGTCCGGGTACACCTCGGACAAGCCGACACGCAAGTCCTCGAAAATCGTCGGCGATGTCATGGGCAAGTACCATCCCCACGGCAACCTGCCGATTTACGAGGCCATGGTGCGCATGGCGCAGGACTTCGCCATGCGCCTGCCGCTGGTCGAGGGCCAGGGCAACTTCGGCTCGATGGACGGCGACCCGCCGGCGGCGGACCGCTACACCGAGGCGCACCTGGCCGCGGTCGCCGAGACCCTGCTCGTGGACATCGACAAGGATACCGTCGACTTCCGCGACAACTACGATGGCTCGGAGCGCGAACCCGTGGTGTTGCCGGCGACCTTCCCGAACCTGCTGGTCAACGGCGCCGGGGGCATCGCGGTCGGCATGGCGACCAACATCCCGCCGCACAACCTGGGCGAGGTCATCGACGCCTGCCTTGCGCTGATCGACGACCCGACGATCGGCCTGCCCGAGCTCAGCCGGCACGTGCCGGGGCCGGATTTCCCGACCGGCGGGCTCATCATGGGGCGGGCCGGCATCGTCCAGGCGTACGCCACGGGCCGCGGCTCGATCGCGGTTCGCGCCCGAACGGCGGTCGAGGACATCCGCAAGGACCGCGAGGCGATCATCGTCACCGAGGTTCCCTACCAGGTCAACAAGGCCAAGCTGGTCGAGCGCATCGCCGAGCTGGTGCGCGACAAGCGGATCGAGGGCATCGCCGAGATCCGCGACGAATCCGACCGCCATGGCTTGCGCGTCGTGATGGAATTGAAGCGCGACGCCATGGCCGACGTGGTGCTGAACCAGTTGTTCCGCTTTACCGCGCTGCAATCCACCTTCGGCATCAACGCCGTCGCGCTCGATGGCGGCCGCCCGACGACCTTGTCGCTCAAGGCGATGCTTCAGGCCTTCGTCGCCTTCCGCGAACAAGTCGTCACGCGCCGGTCCAAGCACCTGCTGACCAAGTGCCGCGAGCGCGCCCACGTGCTGCTCGGGCTCGCGATCGCCGTCGCCAACCTGGACGAGATCGTCGCGACCATCCGCGCCGCGGCCGATCCCGCCGCGGCGCGCGAGGCGCTGATCGCGCGCGACTGGGACCCCGAACCGGCGCGCGCGCTGATCGCCCTGGTCGAGGGCGAGGACGAGGGCGCGGCCCTGGTGGCGGCCGGTACGATCCGACTTTCGGACGCCCAGGCGCGCGCGATCCTCGAGCTCCGCTTGCAGCGGCTGACCGCGCTCGAACGCGGCAAGATCGCCGATGAGCTGGAAGGCCTAGCCGGGCAGATCCGCGATTTCCTCGACATCCTGTCGTCGCGCCCGCGCCTGATGGCGGTGATGCGCGCCGAGCTCACGGCCATTCGCGATCGCTTCGCCACCCCGCGCCGGACCGAGATCGCCGAGGCCGCCGACGAGCAGACGATCGAGGATCTGATCCAGCCCGAGGACATGATCATCACCGTCAGCCACACCGGCTACGTCAAGCGCGTGCCGCTGTCGACGTACCGGGCGCAGCGGCGCGGCGGCAAGGGACGCGCCGGCATGGCGACGCGCGAGGAGGACTTCGTCACCCAGGTGCTGGTCGCCAACACCCACGACTCGCTCCTGTACTTTTCCACGCGCGGGCGGGTCTACCGGCTCAAGGTCTACCTGCTGCCGATCGGCACGCCCCAGGCGCGCGGCAAGGCGCTGGTCAACCTGCTGCCGTTGGAGGCGGGCGAGACGATCTCGACCGTGCTCCGGCAATCCGACGACGATGCGGCGCGGCACGACCGGCACATCGTGTTCGCCACCTCGTCCGGGGACGTCCGGCGCAACCGCATGACGGATTTCGTCAACGTGCCCCGCAACGGCAAGATCGCCATCAAGCTCGACGACGGCGACCGGCTGGTCGGCGTCGCCATGTGCGACGCGCGCCACGACATCATGCTGGCCACGCGCGGCGGCAAATGCATCCGGTTTCCGGCGGACGCGCTGCGCGTGTTCGTCGGCCGGTCGTCGAGCGGCGTGCGGGGCATCCTGCTGGCCAAGGACGACGCGGTCATCTCGATGTCGGTGCTCGGGCATCTCGCCGTCGCGTCCGAGACGCGCGACCAGTACCTGCGCGCCACGGCGGCATTCCGCCGCGGCGAGGCGACGCTCGACGCGGCGGCCACGGCCCAGGGACTCGACCCAGCCGAAGCCAGGCGGCTCGCCGCCACCGAGGAGTTCCTGCTGGCGGTCGCCGAAAGCGGCTACGGCAAGCGGACCTCGGCGTACGACTACCGGATCACGAACCGGGGCGGGCGCGGCATCATCAACCTGGACACCGAGCGCGCGGGCGGCGTCGTCGCCGTGTTCCCGGTCGCCGACACGGACGAGCTGGTCATCGTGACCGACGGCGGGCAACTCATCCGCTGCCCGGTCGCCGACATCCGGATCACCGGGCGCGGCACGCAGGGCGTGCGCCTGATAGATGTGGCGGAAGGCGAGCGCGTGATCTCTGTGGCGCGTCTCGGCGAAGCCGAAAGCGCCTGACCGCCAGGAAACGAGCGCGACGAGGGCCACGTGACGATCGAGCGGCGCATCGCGGTTTACCCCGGGACCTTCGATCCGGTGACCGGTGGGCACCTGGATATCATCCGGCGCTCGCGCCGCATCGTCGATCACCTGATCGTCGCGGTGGCGCGCAACGCCGGCAAGGGGCCGATGTTCACGGTGGACGAGCGCATCGCCATGGTCGAGGGCGAGATCCGCGCCATGAACAGCGACGGCGGCTCGACCGTCGAGGTCCGAGCGTTCGACGGGCTGCTGGTTCACTTCGCCAGGGACTGCGGCGCCGGCCAGGTCATCCGGGGCCTGCGCGCCATCTCCGACTTCGACTACGAGTTCCAGATGTGCGGCATGAACGCGCGCATCGCGCCGACGATCGAGACCGTGTTCCTGATGGCGTCCGAACGCTTCCATTTCATCTCGTCGCGCTTCGTCAAGGAGATCGCCCGGCTCGACGGCGACGTGGCGAGCTTCGTCTCGGCGCCGGTGCGCGAACGGTTGCTCGCGCGCGTCGCGGACGAACGGGCCGACGGCAGCCACAAGGACAGGATCGGCGCCGAGGGCTGAGCGCTCGGCCGTTCCGGGGCGCCGCCAGCGCTACGCCATCGCCACTTAGCCAACGTGGACGTCGATCTCTTCGACTTCGAGCTGCCGGCGGAGCGCATCGCGGCGCACCCGGCCGAGCCCCGCGACGCCGCGCGGCTGCTCGTGGTTGGCGACGGCCTGGCCGACCTTCGCGTGCGCGATCTTCCGGAACTGCTGCGCCCGGGCGACCTGCTGGTGGTCAACGATACGCGCGTGCTGCCGGCGCGGCTCGCCGGGCGGATCGGCGCCGGCGCCGTCGAGGTCACGCTCGACCGCGCGCTGCGCCCCGATACCTGGACCGCGCTGGTTCGCCCCGCCAAGCGCTTCCGGCCTGGCGCGACGGTCGCGTTCGCCGCCGATCTCGCGGCCGAGGTCATCGAACGGGGCAACGGGCAGGTCACGCTGCGCTTCGACGCGACGGGTGCGGCGCTGGTCGAGCGCATCATGCGCCACGGCCGGGTGCCGCTGCCGCCTTACATCCCTCGGCCGACCGGCCCCGAGCCGCGCGACGCGCTCGACTATCAGACGTTGTTCGCGTGCACGCCCGGGGCGGTGGCGGCGCCGACCGCCGGGCTGCACTTCACGCCCGAGCTCGTGGCGCGGCTCGCGGCGGCGGGCGTGGCGCTGACGACCCTGACCCTGCACGTCGGCGCCGGCACGTTCCTGCCGGTCCGCGCAACCGACACCAGGGACCACCGGATGCTGCCGGAATGGGGCCGGGTAGGTCCCGATGCCGTGGCGGCGGTGCGACGCGCGCGCGCGGCGGGCGGGCGGGTGGTCGCCGTGGGCTCGACCAGCCTGCGGCTGCTCGAGACCGCCGCGGCGGGAGACTCCGTGGCCCCGTTCGAGGGCCTGGTCGATCTGTTCATCACGCCCGGCTATCGGTTCCGCGTGGCCGACCTGCTCGTCACCAATTTCCACCTGCCGCGCTCGACGCTCATCATGCTGGTGGCCGCGTTCGCCGGGCTCGAGCGCGTCAAGCGCGCCTATGCCCACGCCATCGCCACCGGGTACCGTTTCTACTCCTACGGCGACGCCTGCCTGGTCTACCCGGAGGCGGCG
>CAZGYG010000099.1:0-8922 GCA_964530335.1 uncultured Rhodospirillaceae bacterium | reverse complement strand
GCGGTCCCGGCATTTCCACCACACGCATGCATGCTTAACCGGACAGCCGTGGGACACGCCCGGCCATGACGCCAGCATGGGTCACCTCGCGCGGATCACGCGCTACCCAACGTCGAGCGCGTAGCCCGCGGCGCGCACGGTGCGGATCAGGTCGCTCTCGCCGGAGCCGTTGATGACCTTCCTGAGCCGGCGGATGTGCACGTCGACCGTGCGCGGCTCGACGAAGATGTCCTGGCCCCACACCGAGTTCAGCAGTTGCTCGCGCGAGAACACGCGCCCTGGGTGCTCGAGCAAGTGGCGCAGCAGGTTGTATTCGCGCGGGCCGAGCCGGATCGGCCGGCCGTTGCGCGCGACCCGGTGCCCGACCAGGTCCATGTGCAGGTCGGCGTAACTCAGCGCCTCGGCGGCGAGCGCCGGGCGGATGCGGCGCAGCACGGCGCGGATGCGCGCGATGAGCTCGGCCGGCGAGAACGGCTTGGTCACGTAGTCGTCGGCCCCGGCGTCGAGCCCGCGCACCCGGTCGGCCTCCTCGCCTCGCGCGGTCAGCATGATGATCGGCAGGTTGCGGTGCTGGGGCGAACGGCGCAGACGCCGGCAGACCTCGACCCCGGAGACGAAGGGGAGCATCCAGTCGAGCACGACCAGGTCGGGCGCCCGTTCGGCGCACAGGACGAGCGCTTCCTGGCCGTCCGCCGCCTCGTCGACGTCGAAGCCCGCCTTTTCCAGGTTGTAACGCAGCAGCGCGACGATCGGCGCCTCGTCGTCGACCACCAGCACGCGGGGGGTCATTGCCCCTCCGTCCGCCCGGTCGGGGGCACGAAGGTCGCGGTCGTATCGCCCTTGGGCCGCTGCTCGGCCGGCGCGGCACCCTGGATCAGGTAGGCGACCATCTCGGCCAGGTTGGTCGCGTGGTCGCCGATGCGTTCGATGTTCTTGGCGGCGAACAGCATGTGGGTGCACGGCGTGATGTTGGCCGCGTCCTCGGTCATGTACGCCACCAGCGCGCGAAACACGCCATTGTACATCTCGTCGACCTCGCCGTCGCGGCGGCGCACGGCCAGCGCCTTGCCCACGTCGCGCGTGGCGAAGGCGTCGAGCACGTCCTTGGCCATGACCTGCACGACCTCGGCCATGCGCGCGAGCGCGGCGCGCGGCGCCGCCGGATCGCTCGCGCTCAGCGCGAGGGTGCGCTTGGCCGTGTTCGTCGCCAGGTCGCCCATGCGTTCGAGGTCGCTCGCCATCCTGAGCGCCGTCTTGACCAGGCGCAGGTCCTCGGCCATCGGCTGGCGCAGCGCCAGGATGCGCGTCACCTGCTCGTCGATCTGCTGCTCCATGGCGTCGGTCTTGGCGTCGTCGGCGATGACGCTGGCCGCGAGCTCGGCGTCGCGCTTGACCAGCGCCTGGACCGCGGCGGCGAGCTGGTTCTCGACCAAGCCGCCCATGGCGAGCACGTCGCGGTTCAGCCGCTCGAGCTCCTCGTCGTAGGCCTTGACCGTGTGAGCCGCGGGCATGGTGGGTTCCTCTCTCGCCGTCAGCCGAACCGGCCGGTGATGTAGTCCTGGGTCATGGCTTCTCCGGGCATGGTGAACAGCTTCGCCGTCGCGCCGAACTCGATCAGCTTGCCCAGGTGGAAGAACGCCGTGTACTGCGAGACCCGCGCCGCCTGCTGCAGGTTGTGGGTGACGATCACGATGGTGAAGTTGCGCTTGAGCTCGTCCATCAACTCCTCGATGTGGGCCGTGGCGATGGGATCGAGCGACGAGCACGGCTCGTCCATCAGCACGACCTCGGGGCTGATGGCGATCGCGCGCGCTATGCACAGCCGCTGTTGCTGGCCGCCGGACAGCCCGGTTCCGGGCTCGCCCAGGCGGTCCTTGACCTCGTTCCACAGCCCGGCGCGATTGAGCGACACCTCGACGATTTCGTCGAGCTCCGCCCGGTCGCGGGCGAGCCCGTGGATGCGCGGGCCGTAGGCGACGTTGTCGAAGATCGACTTGGGGAACGGGTTGGGCTTCTGGAAGACCATGCCGACGCGGCTGCGCACCTCGACCACGTCGATCGCCGGGTCGTACAGGTCCGCGCCGTCCAACGTGACGTGCCCGCTGACACGGCAACTTTCGATCGTGTCGTTCATGCGGTTCAGGCAGCGTATGAAGGTCGATTTGCCGCACCCCGACGGTCCGATCAGGGCCGTGATCTGGTTCTCGGCGATGTTCAGGTCGATGCCGAACAGCGCCTGCTTGGCGCCGTAGAAGACCTCGACGCCCAGCGCCGACATCTTCGCGTTCGCCGCGGTCGCGCCGTCGCCGAGGGTGCCGGCCAACGCGCCCGCTACCATTTGACTTCCGTGCGCTGGCGCAGCACGACCGCCAGCGCGTTCATGGCGATCAGGAAACCCAGCAGCACCAGGATGGCGGCGGCCGTCTTCTCGACGAAAGCGCGCTCGGGGCTGTCGGCCCACAGGAAGATC
Organism: uncultured Rhodospirillaceae bacterium; assembly: GCA_964530335.1. GTDB lineage: Bacteria > Pseudomonadota > Alphaproteobacteria > SP197 > SP197 > VGDP01. The sequence goes on along the minus strand of CAZGYG010000099.1, from coordinate 6,452 downwards.
TGCACCGGCAACACGGTCGCGGCATCGGTCGGGCCGGCTGGCACGTCGGCCACGAAGGCGACCATGCCGATCATCAGGAGCGGCGCGGTCTCGCCCAGCGCGCGCGCCATGCCGATGATCGCGCCGGTCAGGATGCCGGGCGTGGCCAGCGGCAACACGTGGTGGAACACCACTTGCAGCGGCGAGGCGCCGATGCCGTGCGCCGCCTCGCGGATCGACGGCGGCACCGACTTCAGCGCGGCCCGCGCCACGATGACGACGGTCGGCAGGGTCATCAGCGCCAGCACGAGCCCGCCGACCAGCGGCGCCGAGCGCGGCAGACCGAAGGTGTTGAGGAAAACCGCGAGCCCCAGCAGGCCGAACACGATCGAGGGCACCGCCGCCAGGTTGTTGACGTTGACCTCGATCAGGTCGGTCCAGCGATTCCTGGGCGCGAACTCCTCGAGGTAGATCGCGGTCGCGACCCCGAGCGGGAACGCGAGCGCGAGCGTCACGATCATGGTGAAGAACGAGCCGAGCATCGCGCCCCACACGCCGGCGAGCTCCGGTTCGCGCGAATCGCCCTCGGTGAGGAAGTCGGCGTTGAACACCGTATCGAGCGCGCCCGCGGCGCCGAGCGCGTCGAGCCAGGCGATCTCCCGGTCGGTGATGCGGCGTTCCGATTCCGCGACCGAACGGTCCACGTGGCCCTTGGCGAACACGTCGACATCGTCCGAGGCCGGCACCCAGACCATGGCGGAGCCGCCGATCAACCCGGGGTCGTCGAGCACCCGTTCGCGCAAGGTGTACGCGGCGCCGCTGCTGACCAGGCCGTAGAGCAAGCGCTTGTCCCGGCGCGAAGTCACGTCGGGAAACCGCGCGCGCAAAGCCTCGCGCACGAGCAGGGTGTAGTCCGCGGCGCCGATCGCGGCGGGGTCGCGCGTGCCGGCGGGGTCGATCGCGTCCTCGGCGAAGGTCACGTCGAGCGCGATCTCGGTGCGCAGGAACCCGCCGAGCCCCTGGCCCACCAGCGACGCCAGCAGCACCGCCAGCGCGCCCAGCGCAAGACCCGTGGCGCCCAGGCCGAGCGCGCGGAACCGCCGTTCGCCCGCCCGGCGGCGGTGCAGGCGGCGCTGGCCGGCTTCGGGGTCGCGGCCGCGCGGCGGCGTTTGGGTCATGACGTCAGTCATACTTCTCCCGGTACTTCCGCACCACGCCGAGCGCGATGACGTTGAGCGCCAGAGTGATGGCGAACAGCATGAGGCCGAGCGCGAACGCCGCCAGGGTCTTGGGGCTGTCGAACTCCTGATCGCCGACCAGCAGCGTGACGATCTGCACCGTCACGGTGGTCACCGCCTCGAGCGGGTTGACGGTCAGATTGGCGGCGAGCCCGGCCGCCATGACCACGATCATGGTCTCGCCGATCGCCCGGCTGATGGCCAGCAGGAAGGCGCCGACGATGCCGGGGAGCGCGGCGGGCACGATCACCTTGACGATGGTCTCGGACGGCGTGGCGCCGAGCGCCGCGGAACCGTCGCGCATGGCCTGGGGCACCGCCTTCATCACGTCGTCCGACAGCGAGGAGACGAACGGGATGATCATGATGCCCATGACCACGCCGGCGGCGAGCGCGCTTTCCGACGACACGGAAAGGCCCAGGCTTTCGCCCAGGCCGCGGAACAGCGGCGCGACCGTGAGCGCGGCGAAGAAGCCGTACACCACGGTCGGGATGCCGGCCAGGATCTCGAGGATCGGCTTGATCGCGCTGCGTGCCTTCGGCGGCGCGTAGTTCGCGGTGTAGATCGCGGCCATCAGGCCGATCGGCCCGGACACGAACATCGCGATGGCCGTGATGACCAGGGTGCCGACGATCAGGGGCACGGCGCCGAACGCGCCGGAGCTTCCGGCCTGGTCGGCGCGGATCGCGATCTGCGGGCTCCAGTCGAGCCCGAACAGGAAATCGCCGAGCGGGACGACGCGGAAGAACCGGATCGCCTCGAACAGCAGCGACAGCACGATACCGATGGTCGTCAGGATGGCCAGGGTCGAGCACAGCATCAAGGCGAGGCTCAGCACCCGCTCGACCCGGTTGCGGGCGCGCAAGGTCGGCCGGACGTGCCGGCGACCGACGGCGAGGCCGGCGATGGCGACGCCCAGCACGACGACGGCCATGGCGGCGAAGCCGGTGGCGCGCAGGCTGGCGTACTGCTCGGCCGCGGCCCTGACCGCGGGCTCGGGCTCGCGCGCCACGTACCCGGCGGCCAGGTTCCTGACCTCGTTGACGACGATGCTCATCCGGTCGGCGGAAAGCTCGCGCAGCTCCGCCGGCATGGCGGCGATGACCAGCCCCTCGACCACGTGGGGCTCGAGGATCAGCCAGGCGAGCGCGATCGTCAGCGCCGGCAGGCCGCACCACAGGGCGACGTAGGCGCCGTGGTAGCTCGGCAGCGAGTGGAGATCGCGGATCGCGCCGCGGGCGCTGGCGAGCGAGCGCGACCGCCCGAGCCAATAGCCGAACCCGACCAGGGCTCCGAGCGCGACCAGAAGAACCGTGAGCTGCATCGTAAGGTTCAGCAGGCTGTTGAATAAGCGATCAATGCCGTCATCGGGGGGTCTTCAACAGCCCCCGCCCCGTCGCCCTACATGGCCAGCGGCGTCATCGCCGTCGCCTCGTCGCGCACCGTGGCGCGCTCATCCTCCGGCAACGGGATCAGGCCCTTGTCGGCGAGGTAGCCGTCCTCGCCCATGGCCTTGTCGCCGGTGAACTCGGCGACGTACTCGGCGATGCCGGGAACCAGCCCGAGGTGCGCCTTCTTGACGTAGAAGTAGAGCGAGCGGGACACCGGATACTCGCCCGCCGCGATGGCCTCGAAGGTGGGCTCGACGCCGGCGATCCGGCTGCCCTGGATCTTGTCGATGTTCTGGTCGAGGAAGCTGAAGCCGAACACGCCGAACGCGTCGGGGTTGGCTTCCAGCTTCCGCACGATCAGGTTGTCCCACTCGCCCGCCTCGATGAACGCGCCGTCCTCGCGGATCGTCTGGCACACGGCCTTGTGGCGCTTCTCGTCGCTTATCTTGAGCGCGTCGAGCACGGCGATGCCCTTGCAGCCGCCTTCCATGGCGAGCTCGACGAAGGCATCGCGCGTGCCCGAGGTCGGCGGCGGGCCCAGCACCTCGATCGGCGCGTCGGGCAACCCGGCGCCCAGCTCGCTCCACATGGTGTACGGGTTGGCGACGATCTGGCCGTTGACCGGCACGTCCTTCGCCAGCGCGAGGTAGAGCTGTTGCAGGGTCAGGTCGACCTGGCCCGCGGACTTGGAATTGGCCAGCACGATGCCGTCGAAGCCGATCTTGACCTCGACGATCTCGGTGACGCCGTTCTCGGCGCAGCTCTTGACTTCGCTGTCCTTGATCCGGCGCGAGGCGTTGGTCACATCCGGATGATCGACGCCGACGCCGGCGCAGAACAGCTTGAACCCGCCGCCGGTGCCGGTCGATTCGACGATCGGCGTCTTGAAGCCCGAGGCGTTGCCGAACTGTTCGGCGACCGCGGTCGAGAACGGGAACACGGTGGACGAGCCGACGATGCGGATCTGGTCGCGCGCCTCGGCCGTACCTGCCGCCAGGCCGAGCAACAACGTGGCGAACAACGCCGCGCTACGCTTGATCATGATGTGTCTCCATGGTGCCAATCCAGATTGGTCGCGTCCCTGGCCGGGGCGCGAGCAACGACGCTACAAGGCGGCCATGACAACGGTACTTCGCATCGATGACGGATTTGTGACGGGAGTCACGCCGCTGGCAGGACGACCGTGAACACGCTGCCCTCGCCGGGCGTGCTCGCGATGGCGAGCTGGCCACGGTGGCGGTTGACCACGTGCTTGACGATGGCGAGCCCGAGCCCGGTGCCGCCGAGCTGGCGCGAACGCCCGGCGTCGACCCGGTAGAACCGCTCGGTCAGCCGGGGGATGTGCTCGCGCGCGATGCCGTCGCTTACGTCGGCGACCGCGACGGCGACGGCGCCCGCCGCCGGCCAGCGGCCCAGCTCGGGCCGTACGTGGCTCGCGGTCACGGTGATCCGGCTCGCCGCATGCCCGTACTTGACGCTGTTGCCGATCAAATTGTGGAACACCTGGTCGATCTCCGCCTCCTCGCCCTGGATCTCGGGCAGGCCGGGCGCCACGTCGAGCGCGATGGTCATGCGCTTCGCCTCGGCCTCCCAGGCCAGCGCGTCCTTCACCCGGCCGAGCGCGCGACCGATGTCGACCCGGCCCTGGGGCGGGGTGCGCTCGTTCATCTCGATGCGGCTGAGCGACAGCAGGTCATCGACCAGCCGCGTCATGCGCCCGGCCTGCTCGGCCATGATGGCGAGGAACCGCTCGCGCGCCTCGGCGTCGTCGTGCGCCGGGCCCCGCAACGTCTCGATGAAGCCGACGATGGTGGCGAGCGGCGAACGGATCTCGTGGCTGGCGTTGGCGACGAAGTCGGCGCGCATCTGCTCGGCCAGCTTGACCGCCGTGCGGTCGCGCACCGCCACCGCCATCCCGCCGTCGCCGCCGGGCAAGGCCTCGACCGTCGCCTCGTAGGCCGAGGGCGGCGGCCCGGCCTCGTCGAACGCCACGGTGCGCGCGCCGCCGCCCTTGACCTCATCGAGCGCGGCCAGCAGCGCCGGATGCCGGATCACGGCCGTGACCTGGCTGCCCAGCGCTCCCTCGCCGTAGAGCGCGCGCGCCGCGCGGTTCAGGCGCTGAACGCGCCCGTCGCGCCCGAGCACGAGCAGCGCGTCGGGCAGGGCGTCCAGCAGCCCAGAACCCTCGCGCTTGAGCTCGGCGGCCTCGCGCTCGCGCGCCTCGAGCGCCCGGCCGACGCGGCGTGCCACCTCGGCATGATCGGCGGCGAACGGCGCCTGGGCGAAGCGGGGCGTGGGCGGGGTCGGCTCCTCGAGGGCCTCGGCGAAGCCCTTGAGCCTCGCCGTGTTGCCGGCGAGCCTGTGCCACAACGGCACGGCCAGCGCCACCGCGGCCGCCCAGCCGATCAAGGCCTCGAACGGACCCAGCCGATCCGCGATGACGAGCGCGCCGAACGCCGCCGCCGCGGGCAGAGCGGAGAGGCCCGCGAGGCCGAGGACGCGCAGGCGGCCGGCGGAACGCACCATGCCGCCCGGCTCAGGCGCCGGCGTCGACGGCGGCGAGCCCGGCCAGATTCACGATGTCGGTGACCGTGGCGCCCATCGGCACGATCTGGACCGCACGCTCCAGCCCGACGATGACCGGGCCGATCACGTCGCCGCCGCCCAGCTTCTGCAGGAGCTTCGAGCCGATGTTGGCGGAATGGAGCCCGGGCATGATGAGCACGTTGGCCGGTCCGGTCAGCCGGCAGAACGGGTAGAGCTTCAAGAGCGCCGGGTCGAGCGCCACGTCGGCGGCGATGTCGCCGTCGACCTCGAAATCGACGCCGCGGGCCTCGAGCTCGCGCACCGCGGCGCGCACGTGCGCCGTGGTCTCGTGCGACGGGTTGCCGAAGCTCGAGAACGACAGCATCGCCACCCTGGGCGTATGCCCCATGCGCCGGGCGAAGGCCGCGGTCTCGACCGCGAAGTCGGCGAGCTCGGCGGCCGTCGGGCTCGGCGTCACCAGGCTGTCGGCGATGAACAGCGTGCGCCCGCGCGCGACCAGGATGGTGACGCCCAGCACGCGCGCGCCCGGCGCGGGGTCCAGCACACGCAGCACGTCGGCCAGCGCCGCCGCGGCGTTGCGCGTCAGCCCGGTGACCACGGCGTCGGCGTCGCCGGCCGCGACCATGCACGCGGCGAAGACGTTGCGCTCGGTCGCGACCAGGCGCTGACAGTCGCGCCGCAGCCAGCCCTGGCGCTGCAGCCGGGCGTAGAGCCAGTCGACGTAGCCGTGGCCCTCGCCCTCCTCGCGCGGATCGTGGATCTCGAAGTCGGCGCCGTCGCCCAGCCCGAGCGCGGCCATGGCCGCGACAATGCGCCCGCGCCGCCCGACCAGCACCGGGGTGCCGTAGCCGCTGGCCTGCCACAGCGCCGCCGCGCGCACCACCTTCTCCTCCTCGCCCTCGGCGAAGACGACGCGCTTGGGCGCCGCGCGCACGGCGCGGAACACGGCGCTCATGCGCTGGGCGACCGGGCTCAGACGCCCCGAAAGCTCGTTGCGGTAGGTGTCCAGGTCCACGATCGGCTTGCGCGCGACCCCGCTGTCCATCGCCGCGCGCGCCACCGCCGGCGCGACCCGGCTGATCAGCCGCTGGTCGAACGGCGTCGGCAGGATGTAGTCGGGCCCGTACTGCAGGCGCAGCCCGGCGTAGGCCGCGACGACCTCGTCGGGCACGTCCTCGCGCGCGAGCTCGGCGATGGCGCGGGCGGCGGCGATCTTCATCTCGTCGTTGATGGTCCTGGCGCGCACGTCGAGCGCGCCGCGGAAGATGTAGGGAAATCCGAGCACGTTGTTGACCTG
>CAZGYG010000098.1:0-9086 GCA_964530335.1 uncultured Rhodospirillaceae bacterium | reverse complement strand
GGCTGGGATCGAACCAGCGACCCCTGCCGTGTGAAGACAGTGCTCTCCCGCTGAGCTACGCGCCCACTCGAGGGGCCAACGCCGCGCTCGCCCCCGCCGGAGTGATGCGCGCCCAAAGGCACCTGACCCGCAACGCTCGGTCGCTCCGTCACGCGCTTCTGCGACCGCCCCGCCAGAGCGGCCGGGACATGGACTCGGCGTAGGACGCGAACATGATGTTGAAGCTGACGCTGATCCGGGTCTTGTCGCTTTGGTTGGGATCGACTGAATGGTCGAGCCACGCCGGAAACATCAGGAGCGTGCCGTCCTTGACCTTGACGACCACCTGATCGGCGTTCTCGGCAATGAGGCCCGTGGTCGGCGGGCGCATGACGCCGGTCTGCGGCCTCGGGTCGTGGAAGTTGATGGTATCGGCGCGCGCGTGGGTTCGCACGTAGTAGACGCCGCTCAGGTAGTTGTTGGGGTGGTGATGGATCCGGTGCGCGGCGCCCGGGGCGCTTACGTTGGCCCAGCACCCGGTGATCCGGAACCCCTCGTGGCCGACCTTGAGGTAGTCGAGGAGGGTGGCCGCGGCCTCGTCGATGCAGGCGATGAGCCCGGCGAACTCGGCCTGCTTGTTGAGCGCGTGATCGGACTGCCAGCTTTCCCCGCGCGCGAGCTCGGTCGGTCCCATGATCTCGGCGAGCCTTCGCGCGATCGAATGGTTGAGGGGGCGATGGACTTCGGGTTTGAGGTCCGCCTTCCAGACGAAGGTCGGGAACATGCGCAGCACATCCGGTGACCGGAACCTCGATCGCGATGGGTCAGCCATCGGAGCGTCGACCTGCGCCTCTCTATCCCGGTGACGCTGCGAGCGATGGTGGGCGCGGCTGGGATCGAACCAGCGACCCCTACGATGTCAACGTAGTGCTCTCCCGCTGAGCTACGCGCCCACAGCTTCGTGCCGCCAATGCCGGCGCCGGGGTTCGGCTCTTAGCATCGGCGCCGGGGCCGCGCAACCCCGGGCCCCGCGTCGTGGCCATGTCCCGTCACGCCGCGAGCATCCGGTCGATCTCGGACACCAGCTCGCGCAGGTGGAACGGCTTCGACAGCACGCGGCCGTCGATGCCCTGGGCTTCGCGCGCCTTGAGCGCGACCGCGGCGAAGCCGGTAATGAACAGGATGCGGATGCCGGGCACCAGTCGCGCGGCGCGGCGCGCGAGTTCGAGCCCGTCCAGCCCTGGCATCACGATGTCGGTGACCAGCGCGTCGAACGCGCCGGACTCCAGGTGCGGCAGGGCGTCGATCCCATCGGCCACTTCGACCACGGCGTGGCCGCCGCCGCGCAGTGTGCGCGCCAGCACGGCGCGAAGCGCCGTGTCGTCCTCCGCGAGCAAGATCATCGCCATGGCTTACCCGAACGCCGGTCCGGCCCAAACGCCGGTTCGGCAAAGTATGCGCACGAACTGATTAACAGTTCTTAACGGTACGGCCCGCCGCCCCGGCCCGTCGGACTCGTCCGCTGCCCCCTCTCTCTGCGGCCGGCGACCGCGCCCTCGTGACAGCGCCGGCCGGATCGTCTAAACCCGGACCATGGCTATGGCAGACGAATTCGGGTCGCCCCCGGCGCTGGCGCTGCGGCGTCCGGCATCGCCGAGCGTGCCCGTGATCGTCTGCTCGCCGCACAGCGGGCGCCATTACGCCCCCGAGTTCCTGGCGCAGAGCCGGCTCGCGCTCGCGGATTTGCGCCGCTCCGAGGACGCCTTCGTCGACGAGCTGTTCGCGGACGCGCCATCGTGCGGCGCGCCGCTGCTCGCCCTGCTGTGGCCGCGCTGTTACGTGGACGTGAACCGCGAGCCCTACGAGCTCGACGCCGCCATGTTCGCCGGGCCGCTGCCCGGCTTCGTCAACGGCGACTCGCCCAGGGTGCGCTCGGGCTTCGGCGCCATACCGGCCCAGGTGGCGGGCGCCGGCGCGATCTACGGCGCGCGTCTCGAGTTCGCCGAGGCCGAGCGGCGCCTCGCGCACGTCTACCGGCCGTACCACGACACGCTTAGCGACCTGGTCACGGCGACGCGCGCGGCGTTCGGCTTCGTTCTCGTGCTCGACGCCCACTCGATGCCGTCGTCGGGCGCCGCCGGAGAGCACCGGTCGAGCGCGCTCCCCGACGTGGTGCTGGGCGACCGCTTCGGGCAAAGCTGCGCCGAGGTGTTCGTCGCCGAGGCCGAGCGGGTGCTCGGCCGGGCCGGTTACGCGGTGCGCCGCAACGATCCCTACGCGGGCGGCTTCACCACCGAGTTCTACGGCCGCCCCGCGCAGGGCGTGCACGCGCTGCAAGTCGAAATCAACCGCGCGCTCTACATGGACGAGGCGAGCATTGCCCGCCACGCTGGATGTGCGCGGGTGCGCGCCGACATGCGTGGGCTGGTCCAGGCGCTCGGCGCGCTCAGCCGCCCGGCCCTCGCCGCGGAGTGACCTACCAGGGCGTGCCGTCCCTGTGGGTGAAGACCGAAGGCGGGTCGCCGTCGCGGCCTTCGAGGTCGATGTCGGGGTAGTGGTAGACGTCGCCCGAAGACCGGTCGCCGATCTCCAGGTAGAGCGCGTCCTTGCCCGAACGGTTGACCAGGTGGTGGCCGTCGGCCACGCCGGCCGGAAATCCCGCGCACATGCCCGGCTTCAGCACCTGGTCGCCGGCGTCGCTGACCAGCACGAGCTCGCCTGCGACGACGTAGACGAACTCGTCCTGGCGCTCGTGCCAATGGCGCTGCGCCGAGGCCGCGCCGGGCGCGAGCCGGGTCAGGTTGACGCCAAAGTTGCGCAGGCCCAGCGCGTCGCCCAGCCGGCGGCGGAACCGGTTGGCGACCAGGGCGCGAAACGGCGCGGGATACCCCGTGTCGCCCTCCTCGGGCACGGACGCCGGATCGAGGGCGGGGCGTTTGAATGTGGTCATGGCGCACCTGCGTCGTTGGTCGGAACGATGAAGCCTAGCCGATCGTGGCGGCCGCGGCACGCACCGACCGCTCACGCGACGTGTCGGCCCACCTGTATCCAGGAAGCCGCGTTGACACGCACGTTGCCCGGCCCGTAGCGTCGGCCCGAACGGGGGGCCGGATGACCGTGGTCAGCGACTATCCGCGCAAGGTGCGCGAGATCGAGAACGTCTGGATTCCCTTGGCCGACGGCACCCGGCTCGCCGCGCGGCTTTGGCTGCCCGCCGACGCCGAGACCGACCCGGTCCCCGCCGTGCTCGAATACCTGCCCTATCGCAAGCGCGACGGCACCCGCGCCCGCGACGACCTGACCTATCCCTACTTCGCGGGCCACGGTTTCGCCGGCGTGCGCGTGGACATGCGCGGCAACGGCGATTCCGACGGCCTGATGTTCGACGAATACACCAGGCAGGAGCACGACGACGCGCTCGAGGTCATCGCCTGGATCGCGGCCCAGCCGTGGTGCACCGGCAACGTCGGCATGATGGGCATCTCGTGGGGCGGGTTCAACGCGCTCCAGGTCGCGGCGCTGCGCCCCGCGGCCTTGAAGGCGATCATCACGCTGTGCTCGACCGACGACCGCTATGCCGACGACGTCCACTACATGGGCGGCTGCCACATCACCGAGAACCTGGGCTGGGCCTCGACCATGTTCGCGCTCACCTCGCGGCCGCCCGACCCGGCGATCGTCGGCGAGCGCTGGCGCGAGCTCTGGCTCGAACGGCTCGACAACACGGTCCTGCTGACCGACCGTTGGACCCGGCACCAGCGCCGCGACGAATTCTGGCGCCATGGCTCCGTGTGCGAGGACTACGCCGCCATCGCCTGCGCGGTCTACGCGATGGGCGGCTGGGCCGACGGCTACACCAACGCGATTCCGCGGCTGCTCGCCGGGCTCGCCTGCCCGCGCAAGGGGCTGATCGGGCCGTGGGCGCACAAGTACCCGCACTTCGCCGAACCCGGCCCGCGCTTCGGCTTCCTGCAAGAGGCCGTGCGCTGGTGGGACCATTGGCTCAACGGCAACGACACCGGCATCATGGCCGAGCCGATGCTGCGCGCCTGGATGCAGTCGAGCGCGCCGCCGGCCAACTATTACGCCGAGCGGCCGGGCCGCTGGGTGGCCGAGGACGCCTGGCCCGGCCCGAACGTGGCGCCCCGCCGCTACGCGCTCAACCCCGGGCGCCTCGACGCTGCCGCCGGGCCCGAGACGCCGCTGACCGTCAAGTCGCCCCAGGACACCGGGGCGCTCGGCGGCGAGTGGTGCCCCTACGGCCTCGGCCCCGACCAGGCCGAGGACCAGCGCGAGGACGACGCCAAGTCGGTCTGCTTCGACAGCGCGCCGCTCAGCGAAAGCCTCGAGATCCTCGGCGCGCCGGTGGCGACGCTCACCCTCGCCTCCGACAAGCCGCTCGCCCTGGTAGCGGTCCGGCTCAACGAGGTGGCGCCCGACGGCGCCTCGACGCGCGTGACCTACGGCGTGCTCAACCTCACCCACCGCGACGGGCACGCCAACCCGGCGCCGCTCGAACCGGGCCGGCGCTATACCGTGCGGGTGCAGCTCAACGACATCGGCCATGCGTTTTCGCCCGGCAACAGGATTCGGCTGGCGGTCTCGTCGACCTACTGGCCGCTCGTTTGGCCTTCGCCCGAGGCGCCGACGCTTTCGCTCATCGCCGGGGCGAGCCAGCTCGACTTGCCGGTCCGCCGCGCGGGCCCGCTCGACGCGACGCTTCCCGCGCCGCCGCCCGCGGTGACCGCGCCGGCCATGAAATCGACCGCGATCCGGACCGGGGGGCTCATCCGGCGCATCGAGCGCGAGGCGCACAGCGCGACGACGACCCTGGTGGTGGGGCATGGCCGCGACCACGCGCGGATCGACGCCATCGACCTGGAAGTTTCCGAGACGCCGATGCAACGCTGGAGCATCGTCGACGGCGATCCGCTGTCGGCGCGCGGCGAGGTCGTTACCACGACCCTGCGCCGGCGCGGCGACTGGTCGGTGCGCGTCGAGACGCGCACGGTCATGACCGTGACCAAGGACCATTGGCTCGTCGCCGCCACGCTCGAGGCCTTCGAGGGGGATCGCCGGGCGTTCGCGCGCACGTGGGACACCTCGATCCCGCGCGATCTGGGTTAACGGGCGCGCGATGCAGCGGCTCCTCGTCATGCAGTCCCTGTGGGCCATGCAGCGGCGCCGCCCCGATGGCCAGGAATGGCCGCTCGAGGATCAGGTCCGGATGATCGCGGCGGCGGGATTCGACGGCGCCAGCGTGGATTTCGGCGACGCGGCGTTCGCGCGCCGGGCCACCGGCCTGTTGCGCGACCACGGCCTGACATGGCAGGTCGAGGCGTTCGTCGCGACGGTCGCGGCGCTCGAGCCCGTGGTCGAGCTGTGGTCCGACCTGGGCGGCAGCCACATCAACCTGCTGCCCGTGGTCCGGCCGTACCGGATCGAGGACGCGCTGCCGTTCATCGACGGCTGGCGCGCCCTGGCCGACCGCGCCGGCGCGCCGCTCAACATCGAAACCCACCGTAACCAGTTGACCAACGACCTGATCTTCACCTTGCACCTGCTCGACCGCGTCCCGGACCTGCGGCTCGAGGCCGACCTGTCGCACTATCTGGTCGGCCGCGAGATGTGGTTCCCGGTGGACGCGGCGAACCACGCGCTGATGCACCGCATCCTGGACAACGCCTGGGGCCTGCAAGGGCGCGTCGCCAGCCGCGAACAGATCCAGGTGCCGCTGCTGCCGCACCTGGCGCACTGGCTGGACCTGTTTCTCGGCTGGTGGGACTACGGCATGCGCAGTTGGCGCCGGCGCGCCGGACCGGACGCGGCGCTTACGTTCCTGTGCGAGCTGGGGCCGCCCGAATACGCGATCACCGGCCCGGACGGACACGAGCTCAGCGACCGCTGGCGCGAGGCCAACCGGCTCAAGGACCTGGCGCGCGGCCTGTGGCGGCGCATCGAGGACGAAGCGAACGGCGCGACGACGGCGCCAACATACGGGACGGCCAGGGTGGCCGAACGAGGGAGGACGACATGAGCGATTACCGCGAACTCGAGCAGCGCCTCGCCAAGCGCGAGGTGATCATCCTGGACGGGGCCGTGGGCACCCAGCTCCAGAAGATGGGCGTGCCCATGAGCAACACCGCGTGGGCGGCCACGGCGCTGCACACCCACCCCTATACCGTGCGCCGCATGCACGAGGAGTACGTCAAGGCCGGCTGCGACGTCATCACGGTCAACACGTACTCGGCGGCGCCGTTCAACCTGATCCCGCTCGGCCTCGGCGATGTCGTGCGCGAGCTCAACCTGCGCGCGGTCATGCTGGCCATGGACGCGCGCGACCGCTGGGCCAAGGACCGGCCGGTCTACATCGCCGGGTCGGTGTCGAATTACGGACTGCGCATGGGCATCGAGACGAATCCCAAGGGCTACGGCTACTACGGCGAGCGCATCGAGACGTCCGAGGACCAGGCGAAGGCGCACCTGCGCCAGCAGGCGGAAATCCTGGCCGAAGCCGGGGTTGACCTGATGCTCGCCGAATCGACCGGCGGCACGACGCATCGGCGCTGGGTGCTCGAGGCGTGCCTTTCGACCGGGCTGCCGGTGTGGGCCGGGTTCAAGGTGCACCTCAAGGAAGGCTCGAAGGTGCCCAGGGTCGGCTACCACTCGGAAGAGCCGCTGATCCGCTCGTTCGCCTCGCTCGTCAAGAAGGGGCCCAAGGTGGTCAACCTGTTCCATTCGCCGATCGCGGCCACCGACGCGGCGCTGCCGCTGGTGCGCCAGCGCTGGAAGGGGCCGATCGGCATCTACCCCGAGGCCGAGCGCCACGATTACATCGCGACCTACAGGGACCCGGGCGAGTCCACGGTCATCAGCCCGGCCGAATTCGTCGTCAAGGCCAAGCAGTGGGTCAAGCAGGGCGTCCAGGTCATCGGCGGCTGCTGCGGCATCGAGCTCGAATACATCCGGCCGCTGCGCGCGGCCCTGCCCAAGCGCGTACCGGCCTGAGCGCGGTACGCGACCATGGCGAGCGCGATCAAGTACCCGCGCCGGGTGCGCGAGCGGCCGACGGTGTGGATACGCCTGTCCGATGGCTGCCGGCTCGCCGCGCGCATCTGGCTGCCGACCGACGCCGCGAAGGACCCGGTGCCGGCGATCCTCGAGTACATCCCGTACCGGCGGCGCGATGCCACCGCGCAGAGCGACGCGCTGACACATCCTTACTTCGCCGGCCACGGCTACGCCTCGGTCCGGGTCGACATGCGCGGCTCGGGCGATTCCGACGGCATCCTCGGCGACGAATACCTGAAGCAGGAGCACGACGACGCGCTCGAGGTCATCGCCTGGATCGCCCGCCAGCCGTGGTGCACCGGCGCGGTCGGCATGATGGGCATTTCGTGGGGCGGGTTCAACGCGCTCCAGGTCGCGGCCCGCCGCCCGCCGGCGCTCAAGGCCATCATCACCGTCGCCTCGACCGACGACCGCTATGCCGACGACATCCACTACATGGGCGGCGCCATGGTCGACGGCATGATCGAATGGGGCGGCACGATGTTCGCGTTCAACGCCCGCCCGCCGGATCCGACCGTGGTCGGCGACCGCTGGCGCGCCATGTGGCTCGACCGGCTCGCCAACAACGAACCATGGCCGCTCAAATGGATGGGGCACCAGCGGCGCGATGCCCTGTGGACTCATGGCTCGGTCAACGAGAACTACGCCGCGATCGCGTGCGCGGTCTACGCGGTGGGCGGCTGGGCCGACGGCTATACCAACGCGATCCCGCGCCTGCTCGCCGGGCTCACCTGCCCGCGCAAGGGGCTGATCGGGCCGTGGGCGCACGCCTACCCGCACAAGGCCAAGCCTGGCCCGGCGATCGGCTGGCTCGACGACGCGCTGCGCTGGTGGGACCACTGGCTCAAGGGCAAGGCCACCGGGATCATGGACGAGCCGATGCTGCGCGCCTGGATGCAGGACAGCGTGCCGCCCAAGGCCCAGTACGACGAGCGCCCCGGGCGCTGGGTGGCGGAGCCGTCGTGGCCAAGCCCGAACGTCCAGACCCGAAAGCTCGCGCTCGGCGCGGGCGCGGCCGCCCGGATCCTGCGTTCGCCGCTGGCCACGGGGGCCTACGGCGGCGACTGGTGCCCCTACGGGCTCGACTCCGAGATGCCGATCGACCAGCGCGGCGAGGACGGCAACGGCTTGGTCTACGACGCCGAGCCGCTGACCGACCGGCTCGAGATCCTGGGCGCGCCGGTGGTCACGCTCGAGCTCGCCGCCGACCGGCGCTGCGCGCTCGTCGCCGTGCGGCTCAACGACGTGGCCCCCGACGGCGCCTCGACCCGGGTGAGCTACGGCCTCTTGAACCTCACCCACCGGGACAGCCACGAGAACCCGACGGCGCTCGAACCTGGCCGGCGCTATACCGTGCGGGTGCGGCTCAACGACATCGCGCACGCGTTCCCGCCCGGCCACCGGATTCGCGTCGCCGTGACCAACCAGTATTTCCCGCTCGCCCTGACCTCGCCCGAGCCGACGACGCTGACCGTGTACCCTCCCGGGGCGCTCGAGCTGCCGGTTCGCCCGCCGCGCGCCGAGGACGCGCGCCTGCCGCCGTTCGGCCCGCCGCTCACGGCCAAGGGGCTCCCCGCCACCGAGCACGAGCCCGCGGGGCGCTGGCGCGCGGTCGAGCACGACCTGGCCACCGGCACCACGACCCTGCGCGTGCGGCGCAGCCGCGGCCGCTACCGGCTCCACGACATCGACCTGACCTACGGCTCCGGCTGCCGGCATCGGTTCTCGATCCGCGCCGGCGATCCGACCTCGCTGCGCCAGAGCTCGGCCTGGCGCATCTCGTTCGAACGCGGCGATTGGCGGATACGCATCGCGACCGAGCTCGCGCTTGCGGTCACGCGCGAGAACCTGCTCGTGGCGGCGACGCTGGAGGCGTTCGAAGGCGACCGGCGAGTGTTCAGCCGGGTGTGGGACAAGACGATTGCCCGCGATCTCGGCTGAGCGCGACGGGCGCGGGCTTCACGGCCCCGGCGCCATGGGCCTAGTATGCGCGGCGCTTGGCGGGTTGCCTCGCCACGACGCAATGCGTCTCGTTC
>CAZGYG010000097.1:0-9345 GCA_964530335.1 uncultured Rhodospirillaceae bacterium | reverse complement strand
CCTAGGGCAGTTTCAGCGACCATCGAGTCGCTGGAACTGCCCTAAGTTGTTTATGAGGCGCGCCTTCCGGGCGGCGAACCGGTACCCACTTCGCCTGAAGGCGCGCTAGCGCCGGCCGAACAGGGCCTCGATGTCGGCGAGCCTGAGCTCGACGTAGGTTGGCCGGCCGTGGCCGCATTGGCCGGAATGGGGCGTCGTCTCCATCTCGCGCAGGAGAGCGTTCATTTCCTCCGCCGTGAGCAGTCGTCCGGCGCGCACGCTGCCGTGGCACGCCATGGTCGCGCACACCCGTTCGAGCGCGTCCTTGAGCGCCAGCGCGTCGTCGAACTCGGCCAGGTCCTCGGCCAGGTCGCGCACCAGAGCGCCCGCGTCGGCGTGGCCGAGGCTCGCCGGCACCTCGCGCACCAGCACCGCGCCGGCGCCGAACGGCTCGAGCACCAGGCCGAGCTCGGCGAGCTCGGGCGCGCGCCGCGCCAGGCGCTCGACTTCGGGCGCGCCGAGCTCGACCACCTCGGGGATGAGCAAACCTTGGCGCGCGACCCCCGAGGCGCCGAGCTGGCGCTTGATCCGCTCGTAGACCAGGCGTTCGTGCGCGGCGTGCTGGTCGACAATGACCAGGCCGTCGGCCGACTGGGCGACGATGTAGGTGCCGTGGACCTGGGCCCGCGCGGCGCCCAGAGGATGCTCGGCGTCCACCGCGCCCGGTTCCTCGACCCGCGCCGAGGGCCGCCCGGCCTCGGGCAGGTAGGGCGCCTGGGCCTCGGCCAGCATCAGGCGCGTCGCCGCAGGAACGTGCGCGTGGAACGCCATTGTTTGGGGCCTGGCGAACATCGCCGCCCGCTCGCCTTGCGGCACGGCGCGGTGCCCCGCCCGTTCCAGCGCGCCGCGCACGCCGACCACGATCAGCGCGCGGATCAGCGCCGGATCGCGGAACCGCACCTCGGCCTTGGTCGGGTGGACGTTGACGTCGACGTCCTCGGGGGCCAGCTCGAGGAACAGCGCGGCGGCCGGGTAGCGGTCGTGGGCCATCAGGTCGCGGTAGGCGCCCTTGAGCGCGCCGAGCAGCACCCGGTCGCGCACCGGGCGGCCGTTGACGATCAGGTGCTGGCACTCCGACGTGCGCTTGTGGAAGGTGGCGAGCCCGGCGTGCCCCGCGAGCCGCGCGCCGTCGCGCTCGGCCGCGACCGGCACCGCGGCGTCGAGGAACGCGCGCCCGAGCACGGCCCCGACGCGGGCGCGCCGGGCCTCGAACAGGTCCGCCGCCTCGGCGTCGAGCCTGAGCATCGTGCGGCCCTCGACGTCGAGGGTGAAGGCGACGTGCGGGTGGGCGAGGGCGAGCCGCTCGACCGTCTCGCGCACGCGCTCGATCTCGGTGCGCTCGGTCTTGAGGAACTTGAGCCGCGCGGGCGTGGCCTGGAACAGGTCGCGCACCTCGACCCGGGTTCCGGGCCGCGCCGCGGCGGGCAGCGGCCCCTGCTTCCGTCCGCCGTCGACCACGACGCGAACGCCCTCCCCGTCCCGGGTCCGGCTGGTGACCTCGAGCCGCGCCACGGCGCCGATCGAGGGCAGCGCCTCGCCGCGGAAGCCGAGCGTGGCGATGCACGCCAGGTCTTCGTCGGCGAGCTTGGAGGTCGCGTGGCGCTCGACCGCGAGCGCGAGATCTTCCGCGCCCATGCCGGCGCCGTCGTCCTCGACCACGATGAGCCCGCGCCCGGCGCCTTCGAGGCGCACGGCGACGCGGCGCGCGCCGGCGTCGAGCGCGTTCTCGACCAGCTCCTTGACCACCGACGCGGGACGTTCGACCACCTCGCCGGCGGCGATGCGGTTGATGACGCCCTCGGGCAGACGGCGGACGGTCATGGCGATGTCCCCGCGAGGCGCCGCCGGGCGAGCAGCTTGCCCTGCTCGACCGCCGGCTGGTCGAACGGATCCACCCCGAGCAGATCGGCGGCGAGCAGCGTCTCGATCATCATGTGCATGAGGAGCGCGCCGAGCGAGGCCGCGTCGAGCCCGGCCAGGCGAAGCACGCGAACCGGCCGCCCGGCCTGGCGCAGCGCGGTCGCCGTCGCCTGCTGCTCGGCCGCCATCAGGTCGCCAAGCCTCCGCCCCTTGAGATAGTCGAGCGCCGGATCGCCGGCGAGCTCCGGGCGGAGCAGGGGACCGGTGCCGGCACGGTCGACGACGACCAGGGTCACGAACTTGTCGGCCGGCCCGTCGAGCAGGAGCTGGAGCAGGCCGTGCTGGGCCGCCGGCCCGAGCGCGCCGAGGGGCAGCGTGCCCTGGCCATGCTTGCCCAGGCTCTCGGCCCAGAGCTGTTCGTACCACAGCGCGAACGGCGCCAGCGCGTCGGCGTAGGCGATCAGCACCGACGCCGTGACGCCGCGCTCGCGCGCCAGCGCGACCTGGAGCGCCGCGCCCAGCGCCGGCGGCGAAGCCCAAACGTCCGGCGCCCCGAGCGCGCGCTCGAGCGCCTGGCGCGCGCCTTCGCGCACCGCGGCCCCGTCGACCCCGGCGATCAGCGCCGGCAGCAGCCCGACGTTCGCGAGCACCGAATACCGTCCCGACAGCGCCGGGTCGTGATCGAGCACGTCCGCCCCGTGCCGTTCGCCGAGCGCGCGCAGCGGCGATGGGCCCGGCCCGGCGATGACGACCAGGCGCTCGGCGACGCCCCGCTCGCCGAGCCAGGCGACGCCGAGCAGGGCCTGGGCCACGGTCTCGGCCGTCGCCCCGGAGCGCGACACCGCGAGGAACACGGTGCGTTTCGCGTCAAGCCTCGCGAGCGTGCGCTCCCAGGTCACGGGATCGGCGTTGGCGAGGAAGTGCAGCCGAGGATCGGGCGCCAGAGCGACGAGCGTCCGGGCGCCGAGGCTCGAGCCTCCGGTGCCGAGCACGACCACGTCGTCGGCACGCTCGCGGATCGCCGCCGCGAGGTGCGCGAGCGGGCCCAGGTCGTCGCGGCGCGCGGCCAGCGCAAGCGGAGCGATGGCATTCGCGCGCGCGCCGAGGCGCCGCAGCGCGGCCTGCGCGGCGTCGGCCGCGCGGGCGAACGCCTGGGCATCGAGCCCGTGGCGGGAGAACGCCCCGTCGTGGTCCTGCGTATAAAGACTGGCCGGAGCCGCGGTCATTGCGGCGAGTGGTGCGGCCGGCCGCGCCATGCCAACACCCCGTCCGCGGCTAGACCGTGTTTCGCGTGACTGGAATCGATGGCCCACCCCCACCCCACCCTCCCCCATCGGGGGGAGGGGGCGCTGGTATCGCCGGCTGCGTTCCCTCCCCCCCGCAGTGGGGGAGGGACAGGGTGGGGGGTGATTCCACACACACGAAACATGATCTAGCAGGTTGTTGAAAAACCCCTCCACGCGTCATCGCGAGGACGCGTAGCGTCCGTGGCGATCCAGAAAAATTGCGGAATTCCACGGAATTCTGGATTGCCACGTCGGCCTGCGGCCTCCTCGCAATGACGTCATCGGGGGTTCTTCAACACGCTGCTAGAACAGCCCCTCGAGCAGCGCCTTTTCGCGCTCCTCGATGATCGGCGTCGGGCCCGTGGTCGGCGGCGCGCCGGAGGCCGCGTTCTCGGCCAGGCGCTGGGCCTCCGCCTCGGGATCGACGACGACACCCGGATTCGCGGCGGGCTCGCGCCAGAACACCAGCCGCTCGGTGAACGAAATGTCGTCGGCGAGCAGGGCGTTGTCCTCGTTGATCTGGCGGCGGATGCTCGGGTCGGCCTCGCTGGCGCCCGCCTGGGTCAAGATTTCGGCGATGCCGGGGCTCGACTCGGCGGCGACGGCGGCGTCGCCGATCAGGATCGCCTCGGCCTGGTCGCGCGGCTCCTCCTCCTGGGGCCGCGGGGCGCCGGGCTCGGGCGGGCGCAGGCCGAAGTCCGGCGGCACGCTCAAGGGCGCCTGGCGCACCACCTGGAACTCGTCCGGCGGCTGCTTGCCCAGCCCGAGCGATTTCTTGGTCTGCTCGCAGCCGGCCAGCGCGAGCACTGCGATCGCGCCGAGAACCACGCCGCGCAACGGGCGACGCACCATGATCCGTGCTCCCCTCATTCGGGCGGGGCCGCATTATGCCGCGCGCCGCGCCGGCCGAGCAAGCCGTCGGCCACGAGCGCGATGACGCCGAGCGAGATCGCCGCGTCGGCCACGTTGAACGCCGGCCAGTGCCAGCCCCAGCCGTGGACGTCGAAGAAGTCGGCGACCGCGCCCAGGCGCACCCGGTCGACGACGTTGCCGAGCGCGCCGCCGACGATGGCGCCAAGCGCGAGCGCGACCCGGGTCTCGCGCGCGCGCCGAAGCCATAGCACGAGCCCGCCGATCACGGCGAGCGCCACCGCGACCAGCGCCCAGCGCTTGAGCCCGCCCGCGTCGGGGCCGTCGAACAGGCCGAAGCTGACCCCTTCGTTCCAGACCATGACGATGCGCAGGAAGCCGGTGAGCTCGAGCGGCTCGAACCCGCGCCCGGCCATCAGGCCGATGAGCAGTGCCTTGCCGAGCTGATCGGCCAGCAGCACACCCGCCGCCACAGCCAGGCCGCGCCGCACCTCAGGCAACCACGTCGGCGCAGCGCCCGCAGACGTCGGCGGCGCGCGCGTCGCGGCCGACCTCGGGCAGCACGCGCCAGCAGCGCGCGCACTTCGTCCCCGGGGCGAGCCGGGCCTCGACCGCCACGCCGGCCACGTCGTCCTGCGTGTAGGCGCCCGCCGGCGCCGGCTCGGTCGTCAGCGTGGCGCCCGAGGTGATCGCGAGCTCGGCCAGGTCGAGGCCGTCGAAGGCCTGGGCCTGATCCGCGCTGACGTGGACGACCGGGTGGGCTTGCAGGCTCGCGCCGATGCGCTTCTCCTGGCGTTCGAGCTCGAGCGCGCCGGTGACCACGCGGCGCACCCGGCGCACGGTCTCCCAGCGCCGGGCGAGCTCCGGGTCGTACCACTCCGCCGGGCACGCCGGGAAGGTGCGCAGATGCACGCTGCCCGGATCGTCGGGATGGCGCGCGAGCCAGGCCTCCTCGGCGGTGAAGCAGAGCACCGGGGCGAGCCACGCGGTCAGGGCGTCGAACAGGATGTCCAGCACCGTGCGCGCCGCGCGCCGGCGCGGGTTGCCCGGCGCGTCGCAATAGAGCGCATCCTTGCGCACGTCGAAGTAGAGCGCCGAGAGGTCGCTGGCGCAGAAGGTGTGGACCGCGGTGAACGCGGCGTGGAAGTCGTAGTCCTCGATCGCGCGCCGGATCAGCCGGTCGAGCTCGGCGACCCGGTGCAGCACCCAGCGCTCGAGCTCGGGCATCGCGGCGTAGCCGACGCGCTCGGCGGGATCGAATCCGGCCAGCGCGCCGAGCACGTAGCGCAGCGTGTTGCGCAGCCGCCGGTAGGACTCGGCCTGGGCGGCCAGGATGTCGTCGCTGATGCGCAGATCCTCGGTGTAATCGGCGCCGACCACCCAGGCGCGCAGGATGTCGGCGCCGTAGCGCTGGATCACCTGCTCCGGCGCGATGGCGTTGCTGAGCGACTTCGACATCTTTCGTCCTTCGGCGTCGACGATGAAGCCGTGGGTCAGCACCGTCTCGTAGGGCGCCCGGCCGCGCGTGCCGCACGCCTCGAGCAGCGAGGAATGGAACCAGCCCCGGTGCTGGTCCGAGCCCTCCAGGTAGAGCGTCGCCGGCCAGCGATGCCCGGGCCGGCGCTCGAGCACGAAGCTGTGGGTGGTGCCCGATTCGAACCACACGTCAAGGATGTCGGTGACCTTGTCGTAGTCGCGGGCGTCGTAACCCGGCCCGAGAAACCGCGCCGCGTCGGCGCTGAACCAGACATCCGCGCCGTCCTTATCGACCGCGTCGGCGATGCGGTCGATCACTCCCTGGTCGCGCACGACCTCGCCGGTCGCCTTGTGCACGAACACGGCGATCGGCACGCCCCAGGCGCGCTGGCGCGACAGCACCCAATCGGGGCGCTGCTCGATCATGCCGCGAATCCGGTTCTCGCCCGTCTTGGGCACCCATCGGACCTCGCCGATGGCCTTGAGCGCGGTCGCCCTCAGGTCGTTCACGGTCATCGAGATGAACCATTGCGGCGTGTTGCGGAAGATCACCGGCGCCTTCGACCGCCACGAATGGGGATAGCTGTGGACCAGACTGCCCTTGGCCAGCAGCGCGCCGGCCTCGGTCAGCAGCCCGATCACGGCCCGGTCGGCGTCGCCCGGCTTGCCCTCGGCGGTCAGCACCCGCTTGCCGGCGAGCAGCGGCACGCTTGGGACGAACACCCCGTCGTCGTCGAGCGTGTCGGGCACCTCGAGGCCGAACTTCTGGCCGAGCTCGAAGTCCTCGGCGCCGTGGCCGGGCGCGGTGTGCACGAACCCGGTGCCCTGCTCGGTCGTCACGTGGCCGCCGGGCAGCAGCGGCACGTCGAAGTCGTAGCCCCGGCCGCGCCACGGGTGGCGGCAGACCGTGCCTTCGAGCGCCCGCCCGGCCAGGCGCGCGAGCTCGCGATGGCCGGTCGCGCCGGCGCGCTTCAGCACCGCGGCCGCGAGCTCGGCCGCGACGACGAGCCGCTCGCCCGCGCGCGCTCCGCCCTCGGCCGCCGTGACCTCGACCACGGCGTAGGCGATGTCCGGGCCGTAGGCGATGGCGCGGTTGCCGGGGATGGTCCACGGCGTCGTGGTCCAGATGACCACGGCGGCGCCGGCAAACGCCGGGTCGGACGCGCGGACGACGGGAAACCGCACGTCGATCGCCATCGAGGTCTTGTCGTGGTACTCGACCTCGGCCTCGGCCAGCGCGGTCTTCTCGACCACCGACCACATGACCGGCTTGGCCCCTTTGTAGAGCCCGCCATTCATGACGAACTTGCCGAGCTCGCGGATGATCTGGGCCTCGGCGTCGAACGACATGGTCAGGTACGGGTGGGCCCAGTCCCCGACCACGCCGAGGCGCTGGAACTCCTCGGACTGGACGGCGATCCAGTGCTCGGCGAACTCGCGGCATTCGCGCCGGAACTCGACGATGGGCACGGCGTCCTTGTCGCGCCCGGCCGCCCGGTAGCGCTGTTCGACCTGCCATTCGATCGGCAGACCGTGGCAATCCCAACCCGGGACATAGAGCGCGTCCTTGCCCAGCATCTGCTGGCTGCGGTTGACCACGTCCTTGAGGATCTTGTTGAGCGCGGTGCCCAGGTGGATGTGGCCGTTGGCGTAGGGCGGGCCGTCGTGCAGGATGAACGTCGGCCGGCCCTTGGCCGTTTCGCGCATGCGTTCGTAGAGCCCAATTCTGCGCCAGCGCTCGAGCAACGCCGGCTCGCGCTGGGCCAGCCCGGCCTTCAGCGGGAACTCGGTCTTGGGCAGGAAGACGGTGGCCTTGTAGTCGTTCGCCATGGTCAAGGCGGGATCCGTTGTAGGTGGAATCCGTTGTAGGTGGAGACGTCCGCCGCTCGTCCTTCGAGGCGCCGCTTCGCGGCTCCTCGGGTCCTTCGAGACGCCGCTTCGCGGCTCCTCAGGTCCTTCGAGACGCCGCTTCGCGGCTCCTCAGGACGATCGGCACTTAATTAATCCGTTCGCGGTGAGGAGGGCCGAAGGCCCGTCTCGAACCGCGGATGGCGCCGTTGTACCAAGCGGTCCCGCCGCCGTCGATCACACCGCCCCCGATCACGCCGCCCCCGGTCACGACACCCCCGGTCACGACACCCCCCGTTCACGACACCAAAGGCCTCGGGTTCCGGGCGAGCGTCGCCCGGGCGGCGCGGCAGTCCTCGGCGATCTGGACCTTGAGCGCCTCGGCGTTCGGAAACCGCAGTTCCTTGCGCAGGCGATCGACAAAGGCGACGCGCAGCCTGCGGCCATAGAGATCGCCCGCGAAGTCGAAGACGTGGACCTCGAGCAGGGTGCGCTTGCCGTCGAAGGTCGGGCGGGTGCCCAGGCTCGCCACCGCGTCGCGCCAGCCGTCCTCGTCCAGCCCGGCGCGCACGGCGTAGATGCCGGGGCTCGGGATCAACCGCCCTTCGGTCGTCAGGTTGGCGGTCGGATACCCCAGCTTCCGGCCGAGCTTCGCGCCCGCCATGACCCGCCCCTCGTATTCCCATTCCCGGCCCAGCCGGTGGGCGGCCTCGGCGACCTGGCCGCGGCGCAGAAAAACGCGGATCTCGGTCGCCGAGCACGGCTCGCCCTCGTAGCTCTCGGCCGCGACCTGGCTGTAGCGGAAGCCTTCCATCGCGGCCATGCGGGCGAGCACCGCGCCGTTGCCGCGCCGCCCCTTGCCGAACACGAAGCCGGGGCCGGTGACGACGTGGGCGATGGCGAGGCCGTCAAGCAGCGTGCCGACCACGAAATCCTGGGCGAGCGTGCCCGCGAGTTCCCACGAAAAGCGCAGCATGAACAGGACGTCGACGCCCGACTCGGCGAGCAGCCGCGCCTTGGTGCGCGGCGGCGTGACGCGGAACGGCACGGTGGTCGGCTGGAACACCTGGCGCGGGTGCGGCTCGAAGGTCAGCACGCCCCACGGCCGGCCCTCGGCGCGGGCGATGCGCCCGGCTTCGTCGATCACGGCCCGATGGCCGCGGTGCAGGCCGTCGAAATTGCCGAGCGCGACGACGGCGCCCCGCGCGGGCCTTGGCGCGGGCGCATGACGGACGATCAACATGGGCCCGCGTGTAGCGCGAACCTCGCCGAGGCTCAACAGGCAGGGAGTGGCGATCGGGCGGGTTCAGCCGATCGCGGCGATCTTCGCCACCCCCGCCGCGCGTGCCGCCGCGCGCGCCGCGCGGCTCGGCACCATGACCAGCGCCTCGCCTTCGACCACGGGCCGGTCGCCCACGGTGCACAAGGTCTTGAGCCGGACGCGGCCACGCTCGGCCGCGATCTCGGTGATGGTCGCGCGCGCGCGGACCGTGTCCCCGGCCCGCACGGGGGCCAGGAACTTCAGGCTCTGGCTGAGATAGACGCAGCCCGGGCCGGGCAGCTTGGTGCCGAGCACGGTGGAGATCAGGCTGGCGGTCAGCATGCCGTGGGCGATGCAGCCCTCGAACTCGGTGCCGGCGGCGAACTCCTGGTTCAAGTGCATCGGATTGATGTCGCCGGAGACGCCGGCGAACAGCGTGATCTCGGCGGCGTTTATGGTCCGGGCGTACATGGCCGTCATGCCGACCTCGAGATCCTCGAGGAAATAGCCGTACAGCTCGTCCATGGTCATCCCGCAGTTGCGAGCAGTCCCTTACCCGGATGCTGCATTGCAGTATAGGGCCGTGCCCCGAGCGCCTCAAGCCTTACGAATTGGGCGATTCCGGCCGATTCCGGATTTTTTGCACTGCAACCCTAGGGCGTGCCTAGCCGCGGGCGTCATCGCGGCGGCGGCGGCGTGCCGGCC
>CAZGYG010000096.1:0-9417 GCA_964530335.1 uncultured Rhodospirillaceae bacterium | reverse complement strand
GGCAGGCGGTCGAGCTCGTGCTCGACGCGGGCGCGTTCGTCGCTGCCCTCGGGCAACAGGTCGCGCAGCCGGGTCAGCAGCTCGCGCGCCACCTCGGCCTTGCCGCCGAGCGCGGCGGCCTGGCCGAGCGCCCACAGCGCCGCTGCGTTGCCGGCGTCGAGTTCGAGCACACGCCGCCAGATCAGGTGGGCCCCGTCGGGCAGGACGCCGGCGGGGGCGGCCGCGGCCATCGCCTCGGCGTAGGCCGCGAGCAGCGCGGGATCGTCGGGGCGCGCCAGGGCGGCGCCGGCGTAGGCGTCGCGCGCCTTCACGGCCTCGCCGAGCACGCGGTAGGCGTTGCCCAGCCGCAGCCAGCCCTCCACGTCGTCGGGCTCGCTCCGCAGCCGCTCGGCCAGGCCCTCGACCATGCCCTGGATCATGGCCTGCTGGTCCTCCGCCGGCATATCGGCGGCGGCGGCCACGTCCTCGTCGGTCGGGCCGGGCGATTGCGCCGAGGGCGCGGGTACCGGGATGTCGGCCAGCGCGGCATCCGGGTCCTGGCCGAGGGCCGTGGCCGCGGCGGCGATGCGCTCGCGCAGCGACGGCAGCCACGGCGCATCGGGGGCCGAGGCGCGGCCCAGCACGGTCCAGTGTTCGAGCGCGCCGGCCCCGTCGCCCGCCTGCTCGCGCGCGAGACCCCGGTAGAACGCCGCCGCGGCGTCGTCCGGCGCGGCCGCCGCCACCTGGTCGAACAGCGCGAGCGCATCCGGCGTGACGATGCCGTCCGCCGCGAACACCATGTATTCGGCCAGCATGGCCGTGTCGCCGGGCTCGCCGCTCAGCTCGACGACGCGGCGTAACGCGGTCACCGCCTCGTCGTAGCGCCCAAGCGCGCCGTAGGAACGGGCGAGCAGAGCCCAGCCTTCCAAGTTGTCGGGCTCGCTTTGCAGGCGCGTGGCGAGGCCGGCGACCATGTCCTCGATCGCGTCGCCGTCGGTCGCCGAAGCGGCGGTCTCGGTGGACCGTTCGGCCAGGGGCCGGTCGGCGAGCGTCGGGGCCCCGAGCGCCAGATAGAGCGCCCCCGCCGCCACCGGCACCACCACGGCGATGACAACCGCGGCGACGAAGCGGGACGGCCCCACCGCCGGCGCCGCCCGCGCCGGCGTGCCCACGTCGAGCGCCAGGACCCTGCGCTCGATCTCGCGCTGGGCCGCGTCGCGGGACTCGGCGCCGATGACGCCGCGCGCCGCGTCCCGCTCGAGTTCGGCGAGCTGAGCGCGGTAAACCTCGAGGTCGTAGGCGGACCGCATCGCGACCGGGCGCTGGCGGCGCACGAGCGGCACGACGAGCAGGGCCACCGCGCCGAGGGCGAGCGCGGCGAACAACAGGAACTGGATCACGTGTCGCTTCCGCCGAGCAATTCGCGCACGCGCCGCGCCTCCTCCGCGCTGAGCGGCGGAGAGGACTCGGGCCGTCGGGCCTGGCGGCGGACGTAGCGGGCGGCCCCCAGCGCCGCGAGCGCGAGGGCGGCGAACGGCCCGAGCCACAGCGCCCACGTCGTCGCCTTGAACGGCGGTTCGAGCAGCACGTAATCGCCGTAGCGGGCGGCGACGTAGGCGATGGCTTCGTCGTCGCTGTCGCCGGCGACCAGGCGTTCGCGCACGATCAGGCGCAGATCGCGCGCGAGCTCGGCGTCGGAGTCGTCGATCGACTGGTTCTGGCAGACCAGGCACCGGAGCTCGCGCGAGATCGCGCGGGCGCGCGCCTCGAGCGCCGGGTCGGCGAGCATCTCGTCGGGCTGGACCGCCAGGGCCGGCGCGAGCGCGGCCACCAGCAGCAGCGCGGCGAGGACGAGGGCGCGCAAGTCTCAGTCCCCCGTGGCCGTGGCCAGGCGGCGGCGCGCGGGGGCGCCGACCCTGTGCCGCCGATCGGTCAGGCTGACCGCGCCGCCGACCACCATGACGACGGCGCCGATCCACATCCAGGGCACCAGCGGGTTGTGATAGATGCGGGTCGACCACGCGCCGTCGTCCAGCGGCTCGCCGAGTACGGCGTAGAGGTCGGCGTTCCACGTGGTATGGATCGCGGCCTCGGTCGTCCAGGTGCCCTGGCTCGGGAAGAACCGTTTCTCGGCCACCAGCCGCGCCACGTCGCCGCCGTCGCGCGTCACCGTGAATATGCCGCGACGCGCCGTGTAGTTGGGGCCCGCCACTTCGCTCTCGCCCTCGAAGGTGAAGGTGTACCCGGCGAGCTCGACCGCCGCGCCCGGCGCCATCACCTGGATCGCTTCGCTCTGCCACGCCGAGGCGCCGGTCAGCCCGGCGACCAGGACGGCGGCGCCGAAGTGCGCGATGGTCATGCCCCAGGCGGCGCGCGGCAGGGCGAGGGCGCGGCGCAGCGTCTCGGCGGGACTGACCCGGCCGAGCCCGACGCGCCCCGCGAGTTCGATCGCCACGCCGGCCGCGAGCCAGGCGGCGAGCGCCAGGCCGAGCGCCGAAAGGACGGTCGCCGGCGCGACCAGCGCGACGGCGATCAGCCAGGCCGCCGCCGCCGCCAGCGCCATGACGCCCAGCCGCCCGGCAAGCCCGGGCAGATCGCCGCGCTTCCACGGCACCAGGGGCCCCACGGCCATGGCCGCGATCAGCGGCACAATGATCGGCACGAACACGCGCTCGAAATAGGGCGGCCCGACCGAAACGGTGCCGCCGCCCACCGCATCGAGCAGCAGCGGGTAAAGCGTGCCGAGCAGCACGCCGGCGCAGGCCGCCGCGAGCAGCAGGTTGTTGAGCACGACGCCCGCCTCGCGGCTCAAGGGCGCGAATACGCCTTCGGGTCTGAGGCGCGGCGCGCGCGCCGCGTAGAGCGCCAGGCTGCCGCCGATGGCGACGACGAGCAACGCCAGGATGAACACCCCGCGCATCGGATCGCTGGCGAAGGCGTGGACCGAGGTCAGTACGCCCGAGCGCACCAGGAACGTGCCCATCAGCGACAGCGCGAACGCGACGATGGCCAGAAGGACCGTCCAGCTCTTGAGCGCGCTGCGCTTCTCGACCACGATCGCCGAGTGCAGCAGGGCGGTGGCGGCGAGCCACGGCATGAACGAGGCGTTCTCGACCGGGTCCCAGAACCAGAAACCGCCCCAGCCGAGCTCGTAGTAGGCCCACCAGGCGCCCATGGCGATGCCCAGCGTGAGCGCGCACCACGCCGCCAGCGTCCACGGCCTGACCCAGCGCGCCCACGCCGCGTCCACCCGGCCCTCGATCAGCGCGGCGACGGCGAACGAGAACGTGATCGAAAGCCCGACGTAGCCGAGGTAGAGGAACGGCGGGTGGAACGCGAGCCCCGGGTCCTGCAGCAGCGGATTGAGATCCCGCCCCTCGAGCGGCGCCGGGTCGAGGCGCAGGAACGGGTTCGACGTGGTGACCATGAAGGCCAGGAACCCGGTGCCGATCATGGCCTGCACGGCCAGGACCCTGGCCTTGAACGACGCCGGCAGGTTGCCGCCGGCCAGCGCGACGCCGGCCCCGAACAGGGTCAGGATCAGCATCCAGAGGACGAGCGAACCCTCGTGGTTGCCCCACACGCCGGCGACCTTGTAGAGCATCGGCTTCAACGAATGCGAGTTCTCGAACACGTTGGCGACGGAGAAATCGGAGACGACGTAGGCGTGCATGAGCGCGAGGAACGCCACCACGATCAAGCCGAACTGGGCCACGGCGGCGCTTCCCGCCACGGCCATCAGGTTGGCGTCGCCGCGCGCCGCGCCGAGCAGCGGCACGCTCGCCTGCGCCAGCGCGACGAGCAGCGCCAGAACCAGCGCGAAATGGCCGAGCTCGGCGATCACGGTTCGTCCTCCGCGCCGCGCCACTGGCCCGAAGCCTTGAGCGCGTCGGCCACGTCCTTGGGCATGTAGTTCTCATCGTGCTTGGCCAGAACCTCGCTGGCCACGAACACGCCGTCGACGCCCGTGGCGCCCTCGACCACCACGCCCTGGCCTTCGCGGAACAGGTCGGGCAGCACGCCGGTGTACGACACCGCGACCACGTGGCTGAGGTCGGTCACGTTGAAGATGACCGTGAGCCCATCCGCCTGCCGCTCGACGCTGCCTTCCTCGACCAGGCCGCCCAAGCGGATACGCCGGCCCGGATCGGCTGGCCGTTCCGCGAGCTGGGTCGGCGTGTAGAAGAACAGCAGCGCGTCCTCGAACGCCGTCAGCACCAGCGCGGCGGCGGCGCCGAGCAGCACGAGCCCGGTCACGACGAAGGCGAGGCGGCGATGCTTGCGTTTCACGGTTGGCGCTTCACGGCTGGGCCGCGTCGTGGCGCTCGGGCTCGAGCTCGCCGAGTCGGCGGTGACAGGCCGCCAAGGCGCGTCGGCTTACGAGCCACAGCCCGACCAGCACCGCCGCCGCGGCGCCGAACGCCGGCCAGACGTAGGCCGCGTAGCCGCCCATGGCGAGAAACTCGAGGACCGCGTTCATCGCCACCATTCCGTTCCGGCCTAGGCGCCGGCCTGGAACTGCTGCACGGCGCGAATCCGCCGTTCCAGCACCAGCGCCTGCATGCGCACGATGACGACGGCCACGTAGTAGAGCGTGAATCCCACCGCCATGAACAGAAGCGGCGCCAGCATGCTCGGGTCGATGGTCGGCCCGCCGAGCCGTACCACGGACGCCGGCTGGTGCAGCGTGCTCCACCAGTCGACCGAGAACTTGACGATCGGGACGTTGACGAACCCGACCAGCGCCAGGATCGACGCTGCCCGGCCGCCGCGCTCCGGGTCGTCGAAGGCGCCCACCAGCGCCATGTACCCGAGATAGAGGAAGAACAGCACCAGCACCGAGGTGAGCCGCGCGTCCCACACCCACCAGGTGCCCCACATGGGCTCGCCCCACAGCGAACCCGTGACCAGCGCGAGCGCCGTGAAGCACGCGCCGATCGGCGCCGTGGCGCGCGCCGCGATCTCGGCCAGCGGCTGCTTCCACACCAGGTACCCCGCGCTCGACGCCGCCATGGCCGCGTAGCAGAACAACGCCATCCACGCCGCCGGCACGTGGACGTACATGATGCGCACGGTCTCGCCCTGCTGGTAATCGGCGGGCGAGGCGAACAGCGCCAGGGTGAGCCCGATCGCCAGCGACGCCAGGCAAAGCGCGCCCGCCCACGGCCGGATGCGCGCCGAATAGCGCATGAAACGGGCCGGGCTGGCCAGGGCGTGCCAGGACATGGTTGCTCTCGTGCCTCGCGGTCCGGGCAAGACTAATCGAGCGCCAGCCGCAGCGCGGCGGCGGCGGCCCACGGCGCCAGTGCCAGCGCCCCGAGCAGGAGCGCGCCCAGCAGCATGAGATGGGGCGCGGCCGGCTGGCCCGTCACCGCCGCCTCGACGGCGGCGACACCGAAGATAAGGAGCGGAATGGTCAGCGGCAAGACGAGCAGCGCGACCAGGGCGCCCGCGCGCCGGGCCCCGAGCGTCAGCGCGGCGGCCACGGCGCCGATCAGGCTGAGCGCGGGCGTACCGAGCGCGAGCGTCCCGAGCAGCGCGCCGAAGCCCGGCCACGGCAGGCCGAGCAGCAGGGCGAGCAGCGGCGTCGCGGCGAGGAGGGGCAAGCCGGTGGTCAGCCAATGGGCGAGCGCCTTGGCCAGCACGACCGCAGCCAGCGGCAGCGGCGCGAGCGCGAGCTGGTCGAGCGAGCCGTCCTCGAGGTCGGCGCGGAACAGGCGGTCGAGCGACAGCGTGGCGGCCAGCAGCGCGGCAACCCACAGGATGCCCGGCGCGACGCGGGCGAGCAGGTTGGGTTCCGGTCCAAGGCCGAACGGGAACAGGGTGACGACGACGACGAAGAAGCCGATCACCGTGCCGGCGTCGCCGCCGCGGCCCAACGCGAGCGCCACGTCGCGCCCGACGATCGCGGCGCCGGCGCGGATCACGCGGCGTTTATCCCGAGCTCGAGACGGCGCGCGTCGGCGAGCACGATGTCGCCGTGGGTCGCGACGACGACCAGCCCGCCGCCGGCGCGGTGGCCGGCGATCGCCCGGTCCAGCCGCTCGTGCGCGGCGCGATCGAGCGTCACCGCCGGCTCGTCCAGCAGCCACAACGCGGCCGGGCTGGCGAGCAGCCGGGCCAGCGCGAGCCGGCGCCGCTGGCCAGCGGACAACAGCCCGGCCGGCAGCGCCGCGAGGTGGTCGAGGCCGAAACCCGCGAGCGCCGCGCCGACGTCGCCCGCGCCGCGCAGCCGGGCCCAGAACGCCAGGTTCCGCTCGACCGAGAGGTTCGGCTTGACGGCGTCGGCGTGGCCGATCAGGTGCACCTCGGCGTGGAACGCCTCCGGTTCCTCGGCCGTGTCCGCGCCATCCCACAGCACGCGCCCGGAGCGCGCGCGGGTGAGCCCCGCGAGGACGCGCAACAGGCTGGTCTTGCCGGCGCCGTTCGGGCCCGTCAGCACCAGCGCCTCGCCCGGTGCGAGCGCGAAGCTCAGGTCCTGGAACACGGTCCGCTCGCCGCGTCGGCAGGCGAGACCCTCGACGCTCAGCCGGGCATCCGTCGCGGCTTCCGAGGCGGGAGCGATCATGGTGGCGGGCAAGGGGGCGCGATTCGCGGGACGCGCCATTGTGGCGGCGACGGCGGCAAAGCGCCAGCCTTAGCCGCGCCTTGCATTCCGCGCGGGTGATCGTCACGTTCGACCCCGAGACGGGTCGCTTGGCGTGCCCGCGAAGGGGGATCGGTGCGGCCGGATCCAGCGCCCGGGCGACTTTCGCCTAAACGGCCCGGGGTTCCCGGCCGGTTCCCCCTGGCGTTGCTCTGGGGCCTCAGCACGGTGGCGCGCGGCGTCCTGATCACCGTGTTGCCGCTGACCGCGCTCCGCGTGTTCGGCGACGCACAAAGCGTGAGCGAGGTCTACTTCGGGACCAGTATTTGCGCGCTCGCGTTCACCCTGACGACGCCGTGGCTGATCGGCCGGCTCGGCAAGCGGCGGGTGTTCATCCTGGGTTGTCTGTTGCTCGCGCTTTCCGCCGGGCTGGTCGCGCTCGGACAGCCGCTCACCGTTCTGGCCGGCATGGTGGTGCAGCTCTGGGGCGTGCTCGGGGTCGAGATACCGCTCAGCCTCTACGTGCTCGACCACGTGCCCCGGCGCGACCTGGTGCGTTTCGAGCCGCTCCGCCTGGTCATGGCCGCGGGTCCGTGGACCGTCGGGCCGTGGCTCGGCGTGACGATGCAGGTAAACCTGGCGCCGTGGTCGCCGTTCGCGCTGTCCGCCGGGGCGGCGTTCGTCCTGCTCGGCTGCTTTCTGGCGCTCGGGCTCGGCGAGCGCATGGCCGCGCGGCCGCGGGCGGTCGGCCCGCTGCGCCTGATCCCGCGATTCGTCCGCCAGCCGCGGCTGCGGCTCGCCTGGGTGATGGCCTTCGGCCGCGCCGGCTGGTGGTTCATGTTCTTCATCTACACGCCGATCTACTGCGTCACCAGCGGGCTCGGCGCCGAGCTGGGTGGCGCGGTCGTGTCGTTGGGCAGCGCCGGGATCTTCGCCGCGCCGCTGTGGGGCTGGGTGGCGCGCCGGGTCGGGCTTCGGCGCCACATGACGGCGGCCTACGCGCTCGGCGGCGCCACGACCTTCGCCGTCGCCCTGGTCGCCGGACTGCCGTGGCTCGGCGCCCTGCTGCTGCTCGGCGCCTGCGCCGTCGTCAGCGCCATCGACGGACCGGGCAACACCCTGTTCCTGCGCGCCGTGCGGCCGCTCGAACGGGCCGAGATGACCGCGGTGTTCATGATGTATCGCGACACCGCGCAGCTCGTGGTCCCCGGCTTCTACGCGCTTCTCCTGCTCGTCCTGCCGCTGCCGTTCGTGTTCGCCGCCTCGGGGCTGGGGACGGCGGCGCTGGCCCTGGTCGCCCGCTACATTCCACGGCGCATGTAAGCGCAGGCGCGGCTTAGTGGTATAAGGACGGTCTCGAGGGACCGTGCAGAGTCCACATGGGAGGAGTGCCGTGAACGCCAGTCACGCCGACAGCTTCAAATCGATCCGGACGCTCAAGGTGGGGGCCAAGTCGTACCGCGTCTGGAATATCAAGGCGGCCGCCCGCAACGGGCTCGGCGCCATCGACCGGCTGCCCTATTCGCTCAAGGTCCTGCTCGAGAACCTGCTGCGCCACGAGGACGGGCACACGGTCACCAAGGACGACATCAAGGCCGTCGCCGGCTGGCTCAAGAACCGGCGTTCCGACCGCGAGATCGCCTATCGGCCCGCGCGCGTGCTGATGCAGGATTTCACCGGCGTTCCCGCCGTGGTCGACCTGGCGGCGATGCGCGACGCGATGGCGAAGCTCGGCGGCGATCCCAAACGCATCAACCCGCTGACGCCGGTCGATCTAGTCATCGACCACTCGGTCATGGTCGATCGCTTCGGCGATCGTGGCGCGTTCAAGGACAACGTCAAGCTGGAGTACGAACGCAACGGCGAACGCTACGCCTTCCTGCGCTGGGGCCAGGGCGCGTTCGACAACTTCCGGGTCGTGCCGCCGGGCACGGGCATCTGCCACCAGGTCAACCTGGAATACCTGGCCAAGACGGTGTGGACCGGCAAGGACGCCGACGGCAAGGCGACCGCGTACCCCGACACCGTGGTCGGCACCGACAGCCACACGACCATGGTCAACAGCCTGGCCGTGCTCGGCTGGGGCGTCGGCGGCATCGAGGCCGAGGCGGCCATGCTCGGCCAGCCGGTCTCGATGCTGATCCCCGAGGTGGTCGGAATGCACCTGACGGGCAAGCTGCCCGAAGGCGCGACCGCGACGGATCTGGTCTTGACCGTGACCCAGATGCTGCGCGCCAAGGGCGTGGTCGGCAAATTCGTCGAGTACTTCGGCGACGGACTCGACGAACTCAGCCTCGCGGACCGCGCCACCATCGCCAACATGGCGCCCGAATACGGCGCCACGTGCGGCTTCTTTCCGATCGACGCGGAGACGATCTCGTACCTCAAGTTCTCCGGGCGGGCGCCCGCGCAAGTCGCGCTGGTCGAGGCCTACGCCAAGGCCCAGGGCATGTGGCGCACCCGAAAGAGCCCGGATCCGCTGTTCAGCTCCACGATGGCGCTCGACCTCGGCACCATCGTGCCCTCGCTCGCCGGGCCGCGCCGGCCCCAGGATCGCGTGCCGCTGGACCGCGCCGCGGCGGAGTTCGAGGCGGTGCTCGATGGCGTCGCGCACAAGGACAGGCGGCTGCCCGTGGCCGGAACCAGCCACGATCTGGGCCACGGCGACGTGGTCATCGCCGCGATCACGAGCTGCACCAACACCTCGAACCCGTCGGTCATGCTGGCGGCCGGACTGGTGGCGAAGAACGCGGTGGCGCGCGGGCTCAAGGTCAAGCCCTGGGTCAAGACCAGCCTGGCGCCCGGCTCCAAGGTGGTGACCGATTACTACGACGAGGCTGGTCTGACGCCTT
>CAZGYG010000095.1:0-10471 GCA_964530335.1 uncultured Rhodospirillaceae bacterium | reverse complement strand
AGCTCGACCCCCTGCTCGTCGGGCAACACGCGGTAGAACCCGGTCCCGGCCCAGATCGCGATGACCAGCGCGGCGACGACGGCGATACCGCGTCCGCCGCTGAGCCCGCCGGGCAGGATGGTGCGCAAGCGGTCCTGGCCGCGCTTAAGCAGATCCTCGAGGTCGGGCGGCTGCACGCCCGACGGCCCGCGGCCCCACGGCCCCTGGGAACCGCCGCCCGGCCAGCCGCCGCCACCACCTCCGCCTTGACTCGACCCCGGCATGACGCGAGTGCCTGTCTCCTTGAAGCCCACCTAAATTGGGATGCGTTTAGGTGGAACCGTCCGCCGATCGTCCTTCGAGACGCCGCCCGCGGCGGCTCCTCAGGACGAACGGCACTAAACTAAGCCGTTCGCGGTGAGGCGGTTGCCCCCCGCCCCAGCGCCGAAGCCTCGTCCCTTCCTTCGCCCGCCGAAGCGGGCTTCGCGAAGGCGGGTCGAACCGCGTCGGCGCTTGGTCCGGCGGATATGTCGCCTTATATGTCAGGTGATGCGGCGGCGCAACGGCGGCAAGGGCGCGGAGGGAACATGGCACGGATCACCGAACAGCAGGTCATGGCGGCGCTGGCGGGCGTCGTCGATCCCGACCGCGGCAAGGACGTGGTGGCCGCCGGCATGATCGCCGGCGTCACCGTGCGCGACGGCAACGTGCACTTCGCCGTCGAGGTCGCCGAAGCCGAAGCCGGACGCAAGGAAGGGCTGCGCCGCGCCTGCGAGCAGGCGGTGGCTCGGCTCGCCGGCGTGCTCTCGGTCACCGCCGTGCTGACGGCGCACCGCGCCCCGCCGGCGGCGCGGCCCGAGGTCCAGGCCAAGCCCGGCATCCCCGGCATCGCCGCCATCGTCGCCGTGGCCTCGGGCAAGGGTGGCGTCGGCAAGTCGACCGTGGCGGTCAACCTGGCGCTCGGCTTGGCCGCGCTGGGGCGCCGCGTCGGGCTGCTGGACGCCGACGTGTACGGCCCTTCGCTGCCGCGCATGATGGGGCTGACCGGCAAGCCCGAATCGCGCGACGGGCGCACCCTCGAGCCCAAGGAGAACTTCGGGGTCAAGGTCATGTCCATGGGCTTCCTGGTCGGCGAGGACACGCCCATGGTGTGGCGCGGCCCGATGGTGGTCCAGGCGATCGAGCAACTGTTCAACCAGGTCAACTGGGGCGAGCTCGACGTGCTGGTATGCGACCTGCCGCCGGGCACCGGCGACACCCAGCTCACCATATCCCAGCACGTGCCGCTGACCGGCGCGGTCATCGTCTCGACGCCGCAGGACATCGCGCTGATCGACGCGCGCAAGGGGCTCAACATGTTCCGCAAGGTCGACGTGCCGGTGTTCGGCATCGTCGAGAACATGACCTACTTCCTGTGCCCGAGCTGCGGACATCGGGCCGACATCTTCGGCCACGGCGGCGCGCGCCGGACCGCGGGCGAGCTCGGCGTCGACTTCCTGGGCGAGGTGCCGCTGCACATGGCCATCCGCGAGACCTCGGACGGCGGCACGCCGATCGTGGCGACCGACCCGGCAAGCGCCCACGCCGAGGCGTTCTTGGCGATCGCCGACCGGGTCGCGGGCCACATCGACGCGGCGCTCGGCGCCGGCGCGCGCAAGGCCCCGCGCATCGTCATCCAGTAGGCGGCGCCCTCGCGTAGGGCACGTTCCGATCCAATGGAACCAGCGCCGTGTGCGACGCCATCCGTGGTTCGAGACGCGTGCTTCGCACGCTCCTCACCACGAACGGTTTAGTTTACTGCCGTTCGTCCTGAGGAGCCGCGAAACGGCGTCGCGAAGGACGAGCAGCGGACGATTTCATCGAGACGCACCATGATCCAGCGGCGTGGCCACGTGCTCGGAGCGGAAACCGAGCCCGATCAGCCGCCCCATCAGTCGTCGCAGCCGGGCCGACCGGCGCAGCACCCGCAAGGGCAGCGGCAAGCCGGGGCGTTTCGTGGTCTCGAGCAGCGGGCGCAAGAGCCGGTTCTGGGCGGCGACCTGCAACGCCTGGGTCGCCCGGGTCGGCCATTCGCGCCGGCGCTGGACGGCGTGCAGGTGCGCCTCGGTTACCGTGCCCCGGCGCAAGGGTTCCGCCAGCAGGTTGGCCGCGGCCACGGCGTCCTGGATGGCGAGGTTGATGCCGACCCCGCCGAGCGGCGACATGGCGTGCGCCGCGTCGCCGATGCAAAGGAAGCCCGGGCGATGCCAGGTGCGCAGCCGGTCCACGCGCACCTGCAACAGATTGACGTCGTCCCAGGTGCGCACGTGGCCGACGCGGTCGGCGAGATGGGGCGCGAGCGCCCCGATGCCGGCACGGAAGTCCGCGAGCCCAGAGTCGCGCAGCCGTTCGAACCCGCCCTTGGCGATGATATAGGCGCATTGCCAGTAGTCGCCCCGGTCCAGCATCACCATCACCCGGCCGGCGTCGAACCGGCCCATCACGCCCGACGGGTCGGTTGCGCGGCGGGGCAGCCGGAACCACAGCGCGTCGATCGGCGCGCCGAGGTTGCGGACCGCGAGCCCGGCTTCGGCCCGCAGCCGCGAGCCGCGGCCATCGGCCGCGACGACCAGCGCGGCGTCGATCTCGACCATGCCGCCGTCCGCCGAGCGGGCGCGAACGCCCGTTACCCGGCCGTCGCGCACGATCAGCCCGGTGACCGCGCACGCCATTCTCAGGTGGAACGTCGGGTAACGCGCGCCGTGACGGGCGAGGAAATCGAGGAAGTTCCACTGCGGCACGAAGGCGATGAACCGGCAGCGCACAGGCAGCCGCGAGAAGTCCGCGATCGGCGTCGGCGTTCCACCGACGACCGCGACGATCCGATCGACCTTCTGGTGCGGCTCGGCGAGAAACGCGTCGAGCAGGCCGAGCTCGTGCATGACCTCGAGGGTCGAGGGGTGGACGGTGTCGCCGCGGAAGTCGCGCA
This sequence comes from uncultured Rhodospirillaceae bacterium, assembly GCA_964530335.1. Lineage (GTDB taxonomy): Bacteria > Pseudomonadota > Alphaproteobacteria > SP197 > SP197 > VGDP01. Next base: position 7,524 of record CAZGYG010000095.1, on the reverse strand, counting down.
GGAAGTCCGCGTGCCGCTCGAGCACGATCACGTCGATGCCGGCGCGCGCGAGCAGGGTGCCGAGCATCATGCCCGCCGGCCCGCCGCCGCAGACGCAGCACCTGGTCGATTGGCCGGCGCCGCTCACCGGCCGAGGATCGCCATCAGCTCGCGCCATTCCCCCGGGGACATACCGCTGTCCTTCTGGCCGACCGCCTCGCCGGCCAGCAGGCGCCGCACCGCCGCGAGCGCCTTGGCCGACAGCCGGGCTCCGCCCAGCACGTAGTCGCGGAACGCCGCATGGACGAGCGGCACCCAGCGTTCCACCACATCGAGCATGACCTCGGCGTAGGCGCGGATCTCGTACTGGGCGTGAGCGTCGGCGCGCAGCGACAGGAAGTGCAGCAGGTTGTGCAGGTCGATCTTCCAGTACCACTGGGTGTAGACGTTGAGCGTCAGGTTCATGCGCGCGAGCTCACGCGCGAGACCGGTCCGTTCCGGGTCGACCTTGGCGCCATCCGGCGTCTCGTTCAGCAGCTCGACGTAGCGGTCGTAGGCGGAACGCGAGTCCTCGCGCAGCATCCCGAGCACGCGCTCGGCCTCGGCGCCTTCCAGCGCGCGGCCGCGCCCCTGGCGGTTGGTCTCGGCCTGGGCCGCGAGATGCTCGGGCGCCGGCAGGTAGAACTCGTCCTCGAGGATCGAATAGCGCGCCGAGATTTCGTTGACGTTCGCGGTGCGGTGGCGGATCCACTGGCGCGCGACGAACACCGGAAGTTTCACGTGAAACTTGATTTCACACATCTCGAACGGTGTGGTGTGGCGGTGGCGCATCAGGTAGTTGATCAGCCCGGCGTCGTCGCGCACCGACCTGGTGCCCGAGCCGTAGGAGACGCGCGCCGCCTGCACCACGGACGCATCGTCGCCCAGGTAATCGACGACCCGGACGAAACCGTGATCGAGCACCGGCAGAGGCGTGTAAAGCACATCCTCCAGCGCGGCCACGGTCGGCCGCCGGGTCGTCGCGGTCCGGGCGCGGCTGGCCTCGATTTCGGCCTTCTGTTCGGGCGTCAGGGTCATCGCGGCTCCTTCGCGTGACAACTTAGCAGGGTGCTGAAAAAATCCTCAACGCGTCATCGCGAGGACGCGTAGCGTCCGTGGCGATCCAGAAAATGGCGGAATACCTGGATTCCTGGCCTCGCATTCTTGGATTGCCGCGTCGGCCTTCGGCCTCCTCGCAATGAGGGCCTTGGGGATTGTCAACAGCCGTTAGAGCATGATCCGGCCACGGCCCTCAGTTTGCGAAAGGCCGGCCTGAACCTATATACTTCCGGTGCCAGGCGGTTCGCCGCCCGGCTATGGCGATAAACGGTTGCGTGGCATAGGCGATGCGGACCCGGGGGCAGTACCCGGCGCCTCCACCAGTTCCAGGGCCGGCCATCCGGCCCTTCTTGGGGGCGAACAAGGCTCGACGCGCGCAATAAGGACGTAGCTTTCGCTCGGGATGATACCGCCGTTACCGGGTCAACACACAAACGCCAACGATAACGAGGCGTTCGCTGTCGCTGCATAAGCGATAAGCGCGGTCCGGGGGGCACCGGGCAACAGAAGCCCCCCAACGTTTCGTCGCGGCGAGCGGGGCCGGGATGTCGAAGGTTGAGTTCCACTACGATCGCCTGATGGACGACGCCGTGCGCGGCGTCATCGCCCGCGTGCTCGGCGAGGTGGCCGGCCGCGGTTTGCCGGGGCAGCACCACTTCGTCATCGGCTTTCGCACGGACCATCCGGGCGTCGAGATCGCGCCGGCTCTGCGCGAGAGCCACCCGCGCGAAATGACCATCGCCTTGCAACACCAGTTCTGGGACCTGAACGTGGCCGACGACCGGTTCTCGGTCACGCTCAGCTTCAACAAGGTGCCGCAACGGCTGGTGGTGCCCTACGCGGCGATCACCGGCTTCGCCGACCCGAGCGTGCGCTGGGGCATCAAGCTCCTGGCGCGCGACGTGGTGCCGCTGCCGGAACCGGCGGCGCGACCCGAACCGGCCGAGCCGAAGAACCAGCCCATCCGCGAGCCCCAGGCGCGCCCCGCGGCCAGACCCCAAAACGGGGCGGTCGAATCCGAACGCGAGGAACCGGCCAAGGTCGTGACGCTGGAGTCGTTCCGCCGCAAGTAGCGCACACCCCGTCCGTCACGGCAGGAGGCAAGCCATGGCCAAGAGGCGCGCGGCTTACCGCACCGAACGCGACAGCTTCGGTCCGATAGAGGTTGCGGCGGATCGCTACTGGGGCGCGCAGACCCAGCGCTCGCTGCATTTCTTCCGCATCGGCGAGGACCGGATGCCGGCGCCGCTGATCGCCGCGTTCGGCGTGGTCAAGCACGCGGCGGCCAAGGTCAACCGCGACCTCGGCGGGCTCGAGCCCAAACTCGCCCGGGCCATCATCGCGGCGGCCGACGAGGTGAGCGCGGGACGGCTCGCCGATCACTTCCCCCTGGTCGTGTGGCAGACCGGCTCGGGCACCCAGACCAACATGAATGTCAACGAGGTCATCGCCAACCGGGCGAACGTGATGCTGGGCGGCCGGCGTGGCGCCAAGCGCCCGGTCCATCCCAACGATCACGTCAACCTGGGCCAGTCGTCGAACGATTGCTTCCCGAGCGCGATGCACATCGCCGCGGCGTGCGAGATCGAGCGCCGGCTGGTGCCCGCGCTCGGCCGGCTGCGCAAGGCGCTCGGGACCAAGGCGCGCGGCTTCGCCAGGATCGTCAAGATCGGCCGCACCCACCTGCAGGACGCGACGCCGCTGACGCTCGGCCAGGAATTCTCGGGCTATACCCGCCAGGTCGAGCTCGGGCTGGCGCGCATCGCGGCCGCGATGCCGCGGCTGCTCGCGCTGGCCCAGGGCGGCACGGCGGTCGGCACCGGGCTCAATACGGCCAAGGGGTTCGACGTCCGGTTCGCGCGCGAGGTGGCGCGGCTGACCGGGCTAAGGTTCCGCCCGGCCGAGAACAAGTTCGAGGCGCTGGCCGCCCACGACGCCATCGTCGAGGTCTCGGGCGCGCTCAACACGCTGGCCTGCTCGCTCAACAAGATCGCCAACGACATCCGGCTGCTGGGCTCGGGCCCGCGCGCGGGGATCGGCGAGCTCATCCTGCCGGAGAACGAGCCCGGCTCCTCGATCATGCCCGGCAAGGTCAACCCGACCCAGTGCGAGGCCCTGGCGATGGTGTGCGCGCAGGTCATGGGCAACCACGTCGCGATCACCGTGGCCGGCGCCCAGGGGCACCTGGAGCTCAACACCTTCAAGCCGGTGATGATCCACAACCTGCTGCACTCGATCCGTCTGCTCGCGGACGCAAGCCAGAGTTTCGCCGACCACTGCATCGCCGGCATCCGGGCCAACAAGGCGCGCATCGCCCGGCTGCGCGACGACTCGCTCATGCTGGTCACGGCGCTCAACCCGCACATCGGCTACGACAAGGCCGCCGCCGTGGCCAAGAAGGCGCACAAGGACGGCACCACGCTGCGCGCCGCCGCGCTTGCGCTCGGCTACGTCACGGCCGAGCAGTTCGACCGCTGGGTGCGCCCCGAGCGGATGATCGGTCCCGACGCCTGACGCTCAGTTCTAGTCGCCGAGCACGCCCTGGAGCAGGTCCTGGAGCAGTTGCTCGTCGGTCGTCGTGCCTTGCTGGCCAGGCTGCGGCAACGCCGGCTCGGGCAGCTCGCCACTGTCCTGGCTCGTCGTGGTGTCGGGCGTAGCGGGCAAGGGCAACTCGCCGGTATCCTGGGGCTCGCCGAACAAGGGCTCGCCGAACAAGGGCTCGCCGAACAAGGGCTCGAACGGCTGCGGCTCGAGCGGCTGCGGCTCGGTCGTCTGGGACCCGGATGTCGGCTGCCCGGTGATGATGCCGAACAGGGTCTGGGTGCCCTGGTCGCCGAACTGCTGGATCGCCGCGCCGACGACGCGCTGGGCCACGAACGCCTGGAGCTTCTCGGTGTTGAACGTGGTTTCGGGCGCGTCGAGCGGCCCCTCCATCTTCATGCCGATGGGCGGCGCGTCCTGGTGGCCCTGAAGCTCGGCGCGACCCTTCACAAGAAGATACCAGCGCGGCAGGTCGATGACGGCCTCGCCGGTCGCGATGGCGCCGTCCATGGTCGCGCCGAGATCGGTCGAACGCGCGACGCCGCGCTCGACGACGAACGTGCCGCCCGCCTGCCGGATCGGGGTCGAGCCCCCTTGCAGCGAGGTGCCGAGAAGCGCGCCGAAGTCGATCAGGGTATCGAGCCGCATGAGCCGCTGGTTGATCGCGGTCAGGTCGTAGCCATCGATGACGCCATCGCGCAGGGCGACGCGCGCGTCGCCGGCCAGGTTGCCGACCAGGTCCGCCTCGCTCGCGCCCAGGCTGTCGAAGCGCCCGTCGAGGTCGAGGCGGCCGCGCAGGTCCCGGTAATCCGCGGTCGCGGCCAGCGCCTGGTAGGCATCGACGTCGGCCAGCGCGAGATTCAGGTCGAGCCCGTTGAGCTCGCCGGTTGCCAGCCGGCCGGTGGCCGCGAGCGAGCCGCCGAACAGGCCGCCGGCAAGCCGATCGAGCCGCAGCACCCCGGCCGAAAGCGTCGCCTCGATCACCGCGTTGTCGAGCCGCAGGGCGCCGAGCGTCGCGCTCGTGGCGTTGAGCAGCAGGTGGCCGTCGACATCCCGCAGGCCGGCGAGATCGAGCGGCTCGGTCGACCAGCGTTCGGCCGATTCCGTGCCGCCGTCGGTGCCGCCGAGGAATGGGTCGAGCACCAGATCGCCGGCGTTCAGCGCCAGATCGACCGACGGCACGGGGCCATCGAGCCGGGCCGACGCGGTGCCATTGACGCTGGCCGGGCCGAAGGTGGCGCTCAGGCTCTCGGAGCGCAGGCTCGCGTCGTCGCCGGCGAGCGCCAAGTCAACCTTGAGCGGCCCGGGCGCGCCTAGGCCCGGGCGCCCAATGGCGGCGAGAAACCCGTCCATGTCCGGATGGTCGAGGCTGAGCCGCCCGGTGTAGGCGGCACGAGTGTCGAGACCCTTGGCCACGGCGTTCAGCGCGAGCGTCGCCCCGGCCGTGCTGCCGCGCACGTCCACGGCGGCCTCGCTCGCGCCGCCCTTCGCCGTGCCTTCGAGCGCGAAGTCGCCGTCGGCCATGTCGGGCGCGACGCCGAACAGGGCAAGCGCCGCGTTGCGGCTGGCGCCGCTGGCCTTGAACCCGACATCGAACGCCGAGAGACCGACGCGGCCGGCGACCTCGACGGCGCCGAACCCGCCGCTGGCCGCGAGCTTTGCGTCGCCGCCATCGGGCGAACCCTTATAGGTGCCCGTCAGGCGCAGCGGGCCCGTGTCAGGCAGTTCGGCCGCCACGGCGAACGCGCCGAGCGCGCGCGCCGCGTCGCGCACCGTGGCGTCGTAGCTCACGTCCATGGCCAGCGTGGCGACATCGATGGTGCCGCCGACCTTGGCATCGAACGGCACGGTCGCGACGTTGGCATCGAACCGCGTCGCCTTGGCGTCGCCCGCGAGCGTGGCCTCGAGCGAGACCCGACCGAGCTCGTCCAGCCGCCACGTCGGATCGAGCGCGGCAAGCCGCGCCAGCCCGGCGATCGACGCACCTTCGAGCCGCAGCGTGCCGTCGTAGCGCGGCGCCAGGGGATCGAGCTCGCCGTCGAAGGCGACCGCGACGCCGGCGAGATCCTCGGCGCGCAAACGGCTCAGTGCGAGGCGGCCGTCGGCCAGCCGCGCGGCGAGCGCGAGGCCCCGCACACCCTGGCCGCGCACGGTCAACTGCTCGGCCGCGAGGGTCAGATCGAGCGCGAACCCGGTGGGCAGCACCGGCGGCCCGCCGCCCGCGCCGGCCGATTCCGCCGGCAGATAGGCATCGACGTTGAGCTTGTCGAGCGCCAGATCGGCGTTGATCGCCGGCACGGCGCCGAGCGTCGTCGTGACGCTGCCGGTGACCCGCGTAGTGTCGATGCGCAGATCGAGGCCGTCGAGCGCGACCTCCGATGGCGTGGCGCTGACCTGCGTGGCCAGACCGAAGTGGCGCAGGCGGTCGGCCGGGACGGACTCCGCCGCGATACCGGCCCAGGCGAGCAGCGCGCGCAAGTTGTCCGACGCGATCTCGACCTGGCCGTCGAAACGCGGGCCATCGGCGGTCCGCGCGGCCGTGCCGAACAGCGCCAGGTCCGAGGCGCCGGGCAGCAGCGCGGTGCCCTGCTCGATGGTCACGGCGCCGGCATCGAAGCCCAGGTCGAGGCGCACCTGCTGGACGATCTCGGCGTGGACAACCAGCGCATCGACGCTGAGCGAAAGATGGCCCGCGAAGCCCGCCGGGACGAGCGGCCCTGTCGCGGTCCCTGGCGCTTCGGCCGCCGGCGCTGCCGCGAGCAGCCGGTCGAGGTCGATCCGGTTGACCACGAGAATGCCGTCGAGCCGCATCGGCGTGCCGGGCTCGACCGTGAGGGCGCCGGTCAGGCGCGTTTCGCCGAGCGCCGCGGTCACGTCCGAGAGGCTGGCGGTGGCGGCGCTGGCCGTGACCCTGGCGGCGAGGGTGTATGGCTGGTCGAGCATGGCCGGCACGGCGACGCCGGCGACGGCCAGCAGGGCGGAGAGCGACGGCCCGCCCGCGCTCACCTCGCCGCTGACCTCGGGCCCACCGACCTCGGGCCCACCGACCTCGGGTGACGTGTCGAGCCCGCCGACCGCGCCGCTGAACGCGACGCGCTGGGCCTCGCCGAGGTCGAGCTCGACCGTTACGGGAACCGACTCGCGCCCGAGCGCGCCGACGCGGGCGCGGAAGCCCAGCGCGAGGTCGGCGATGATGGCGCGGCCTTCGGCCTCGAACGGGCCGGAGAGCGAGGCCGCCTTGGCGTCGAGCTCGATCGCGTCGGCCTGGAACGAATCGCCGGATGCCGCGTCACGGTACACGAGCGTGCCCCGCTCGATGCGCACCGAGTCAAAGCTGATCGCCGTGTCGCCGGAACCGTCGCCCGGTTCGGCCGATAGCTCCCAGTTGGCGCGGCCGTCGGCAAGCCGCTCGAGGGTGACGACCGGCCCGATCAACGTGATGCTGGTGACCTTGACCTCGCCGCCGAGCAGCGGGCCGAACGCCACCGTGGCGTCGAGCGACTCGATCGTGGCCATGTCGGACGCGAGCGCGCCCTCGATGTTGCCGACGCGCACGCCGCCGAGCGTCACCCTGGGCGTCGGCAGGAGACGGAGCGAGATGCCGCCGTCGATCGCGAGCGTGCGCCCGGTGGCCTTGCTCACTTCGGCCGCGATGCGGTCCTTGTACGGATTGAGGTCGACGAACGCCGGCGCGACGAGCAGCGCGACCACGGCGAGCCCGACCAGAACCACCAGACCGACGATGAAACGGATCATGGGCCCAATGTAGTGGCCGCGGCGCCATGTTCCAAGCTGTCCGATCGGGCGGCGAAGGGCTGCGAATTCTCGCCACGGCGTGGGGCGCCCGTCAGCCGGCTCGCTGCGCTCGCCACCTTCTCCCGGAGGGAGAAGGAAGGGATGCGCAAC